>PBPW01000021.1 GCA_002725545.1 Fidelibacterota bacterium | reverse complement strand
GAGATTCTTTCTGCTGAATTTCAACTTGAAATGTTGCGCCGTCCATGTTCAATTTTTCCATCATTGCTTCAATTTGCTGAGAAAGGGATTGTGAAAAATCTTTACGCTTTTGATTTAACCGATCAGCTAAATCTGTATATTGTAAAGTAAGGTCAGATACTTTACTGCGAAGATTGCTTATTACATCATCAAGGCCAGATAATTCATCGAGCTCTCTTTGAATCTGCTCTACGTAGTCAATAACAGATTCNATTGAACCGCCATATTTTCGCTTTAAACCTTCTATAGACTGCAATCTTTCATTGATCTCATTTAATTTGGAGGAATCGCTATCAATATGATCTAAATATTCNATTAGNCCNGATGAGGACTCTTGTATTGANACAGANGATTGTTTTAGTGCATCTAAAAAGTGNGAGAGTTTTTTATCNAACTTNGATAGNTTTTCAAGGTCATCGATTGCGGAATAAAGNTGTCGATAGATTGANTGATCATGCTCCGTGAGGCTTTGGTTNAGTTTTTGGATAGCCGCCACCGTTTCTTCAATATTNTTTAGACGCTTAAACTCATTAGTCAGNTCCTCNTCTTCGTTAATTCTTGGACTTATTAATTCAATTTCTTTTAACTGAAACTCTAGGAGTTCTTTTTTATCATTAGATTCCCGAGACAGTGCTAGTTTTTCACTTAGTTTATCTTTAGTGAATATTAAGTCATTATATATAGTTTCAATTTTTTTGAGTTGGGTGTCATTTTTACAAAATCGATCTAGAAAATCAATATGCGTACGACTATTCATTATCAATTGCTGTTCATTTTGTCCATGAAAATCAGCCAAGCTATAAACAAGACTACGATAAGATTCCTCATGGATTGGCTCTTCGTTAATAAAGGATTTAGCGCGACCAGCTTTTGAAATTAAACGGCGATATATTTTTTCATTNCTGAGCTTAACTTCAACAACGGCTCTTTCCTGTCCACTTCTAACATCTGTCTTTTCTGCTTTTGAACCAAGGGCTAACGATAATGCTTTTACAATTAATGATTTTCCTGCTCCAGTTTCACCAGTAATTACGGTAAAACCATCTAAAAAAGACAGTTCTAACTCTCNAACAATCGCAAAGTCTTTTATATAAATTTTATCTATCATTTTGAGTAAGATAAACTAGAATTATTCCAATACTAAATCCAATACTATCGCTAAATACATCCATCAGGCTGGAATAGCGTCCCGATATAAATGATTGAAGATACTCATCAAAAAACCCAAACATAATACCAAATGGTATTAAGATTAATCCAACCTTCATGCTTTGGGTCGTCATGCTTTTCATAGCCAGGACTCCAAATATAAGGTATTCCACAAAATGAATTATTTTATCGTACTGAAGCAGCCACATTTTTGGTAAGTCGCTACTTGGCGTTGCTGAGATNATTAATATGATCAGGGCATAAACAATGAGAAGAATTCTGTAAAATTTATAATTCATACTCAGATAATATGTTGGGTATTTCAATCAATAGATCGCTAGCAATCATGCCTCTCTCGCTAGTCTTTTTAGAAATAATGTCTGCTGCATATCCATGTATATATACACTTACCACTGTTGATTCAATTAAATTATAACCTTGAGATATAAATGAAGCAATCATTCCACTTAGCACATCACCCGTTCCAGCGGTAGCTAGCCCAGGGTTTCCGGAAGAGTTGATATAACCATAGTTGCCATTCGAAATTAGGGTTGGTGCATTTTTTGCAACAACAACACCAAGCCTTGAAGATGTTATCTTTTCGATATATGAAATAATATCTTCTTTAATATTTTCACTATTAACACCAAATAGCTTGCTTAATTCACCTATATGGGGGGTCAATACGTACTCATTTTTTAATTGATTNATAAGATTTTTATCATTGTAAAATGGTCCAAAACCATCTGCATCAATTACCATTGGCTTATCAATAGAATTAAAGAGCTCTTTTAATAATTCTATNGTTTCAATTTCTGTACCAAGGCCAGGTCCAATCAACACTGCATCCGCCCAATCTATATTATCCATTATTTGGTTATAATTTTCTTTTGAAAAAAACCCTTTCCCAAGATCATCGCATGATACTGTCATACCTTCTGTAATTTTCTTTTCATAAATATCATTTAGTGAGCCTGGTGTAAATGTTTTNACTANNCCACAACCCGACCTCAGCGCTCCCATTGTTGCAAGATAAGCTGCNCCTGTCATTCCCTTGGAACCTGCTAAAATCAGAACCTTGCCTTGATTGTATTTATGAGTATCCCTATCCAAAGGCTTGATAATCTTTTTAATATGGCCATCAGTGATTGCTTTCCATTTTATACCAGATAGTTCATCGATATTTTTTGGAAAACCAATATCAACTGAAGTAATTAAACCGCTATAACTCTTACCTGGNTCTAAAAACATACCAATCTTGGGGTANCCCATTGNNANGGTATAATCTGCCTTAACCGTATCAATACTGATATTTCCAGTGTCGCTATTTACCCCTGTTGGAATATCNCATGATAAAATAAGTGAATTTTGATTTATCCATCGTGACCATTTTTTCACATTTTCTTTTAGCTCACCGTTGAATCCAATTCCAAGAATAGAATCAATGATTAAATCAAATGAGGTTTTTTTAGAAGNAGGTTCAGAATCAACAATAATTGGGATATTGTTTTTAATACACTTTTTGTAGTAGTGCAATGAATCGGGCTTTAAACAATCAATGCTATTAATTGAAAAAATAGTAATATCATAATCTAACTTATGGAGATAGAATGCCGCTGCAAAGCCATCTCCTCCGTTATTACCCTTGCCCGCAACAATTCCAACTGATTTAATATTTTTAATATTATCTTTAATGAATTTAGAAANATTGCGTCCAGCCTCACCCATCAGATTTTTGCTTGGAATTCCAAATCTGGATATAGCCATTTCATCCAAATCATAGGCCTGGCTNTTCATTAAAATATTATTCATAGTGNTATCATTGCCATCGCTGTAGCATAATCTTTTTCATGCGAAATAGTAATCTTTATATCGCTAATNGGTAAATCATTNATTGAATGAACATAAGGAGCNCCATCTTCATCTGATAAAATCTCAATCTGATTNAATTCTATAGATTTAATAATTTTACTTGAGAGTAAACATTTTTTGATGGATTCTTTTGCAGCAAAGCGNCCGGCAAAATGAATAGGAGGGNCTTGCTTTAGATAANCAATACNGTGATTCATCTTTAGTAAAAACCCTATTGATGAATTTATCACTTTGCTTATCNAGCATTTTTTGGATGCGCTCAACTTGAACGATNTCCGTTCCGATGAAAAAATTAGACGTTATTTAATTCCTTTACAATTCCAACAATATCATAAATATCATCAACATCCCAATCTGCCCCAGATTCTTTTGTTCCAAAAGTATCTCCATANCGTGCAAAAATTGTCTTCATTCCTATTTGTTTGGCNCCAACCACNTCACGATCTGGCCAATCNCCTATCATTAAAACCTCTTCTGGCTGAGCGTTCATTTTTTCTAATGCTAATTTAAACGGCTCCGGTGAAGGCTTTCTTGCGCCGGTATCATCATAGGTTAAGACTGGATCAAAAACATGATGAAGGTTCAAATAATACAAACGCATCCACGCCTCTCTGCTAGGCGCATCAGAGACAACCGCTAGTTGGATTTGTTTTTTTAACAGTTCAATTAGTGTTTTATTAACATTGGGGTATACAAGAAGAGTGGCTTCGCGTGCTCTGCGATAGGCAACAACACCAGCAGCAAGAATCTTATTGCTAACCTGTCCTTTGGTTTGTTTTAAATAGTCATCAAAAACAAGCTGATTTTCCCATCCTTTTGTCATGTACAAATCCATAATATCTTTATAAGCTTTTTCTTCATCAACGCCGAGACCAGCTTCATTCATAGCTGTAATGGCTGCTTTCACAGCAAACTGCTTCATCTTGACAAAATCAAGAAGGGTGTTATCTAAATCAAAAATAATTGCTTTAATCATAATCGACCAAACCAAAAACTATTTAACATACTTTTGAGGATTTTTTACTTTATCAATTTCATATTCAGCCATTTTTCTCCAAGCGCGGTCACCCCTAGCCTTTTCAAATGCATTTAATGCACCGGCTTTGTTGCCAGAACCATTACACCATTCTGCAATTCCTAATTCAAACCAAGCTCCTCCGAAACGGTTTTTAAGCTCTGTGCTCTTTCTTGCTGCTTCTAGAGCTGAATCACAATCACCATTCATATTATGAGCGCCAGACAAACGAAAAAAGCTCATAGCGTCTCTTTCATTTAAAGCTACAGCCATTTCAAGGCTAGAAATGGCCTGGTTCCAATTTTCCTCCTCAGAATATATAACTCCAAGGTTAGCGTAGCCTTTTGAATAATTAGGATTTACCGTGGTTGCCATTTTCAAGGTTTGCTTAGCTCTGTCGTAATCTTTTTGCTGTATATAAATATCGCCCATCGCACCATATGCTTTATCGTAACCTGGATAAATATCAATCGCCTTTTGGAGGGATTCCAATGCGCCCTCTGTGTCATTCATCGAGCTTTTTGCTAAGCCAAGTGCAAAAAAAGCTTTATAAAATTGAGGATTTATTTGTATCGATTCTTCATAAGACCCTACAGCTAAATCTTTATTGCCCATTTTTGATTGAATTACACCAATTTGAAAATGCGCTTGATAAAATGTCTTATCAATATTTAACACCTCATCATACGAAGAAAGCGCTCCTTCCAGATCGCCTCTTTTGTATAGTTGATTGCCTTTATTAAAGAAATTTTTTGCTACATTTTTTATTGCAGTTAGGGCATTTTTATGATCAGGGTTTATTGCAATGGTTTTCTTAAAATAGNTTACNGCCTCATCGTAATCCTTATTTCTAAAATTAGCTAAACCCATATTAAAAACAGATTCTGGATATTGAGGAAATTTCTCATAGGCTACCCTGAATGATTCAAATGCGTTGTCTATGTCACCATTTTTCATCGATCTNATACCCTTGCTCATAAGTGTATTTAATTCACTTAATTCTTCAAATTCTTGACGAAANTCCTTATTCTCAGGATCGGCATCAATCGCCTCTTTTAAAAGAGAGCCTGATTGTTTTAAATCTCCTTTTCGCATTGCAACTTTTGCAAGTCCTACATATGCTGGGGCAAAGGTTGGGTCCATCTCTAAAGCGCTATTATATTCAGATTCGGCTTTAGCGAGGTTGCCTGAGTCTAGATTTGATTTCGCAGAGNTTAACAATTCATCTGGAGATTGGGCAAAAACNAAACCAATAAAAATATTTAATATAAATAAACGAACTATCATTATTATCTAATCCTTATTTTTTTAATTCTAATTGAGTGCCGAAGGCCGGACTCGAACCGGCACGAGGTTTCCCTCACTGCCCCCTCAAGACAGCGTGTCTACCAGTTCCACCACTTCGGCTAAATAAAATTTACATACATTTTACACTTATTCATTGTAAAGACAGCTTCAACTTTAATGAAATTTCATCAACTATTAAAAGATGTATTTTTTCATCATGGCTTGATACGTTGATTAAAAAGAGCTTCATAATCAATCATACATTGATCGTATATAATATTATAATTTGGATCTAGTTTAGTGTTTTGATAGGAATAAGGCTGAAAGCCGGTTGTTTTCTCCACCTCACTATACCAATAGGGTGCCCAAATTCCATCTGTCGCTCTCTTCCCTGATGGCCAATTAAGCATANTTTTACTAAATTCAATTTTTAAGATCTTNCATAATTTTTTTANTATTTTTTCTGGATGTTCTAGNACATCTTTTGCATTAATTACAACAGGCAGTTTGCCGGTTTTTCTTTTTATTTTTTTAAAGATTNGTAATTGCTGATTAAAACCTAGTTGTTTATGATCAATAAGCTTAAATCGCTTGACATAGCTACAAATAACTTCTTTTGGATCTCTAATTAAAAAACAGTTAAAAACACTATCTATCCAATCTAAATTAGAATAGTCTAAAATATGGTGCGCCATATGCTTTTGATACCAGATAGTTTTTCCCTGAGGTATTGATCCAATCAACTCAGAAGCAACAGTACTCCAATCGGATGATTGAGATTGTATAATTTCCTCTCTGCCTGGATGGTCTTCACCGCTTTCTTTTAAAAAGTACGCATAAAATGGTTCATCAGTTACAAAGCTATCCGAGCGATTTTCAAAAGATCTCATTAAAGCTGTAGAAATATTTCTTGGTCCAGACCACATTGCGATTCTTAATTCTGAATGCATGGAATTAAGAATTAACCTGATCTTTATAGTAATTTTGAAGGGTTTTTGTTAG
>PBPW01000020.1 GCA_002725545.1 Fidelibacterota bacterium | reverse complement strand
ATCAATTTCCATTCCATCTGGAAACTCCATTAAGGTGTACTTTATCGGGCTCATTTTCCTCGCCACCACCTTTGGCGGCCTGCCTTTGTTTCCTTGAAAAAATTCCCAAAGTATATCTTTAATCGCAACTGTTCTGTCGTCAATAGACTCTACAATGATATTTAGCCTTTCATTTTCCCAAAAAATATAATCAACATATTTTTTTAAATTGAGACGGGACACTTCAAGCGATAACGAATCGGGCTCATCTTCAGATAAATAAACTGCTTCAGAGTTATTCCAATCCATAATATATCGATCAATATTTTCGGCATATACATCATCACTAATTTGAATAGAATAGATTCTATAGTTTTGAGCTGATTTTAAAGGGATAACCTCATCGTATGGAAGCAGGGCATCTAAATTCATATCAGAAGTAATAACTTGGTGATTGTATTCTTCCCCAACCCCTGCCTGCATCAATGGTATTGATACAATATTAATAGGGGCGTTAACATAATAATCGGCAATGATCATTCTTTCTGAACGCCCATCGCTAACTTTTACATGCAATTTTGAAAAATCAATGTTTTCACGCACAGGCTCCCAAACAATCATGCCTTCATATGGGTCCATGCGCATACCATCAGGCATTTCAATCGCTGTGAAAATTAAGTCATCATTTTTGTTTGGATCAAAAACATCCAATGCGAAGCGATATTCCTCACCAAAATTAATAACGTTCATTTTTAAAGGGGCAGAGCGAATAATTGGGGGATGATTTACGTATAGTTTAACAGTTTGAGAATCAACCGCAACACCGTGATTTACTTTTACAGTGAATTTCTGTGTATCTATTTGTGTGGTAGATGGGGTCCAAGTGACTAGCCCTGTTTTATCAATTGTCATACCATCAGGTGCATCGCTTAGAGAAAAATTAAGTATATGCTCAAGATCTGGTCTCCATATATCAATTTTATATCTATATGGTTCATCAATTTCAGCTTCTGTGTTGGCTTCCGATAAAATTTTGACTCCAGCCCTAGCAAATAAACTAAAATTTTGAATAGCCCTATCAAAACCATCGGTTACAACCAACCTTATATCGTATATATCAATATGCGATGAGTCGGTATCCCATATAATAAATTCATTATTTTCAACTAGCATTCCTTGGGGCGCCGACTCAAGATCAACCCGAATCTTCTTATCAATATTTCTATCCAGTATTAATGGCTTATATACAAAAGACTCTCCACCAACAAATTCAGTTCCTTCAGGCTCAGATGCTATTATTGGGGGATCATTAACATATATCCAAAGTCTTTCATCATCACCCTCTAGATCAGGAATAACTTTATACGTTAAAAGCGTATCCTCTTTTGCAATTGAAGGCGTAACGGTTTCTCCTAATTTTCTTTCCACATGGTATGCTATTTTATAAGCACCTAATTGTCCATCATCAGGAACCCAACGAATAGATCTAGAATCGTAATGAAAAAACATACCATTGGGTGGGGGCTGTAGCCAGCGGAAGCTATAAAACTCCTTTTTTTCTTCTTCGGGCAATGTATATGCAAATGATTGATTTACAGTTAATACGTGTTTGGGTAAAATACCATCTGGTAAAGGCTGAGCCATTGTTTCAAGAGTGGCGGGTGGATCTGCTAATACAATATCATCGCTAGGAATATCAGGATATATACCAATCTCTTCTTTAGGAATATCATTTGTGGCAACATCTGGCTTATCAGGCTGAGGACCTTTTCCTATTTCAACCATAAATAAAGTAGATTCATAGCCATCCCAGCCTGCAGCAATGACCGTACCAGTATAAATTCCCTGGGACATAACAGGTAACGCTGTAAATACTTGGGCTTCTTTATCCCCCGCTTCTTCTATTGAAAAAAATTCTGATGGACCGCTCATTCCATCTATACCGCCATATACCATAGACAGTACATTCATATCGCCCGAAACTAAAAGCAAGTCATTGTAGGAGTCTTGATTAAAGTCTGAAACGCGGATATCGGATAAGGGCCCACCTTCTATAGGCATTTTCTGAATGTCAATAAAGTCTCCATAAAGCGTCATAGAAACCAAATCTCCATTATAAAAAGGGAGGATAATATCAGTTATTCCATCCTTATTCCAATCTAAAACAGATATACTAATTGGAATTAACCCATCTAAGCCAGAAATATTTATCTCTTCACCTTTTCCAGCTAAGAGCTCTCCACCTGCATTATAATACGGCTGTGTTTTGAGGGAAGAACCTTCAACAGATGAAGTGATTAAGTCGTCATATCCATCCTTATTCCAATCAACAGCTGTTACAGAAATTGATCCAATACCTGAGCGCATCCCATTTGGTCTTAATGTTTCAACCTCTAGCCAGTCACCATTATCATCTAAGTCCAAAACTATTACTTGTCTTAGGGGGCTACCAACCGATACAGCGAGCTCTTGATCCATATCCCCATCGAAATCCATTATTGTAAAATTTTGAGCACGAACAAAGCTCCTACCATCAGAAAGGTTTATTACCCCACCTGGCTCTTCGCTAAACTGGGCACCATCCCAATAATAATAAAATACAATTGGTTGAAGTAGCTCATCATCACCGTTCTCAGATATATTAGAAACTGTGATTAGCTCCGGTGTTCCATCGCCATCTAGATCGCCAAGTTCAACATCAACAAAATTTCCTAACACACCCTCAGGCGCTTCAAATTCCCAACCTATTTCCTGATAACCGTTTTTATTAATTTCATAATAACGAACAACAGATAATTGTTTTCCCCCGACTGAACCAGACTCAATAGTTGCAAATTCTTTAAGGCCATCACCATCTAAGTCATAAGTGCCTTCCATATGTACGATTTTTAAACCTTGAGCCAAGCAGGTTGTAATTATAATAATTAGTCCAACTATGGATTTTTTGATCATGATCCAGTTGTATCTGCGGGTGCTGCTTCAGGTGTAGATGTTTGTAGTGTATCCGTAGGAATTTCTGCAGGTTCTGGAGTTTCATTCAAGACCTCTGAATCCTCAATTATATCTGTTGATTCTTGAACTTCAGGTTCCTGCAACTTTTCTTCTGTTGAATTTTCTTTGTTATTATCAATTAAATCTTCAGGAGATTTTAAAGATTCATCATCTGCTTTCTTAATAATGGTAACTGGGGAATAAAACGATTTATATGTTGTTTTTGCTTTGAGCGTATCCGGAATGGAGTCTGCATGAAAAACCAATGTATCCCGGTTAGCCGTGTTTAAAAACGATTTAATCATTACCGGACTAAAAAAGGAATCAAAATCAATTTCTGTTAATGTTTTATGAGACCCATCTTTTTTAACATTAACATCGCCTCGTATTGCATAAGGACGACCACCAAAATATTCTATTACCATATCATGTGTTTTAGCAAATAAAGGCGACTGTATGGTTAAAATTCCAGACCTATTTTTGCTAGAAGCTAATAGATTTAAGGAAGAATCAGATGTTACATCGAGACCCATATCATCTGGGAATCCTTCAAAAAAGTATTCGGGCAATTCATACATATCTGGGTTTGCCCCTTCAGCATCAAATGATTGTGTCAAGGTATCAGCAGAAGGCTTGATTGATGTAAATATAATATTCGATGCAAGATCGTGCATTATAGAAACCGTTACAATGCTATCCGGTTTTTCATTTGATGACTGAAAAACAAACGAGCTAGATTTGTCACTCTTAATAGTGCTTAGATCGGTATTTACACCTACGGTTATAATATTATTTGAACTATAACTAGTTGAGCTAAAAGGCGTTTCGCCTTCAAATGTAAACCTATCGGCATTATCGATGTCTTTTGTGCTAATTATTATTTTATGTAACCGTTTAGGCAAAACAACAAAGGGTTCAGGTGGCTTTATAGTGTCTCCAACAAAAACGATTTTCATACCCTCAACCTCTCTTAATACAGGCCTAAGGAAGTGAGAATTGCCATAGAACGAAACCTCGCTTATAATTTCTTCGCTCATTCTAGCCGTTAATAGGTAAGAAAGATCTACGATCCCAATATGCTCGCGTTCTGGTATCCAGTTCAGCCTTTGAGTTTTAGGATCAAAAGTCATTCCTTTGGGAGGCTCTGAAGACCATTGAAATTCGTAAAAATCCGATGTGCTATCCGGAGCAATAAATATACTAAGCGTATCACCAAGCATCAATGAATCGGTTGGTATTAAAGCCATAGAACCATCCCATTGATTTGTAATATTATTTGAATCGTACAGTCCGCCTTCTACTCTGGATAAAATTATATTATTTATTTCTTCTTCGCCCGCAGTTGATTTCATATTGAAAAGATTATTTTCAGTTAATTTGCTTTCTTTAAATAATAGTGAACTATTTGATACAGATAGCGTGAAAACTTCCCCGGTGGCAAAAGGGATTAAAAGCTCATAAAATCCATCTTTATCTTCATCAAATGGTTGAATATCAGGACCAAGCAAGACGCGGGCACCATTAAGGCTGAATACATCTGAGATGGCATTGACTGAACCTTGCGATAATAAAAAAACGCTTACCTTAAGAACGTTCGATTCCGGGCTTAGAATACCCACATATGTACCATTTTCAGAATTGAAAATTCCAGTAAATACAGGACCATAGCCATTTGTTACTATTGGGTCAGACACTAATTGAGAATTTGATTTTTCAATCTGACCATCGTTGTAGCTAAGATTAAAGACTTCGGCGCTTCGCGTTGGTGATGATATAGAGGCTGAAAATAAATTGTTAAAATTAGCAATATTTGAGGGCCTCACGCGTTCAGAGCTATTATCATTATTTGGTATTGGATCTTGATTTAAGGTGAAGTCAAAACCGTTCCATTCAAAAATTTTAAGCCAATTNTTTAAACTGTCACTTTTTTGAATCACTATAAGTTCTAATGCTTTATCATTGTCTAGATCGGCAAATTTAGCATCTACTATTGCACCACCATTTTCAGGTGAATAAATCCACAGTGTTTTATGATTGCCGTTATCATCTAGCTCAACAAACTCCAATGGTGCTACTAGCCCATTAATTTTGAGCATTTCACTTTTACCATTATTGTTGAAGTCAAATGTTCCAACAACGTGTAGGTTTTCTGCAAAAACGGCTGCAGANAGAAAAAAAGATAGAANAANTTTTTGACTAAAGGTCAATGCATCCTCCAGCGCGCATAGGCGCTATTATTNTATGTACAAATCTTGAAAATATAAATACCCTTACCAAGAGATATAATCAAATATANGCTTTCATCGTCGAATATATCAAGAAAAAGCCAATTAAGTAATAATAATTGAAACACAACAATAATCTTTCGATTTATGGAGCATACTGAATAAATTGGCTGCGCATTGTAATAAGCTTATTTGAATTCATGAAAAGATTAATAATAATTAGCCATCTATTTTTTTCCATGGGATACTCCCAAGGAGATATTTACCCTGTTGAGACATCTTATGGGGGAGGNATTGGTTTTGGCAACATGTATATGATTCTAAACGATGTTCCGGGAGGTACGGTGATGGATAGTATGGGTTTTGATGTAGACCANCTACAAACAAGGCCTTTAGTATTTTATGGAGGAGAAGGTTTTGCACAAATGACAGGGCCATGGCGATTGGGAGGGTATGCTGGAATTGGCTCTGCGCAGGTNAGCAACGTATACAAAATTGTAGCGTATGCAAATAAAGANGGTAACCCCAGATATCAAGATACAGGAGCAGGNGTTAATAGTGATGAGCTTTATACCTACAGGGATGATAGCAATAATTCGGTATCTGTCAAAGGCAAATTAAACATATTGCTTGGGGCAATGACAGCAGAATACGTCTTTCCAGTATATCGCGACCTTGAAGTTATGGCTGGAGCCCTTATGGGGTTGGGTAGCTANAATTTATCTGTTGATACACAGATGGGTAATGCCACCTGGTCTAGCCTTGGACAAAGTATGTATGGCTATATACAAGGTGATAGCGTTATGGTAGAACTCAATGCAAACGGAGGTACATTTCCAGATGCAGCAGCTAACTTGAATAGAGATGGTGTGCAGCCGATCAGAGTTAGTGAATCTATGACAGAGATAAGNGCTCTATTTTTTAATTTTCAGCCTTATGTTGCGGTTAAGTGGCAGTTCCTNGACAGGATGGGNTTAAGAATAAGCGCAGGGTTCAATAATGGTACTATTGGCGCAGGTAGATGGAAGCTAAATGGGCACATGCCCATCAGTGACTCTCCTGAAGCATCTATTCGTGGGCTNACAGTTCGTACTGTAATTTATTTTGGCTTATAAAAAAAGCATATCACCTATTAATCGTGTATGGGGCTTTTTATTGATAATATTTGCCTCTTTTATGATTCTGTTGCCNACCACGCAAAAATTATATTCTAATCAAACCAATCCCTACGCAATCATTGAGAAAAAATTTAAAGTAATGAATCAAATCCTATATTATGTCAATCAACTCTACTATGAAGATGTTGATATGGAGACATTAATGGATGGAGCTTTTAAAGGAATTATGGATCAACTTGACCCCCATTCAATTTTTATATCAGCAAAAGACCAAGAAAATATTGATGAATTGTTTCGCGGTGAGTTTCAAGGCATTGGAATAGAATTCGACATACTCAACAATTATATTACAGTTATTTCACCGGTTGTTGGTGGTCCATCNGAAAAAGCAGGTTTGCTCGCAGGAGACTGGATAATAAATATTGATGGCAAAAGCGCTAAGGGNATAGATCGAGAGGATGTATATAAGAANCTTCGTGGTAAAAAAGGCACACGAGTTGAACTTAAAATTGGCAGGTATGGAATAGAACCTTTTAATGTGACAATCATCAGAGATGACATACCTTTATTTAGCGTCAGAGCNACCTCCATGCTGGATGATGANACGGGTTATATTTGGCTAACAAGATTCTCAACTAAATCTGGACCCGAGGTCAAANAATCTTTAGATGCGCTATTAGACCAGGGAATGAAGAGAATGGTTTTGGATNTAAGAAATAATAGCGGCGGAATTTTAGAACAAGCAGCTGAGGTAGCCAATATTTTTATTCCCAAAAATGATACATTAGTATATACCAAAGGCAAAAATAAGCAATCTACCCAAGCGTTTCTTGCTTCTCCAGAAAAAGGGAACAGCAGTTTTCCATTAATTGTATTGATCAATAGAGGATCTGCTAGTGCTAGCGAGATAGTTGCTGGAGCTGTTCAGGATCTTGACAGAGGACTAGTTATTGGCGAAACCAGCTTTGGTAAAGGCCTAGTACAAAGACAGGCAGGTCTAATGGATGGGTCAGCTATTAGGGTGACAATCGCCCAATATTATACGCCAAGCGGTCGTTTGATTCAACGCCCATTTGAAAGCGACGATCAAAATAATTATTACGCAGAGCTATATGAAGAAAATCGAGAAGCTAAATTAGATTCATTAAAAAAATTAAGGCCACCATTTAAAACCCGAGGTGGTCGTATTGTTTATGGAGGTGGGGGAGTCACACCAGATATTTATATACCNTTTAGTTTGAATTTAAATAGCGCTACNCGAAAAATTATGACACACCCAAACAGATTAATGTTTAATTGGAGCACTAACTACCTAAACGAAAAGAGTGATCCCTTTTCGTCATATTTTGATTTTCAGTCTTCATGGGTTGTTTCAGATGAAGATTTAACCAATTTCCTTGAGTATGTNAAAATTCAGGATCATACAATCAATATAGATGATGTTTTATCTGATAAATCATATTTAAAAACTATGCTTAAATCAGAAATTGCAGGCGCAAGATGGGGAATTAATGAGCTGTGGGGTATACGTGTTAATGCAGACAACCAATTAATAGAGTCTATGAAGCATTTTGATAAAGCAGGATCGTTTCTAGAGAAATATCAATATAACTAAGTAGTAATAATCTCTTGCAAAACTACAAGCAATCGAAATAACTTTTATGATTAGTCTATTACACTACCGTCTAATATTTACTGTAAAAAAAGATTTTTAGCGTTAAAGCTCAAAAAATTTAGAACTAAAACTACGGAGGTTAAGAATGGTTCAATATTTCATAGATGGGGGCGCATTTATGTGGCCAATTCTATTTTCACTTTTATTTGGTCTAGCGTTTGCATTTGAAAGGGCATATTCACTTGTTCTTTCATCAATTGATTCAAATAAATTTTATGATGATGTTTCTTCTTCAATGCAAAGCGGAAAGATTCAAGACGCCGTAGACCTTTGTAGTGAAACACGTGGTCCAGTTGCAGGCGTATTCCATGCCGCGCTATCAAGATATGATCGAGGACTAGAAGAAGTTGAAAAAGCTATGGAAAATGCAGGATCATTAGAGATGGCATTCCTTGAAAAAAACATGATCTGGCTCAACACTGTGATTACTGTAGCCCCAATGATTGGATTTACAGGAACAGTGGTGGGTATGATTTCCGCATTTGATGCGATTAAAGCCGCTAATGATATATCTCCGGCAGTTGTTGCTGGTGGTATTTCACAAGCACTACTTACAACAGCATTCGGATTAATAGTTGCTATGATCATTCAGTTTTTTCAAAACTTTTTTGTATCACGGATTGATCAGCTTATTCTTGATATGGAAGAAAATTCAGTAAAACTGCTGGATTCTTTGCATTCTAAGAAAAAATAATTGATCCCATCTTAATATAATGGCTAAACAAAAAAGAAGGTTTAAGGGNGGTGAAATACCAACATCATCCATGGCAGATATTGCATTCTTGTTGCTCATTTTTTTTCTAGTTACAACNACGATTGATATGGACAAAGGATTAGGTATGGTGTTGCCTGCCGAAGGTGAAGAAATTGAGATTAATAAGAAAAATATTCTTAATTGCTTGATCAATTCTACTGGCAATGTGCTTTTAGGCGGAGAAGCTGTTGATATTAGAAATTTAGCAAAAACTGTTCGTCANAAAATTGCGCAAAATGATAAACTCGTTATTTCTGTTAAGGCGCATAGCGCATCTAGGTATGAAGATTACGTGCGCGTGATTGATCANCTTAAACAAGCGAACGCAACTAGGATTTCTATAGCNGAGTCTGATTAATGAAAATTCAACGAAAAACACAACTAGATTCAGAAATACCAACCGCNTCAATGCCAGATATTATTTTTATGCTGTTAATATTCTTTATGGTAACAACTGTATTGCGGGAATATTCTGGACTTCCTATTTCATTACCAAAAGCGAAGCGCATTGAAAAACTTAAGTCTAAAAGACACACATCACATATTTGGGTATCAAAAGAGGGCTTAGTCTCTATTGAAGATAAACTTTATTCTGCAGATGGTGTTAGGCATGTAATGTATGAAAAACGGGTTTCAGACCCACAGCTTGTAGTATCGTTAAAAGCTGATGAGCGTTCAAAAATGGGATTGATAAGTGATATACATACAGAACTAAGAAAAGCTGATGCATTAAAACTAAATTATTCTTCTAAGACAGCAGTGGATTAAAATGTACAAAGAACAATCCGCAGCTATTAAATTAAATTATCCCATNATTTTTAGGGTGTCTGGTCTAGTAGGCCTTTTATTGACAATTTTATCGTTCTTAACATTTCCGCGCTTTGTAAATAAAATGGTCCTTGATGAAGAGGTTCAAATTGTTATTGAACAAATTGATATTCCACAAACTGAACAGTTTGATAGGCCGCCTCCACCAGCAAGACCATCTGTTCCTGTAGAATCTGAAAGTGAAGATGTTGCAGATGATGTAACCCTAGATGAATTTAATCTAGATGATTTTGATGCGTGGGATGCACCGCCACCCCCACCTGAAGGCCCCAGAGTAAAGTTTATTCCTTATGATGACCCTCCAGTTCCCTTAACGCCAATTAGGCCAAAATATCCTGAAATTGCTCAGGAGGCCGGTATAGAGGGGACAGTGGTCGTCCAGGTTTTCGTTGATGATAAAGGTAGAGTAAAGGACACTGTAATTCTTAAAGGAATTCCAAATACTGGTCTAGATGAAGCTGCTTCTGATGCCATTAGACAAGTTAGGTTTAGACCAGCTAAACAGAGAGAACGAGCAGTAGGTGTTTGGATATCAATTCCAGTTAACTTCAGACTTAAGAGTTAGTTAATACCTTAAATATATCTACTGGATTTCTTTTATCATCCAGTTCATATTAATTGTAAATTAATCAATAAGTGCTTTGAGGTATTCTTTGTTCATTATTCCAATATTTTTTATTGAAATATCTTTAGGGCAGGTTGCTTCACATGCCCCGGTGTTTGTACAATGACCAAACCCCTCATCATCCATTTGTTTAACCATTTTAAGAACCCTTTGTTTTTGTTCAGGCCTGCCTTGAGGCAAAGAAGAAAACTGAGCAAGTTTTGCTGAGACAAATAAACTTGCAGATGAATTCTTACAACTTGAAACACATGCACCACACCCTATGCAGGCAGCTGCATTAAATGCTTCAATTGCTTTATCTTTTTCAATCGGAATGGCGTTTCCATCAGGCGCACTACCAGTATTGACAGAAACATATCCCCCTGCCTGTATAATCCTATCAAAAGAAGAACGGTCAGCTACCAGATCTTTTAAGACAGGGAAAGAGGAAGCCCTCCACGGTTCTACAGTTATCGTATCACCGCTTTTGAAATTGAACATGTGTAACTGACAAGCAGTTGTTGATTTGACGGGTCCATGTGCCTCGCCATTAATCGTCATAGCACAACTTCCACAAATACCTTCTCTGCAATCATGCTCAAATGCAATGGGGTCTTCATTCTCATTAATTAATTTTTCATTTAATACATCTAATAGCTCAAGAAAAGACATATGTGGGTTGATACCCTGCATATCATAGGTAATAAAATCCCCCTGCTCTTCAGAAGTATTTTGTCTCCACACTTTAAGTTTAATATCTATTTTATTGCTCATTTGTAACTTCTTTGTGTTGGGGTAACATTTTCAAAATCCAAGTTTTCTTTATTCAGTTTAGGTGATGATTTATCGCCTTTATATTCCCATGCCGATACGTAGCTGTATTTGTCATCATTTCTTAAAGCTTCACCTTCATCTGTTTGGTATTCCTCTCTAAAATGAGCTCCACATGATTCTTTTCTATCAGCAGCATCACGAATCATTAAATCACCTAGCTCAATTAAATCTGCAACCCTGCCAGCTTTTTCAAGTTCTAAATTTATAGAATTATCATTTCCAGGCACTTTTACATCAGACCAGAAACTTGTTTTAAGTGCCTTAATATCTTTTAATGCCTGATCCAAGTCTTTCTGATTTCTAGACATTCCACAATTATTCCACATAATTAAGCCTAGCTCCTTATGCAGGCTTTCAACTGTTTTATTGCCATTATTTGATAATAGCTTATCAATAATATCTTTGGATGATTGTAAGGTTTCATCAAATGCTGAGTCATTAGTGCTAATCTGTTCACTATTAATTTCTTTAGAGAGATAGGTTCCAATTGTATAGGGTAAAATAAAATATCCATCGGCTAAGCCCTGCATCAATGCTGAAGCCCCTAAACGGTTTGCCCCATGATCTGAAAAATTACATTCTCCAATTGCAAATAGTCCTGGCACAGATGTCATTAAATTATAATCAACCCATAGACCACCCATTGTATAATGGACAGCAGGGTAGATGCGCATTGGAGTTTTGTATGGGTTTTCACCAGTTATCTTACTATACATATCAAATAGATTACCATAGCGTGCGCTTACTGTATTCTGACCCATCTCGTTAATCGCATCTGCAAAATCTAGATAAACAGACTGTCCAGTTTCTCCAGCACCATAACCCGCATCGCATCTTTCTTTTGCGGCGCGTGAAGCTATATCCCTTGGTACAAGGTTTCCAAAGGCCGGGTATCTTCGTTCAAGGTAATAGTCTCTTTCTGATTCTGGTATTTGATCAGGTGCGCGCTTATCATTTTTTGTTTTTGACACCCATATTCTACCATCATTTCTAAGAGACTCAGACATGAGAGTTAGCTTAGATTGGTATTCACCAGAAACGGGAATACAGGTTGGGTGTATTTGGGTAAAACATGGGTTACTAAACATAGCCCCTTTTTTATATGCCTTCCATGCAGCTGTAACATTACTACCCATTGCGTTTGTAGATAAATAATATACATTTCCATAGCCACCAGTTGCCAATACCACAGCATTTGAAGAATGCTTTTCAAGCTCCCCGGTTATTAAATTTCTAGCAATAATTCCTTTCGCATGCCCATCAACCAATACAATATCTACCATCTCATGCTTAGTGTACATCTTAATTTTACCTAGATTAATTTGTCTACTAAGTGCACTATACGCACCCAGCAATAGTTGTTGACCAGTTTGTCCTCTAGCATAAAATGTTCTAGATACCTGAACACCACCAAAGGATCTGTTATCTAATGTGCCACCATATTCTCTAGCAAATGGAACGCCCTGCGCCACGCACTGATCAATAATATTTCCACTTACTTCAGCCAGTCTATATACATTCGCTTCTCGCGATCTATAGT
>PBPW01000019.1 GCA_002725545.1 Fidelibacterota bacterium | reverse complement strand
TTCATTATTTTTTCTATCAAATAACGATGATTGATCCTTGATTGAAGGTGAAAGCTGATCTATATCTTTTTTATATTCTGCAATCTGATCTAAAAGGCTAATCTTTTTTTCTTGATTTAAACTAAGCTCGTTTGAGAGTCGATTTATATTTATTTCTGCTGATTTAAACTGTTCATTCCATATCAGAACATTGTTCTGAGCAAGTTCACGATCTTTCTCTAGTTTTTGAAGGTTAATCTGCATTTTTTGCAATTCTTCTTGTTGGGACACGTATGTTTTTTTTATTTCTTCAAGTTCTTTCTCTAAAAGTGAAGTATCTGATGATTTTTCATTCTTAAGGGCTAGTGATTCTGAGACATTTTTTCTTAGAGGAATAAGTTCTGAATCGTAATTATGAATNTTAACATATGCCAAGGCAAGCTCTTTTTCAAAAAGGCTCGTTGATAGCTTTTCGTGCCTGTTAAAACGTTTTAATTGCAAACCTAGGCTATGAACTTGCTGTTCTACCTCTTGAACAATGTCATTTATTCGATCAAGGTCCCTTTGTATTGCGTCGAATTTTCTTAGCGCAGACTGTCTTTGTTGTTTATACTTATTTATCCCCGCTGCTTCTTCGAACATACGCTTTCTATCATCAGCAGTTTCAGATAAAATTTGCTCTATCATTTTAAGCTCAATTACTGAATAAGCATCAGAACCCATACCTGTATCAATAAATAGATCATGGATATCTTTTAGCCTGCAGGGTGTTTTGTTTATATAATACTCTGATTCACCATCCCTATAAACTCTACGCCCAATTTCAATATCATTATATTCAATTGGNAGCTTCCCACTGTTGTTGTGAACGGTTAAATACGCCTCGCAAACAGATAAAGGTTTTATCCCATCAGCTCCATTAAAGATTACATCTCCCATTTTACCAGAACGAAGAACTGAATATTTTTGCTCACCNAAAACCCATCGTATCGCATCTACAATATTTGTTTTTCCGCATCCATTAGGGCCAACAATAACAGTAACNCCTTCACCAAATTTTATTTTTTCTTTTTTGGCAAAGGATTTAAATCCGTGCAAATTTAATTCTGATATATACATTTCCGAGGCAAAAGACNGTTNCAATCTAAAAATTATTCTAAAGATTAACCATTAAGATAATCAAAAAATTAATTTATAATAGAATATACTAGCCTGGTGGCCAGNTCATTCTTCGNCCTCCCATTACATGCATGTGAATGTGAAAAACTGTTTGNCCTGCATATTCATTGGTATTAAAAATAGTTCTGTAACCTTGATCTTGAATTCCTTTAATTTTAGCTATTTCCTTNGCGCCAATGAACATCTCTCCAATTAGATCCTTATCTTCAAATTGAATTTCATTGATTGTGCTAATATGTTTTTTAGGAATGATTAAGACATGGATAGGCGCTTGNGGTTCTATATCATCAAAGGCGAGAATATGTTTATTTTCAAAAACTTTGTTACAGGGTATTTGTCCATTAATTATTTTACAAAATATACATTCTTGCATATTACAGCTCGGTTATTTGATTGATGCTTAAGATAGCTGAAATACAGGCAGACTCGCTCCTAAGTCTGCGAGGNCCTAATTTGACAAAGGGTATATTATNGTCGCGCAATAAAGAAATTTCATTTTCTGAAAAATCCCCCTCAGGTCCGACAATAATATTTACAGAATGTGAATTTTTAGTGATTATATCATTTATACTGTTACCTGAAAAATGGCAAACAACACTTANCTCTTTATTGTGTTTTTCTANCCAATTGGAAAACTTAACTGGCTCATTCAATATTGGAAAAAAACTTCTACCNGATTGCTTAGCTGATGCAATGATAATTTTGTTTAATCGATCTAGATTAATAGATTTTCGAATGCTTCTTTCAAAAATGATTGGATGAATAGATTTAATTCCAAACTCGACCGCTTTTTCAATTGCTAAGTCCATCCTGCTNCCTTTTATAAGGCCCAAGATTAGTCGAAGATCATTTTGAGATTCACCGTAATTGCGGAATGAATCTATAATTACACCTTTTACATTGTAATTATCAANNTTTCTGACTTCAGAGTGATAGGCGCTACCGTTTCCATCTAACAGCCAAACTCTATCACCAATTTNTCCACGCAAGGATTTTATAAAATGGTGGCTTTCTGATTTAGATAACGAAAAATTTTTCTGGTCTATTTGCNCTGAGTCAACATGAAGAAATACTTCATTCATTATCAATTACGATTTCTAAAAATATAAGAAATATTTAGAGTCATACCATCATAGTTATCCCGTCCATCTACNTTATGCGACATGGGTAAGGACTCAAAACCAATAGAGGTTATAATTGAGGTGCCATTTATTTGGGGAAAATTTACACCTACAACAAATTGGCCTCCATATGATCCATACCCAATTGCATTGCTCCATCTTCCACGAAACGTTCTAGCNTTGCCGTTTCCATCAACAGAATAATTAACGCCAGCTTTAAACTCAATAAAAGGTGAAAAGTTATTTGCAATCATCCCCTCAAATGGTAGATATCTAATCTTTGCAAACANCGGGAACATTATCAGCGCATCATCGCCTATATTGATTGGNCGACCAGTGTAGTAATTAATTGCAGGCATCTCNCCNTCATTTTTTACATCGATAAATTTCATTTCAAATCCAGAAAATAAATCTTCCTTTAATTCCCAATCCCCCATAAAGTGAAAGCCTGATCCCCAAGCTCCAGTTGTAAAACCAAATCCTTTCTTATATTGCGCTTGAGAAAAAGAACTCAAGTGAAATAATAATAATAAATAAAATATTTTTTTCATTGCGACCTGCTTAATTTGTTTTTTTTGAAAAATAGAAAATGGTCTAAGCTGTACTTGCCAGGACCTAAAAGAAAAATAGCTGTAAAAATAGAAAAGTAAATCCATGCGTTTTCAGGGCTACCAGTACCGGTGATATGATGNATTGCAGCAACAAGCATTGTAAAAGCGACTAAGAATGCAGCAGGCTGAGTTAATAAACCAACCAAAACCATGATAGCGCATATAGATTCAGCAAAAGCAGCCATAAACCCAAAAGGGNTATTGCTAAAATCTAAAAATCCACCAAAATATTTAGTAAAAAAAGTTCCATATCTATCCCATTTAGCAGGGCTAGTAATTTTGCNCCATCCATGGTTGATAAACATATAATATGATGGAACAGCCCGCATAATTAATAAAGCTATATCATTGTTTTTATGAAGGGATAAAATAATTTCGCGATAATTAATCACTGTTAATATCCTCAAAATCAGCATCTTTGATATCTAAGTTCTTNTAATCTCGATGCTTTTTCATTTCTATATTTGATTTATTAATAAAAAATAATTTTTTCGCAAATAAAAAAATGAAATAAATAACAATACCATATAAAATTGCTTTAGGCATTTTGAAGTCCAGATGCGGGGTTGAAAAATTTTGTCCCAGAAACTGGCTGCCTAATATAACTGATCATCTCCTCAAGATCGCTAGGGTTTTGGACAAAATCAATATTGTTTGTATTAATAATGATTAATGGAGTATCCTGATATCTGAAAAAATATTCATTGTATACTTGGTTAAGTGCATCTATATAGTCTTCTGACATATTTTTCTCAAAATCACGACCTCTTTTAGCGATATTTTCCATGAGTGTTTCGGTATCAGCTTGTANGAAAATTACAAGATCNGGATGTATAACATTTCTTTCCATCATATTTGCTACAGTATCATATAATGACATTTCTTTTTCATTTAAATTNAATGAAGCAAATAATCTATCCTTAACAAACATATAATCAGTAACAACAAGATTTTGAAACATATCAACCTGCCTAAGGTCCTGTTGCTGCTGATAACGCTGGAGTAAAAACCACAACTGAGTTTGAAAAGCATTGCTTTCTGGATCTTCATAGAAGTCTACTAAAAAAGGATTATCCTCAAAAGCTTCGAGTATTAATTTTGCACCAAGTTTTTCAGAAAGAAGNTTTGCTAAGCTCGTTTTGCCAACGCCAATAGTGCCTTCAATCGCAACATAATACAGATTTCTCATGCTGTTTTTTCCAATTTATATTTTTTAACATTTGATATATCAGGACATAAGGATAATAAATNAGAAACAGTTTTNCCATAATCCTGAACAACAAATTTAGGTGCAATTTCTGCCCATGGAACCAATACAAACTTACGAGAAAAAAGCTCAGGATGGGGAATAATTAATTCACCTAATTCTACAGAAACCGTTTCATAGGCTAAAATATCTATATCTATCAGGCGAGGTTCATTTTTTTTTCTNTTTGATGGACGACCAAGCATCATTTCAATTCCTTGNCATACCTGAAGCATAGACTCCGGCTGAAGGCTTGTATNAATTTCAACAACACTATTTAAAAATTTTGGTTGGTCAGTATTGTNCAATGGATCGGTCTCATAAATTGATGCAGTTCGATTTACGANGATATCATCTCTTACATCTAAAGCTGCTATTGCAGTAAATAAATTAGACTCTCTATCTCCTATATTTGCACCTAAACCTAAATAAACTAACTGATTCATTATTATTTACTTTTTTCTATTTCTACCTCAACTGTGTCAAGTACTCCGCTAATTTGAACCTTAGGTTTTCTCACCCTAACTAATACTTTTTCAATTTTAAATTTAGATAATATCTGGTCACCTATTTTATTGGCCAAAGTTTCGATTAAATTAAATCTTTTATTGGAAACTATGGAATTGACAAGCTTAAAAATATTATCATAATTCACAGTTTCATTAATATCATCAGATTTAATAGCATGAGCAAATGAAGTTTCAATTTCAATATCTACTTCAAAAGGCGCACCAACTTCTTTCTCATGATCGTATACACCGTGATACCCAAAAAACTGCATATTTTTTAGTCTTATAATACCCATATTAAAGCTGAATTTAAGAGGTCGAGTCTTCGCTAATCAAGGTTGATGTAAAAAAAAACCCTCTCTTATTAAAGAGAGGGTTTTTAAAGTGCAATAAATACACAATTTACATCATACCGCCCATGCCGCCCATACCTGGATCCATAGGAGGCATCGGTGGAGCCTCTTTCTCAGGAACTTCTGTAACAGCGGCTTCAGTCGTTAGGATCATACCAGCTATAGATGTAGCATTTTGGACAGCTACTCTAGCAACTTTAGTAGGGTCAATAATTCCAGCTTTGAACATATTGACATATTCACCTGTGCGAGCATCATAACCAAAGTCATCTTTTCCTTCACGAACAGCTTGAGCAACGATCGATGGCTCCACGCCTGCATTTGAACAAATTTGACGCAATGGGGCATCTAACGCTCTTCGCATAATGTCAACACCAACTGCCTCTTCCTCATCAACTTTAACTTTATCTAAAGCCGGTGCGGTGCGAAGAAGTGCAACTCCACCGCCTGGAATAATACCTTCCTCAACAGCAGCTCTAGTTGCATGCAATGCATCTTCAACGCGCGCCTTCTTTTCTTTCATCTCAACCTCAGTTGCTGCACCAACATTTATGACAGCAACACCACCAGAAAGCTTAGCCAGGCGTTCTTGTAATTTTTCACGATCATAATCAGATGTTGTTTTTTCAATCTGAACCTTGATCTCGTTAATTCGTGCCTTTATAGAGCTAGATTCACCATTGCCTCCAACAATCGTTGTATTGTCTTTGTCTGAAACAACTCTTTTGCATGTGCCTAAATAATCTAAAGTTGCATTTTCAAGCTTATAACCAGCATCCTCTGAAATAACCGTTCCGCCTGTTAAAACCGCAATGTCTTCCAGCATAGATTTTCGGCGATCACCAAAACCTGGAGCTTTTACAGCTAAAACCTTAAAAGTTCCGCGAAGCTTATTAACAACTAAAGTAGCTAAGGCTTCTCCTTCGACATCTTCAGCAATAATCGTTACAGGCTTACCTGTTTGAACAACTTTTTCTAATAGCGGAAGCAAATCTTTCATATTGGATATTTTTTTGTCATAAATCAGTAAGTAAGCATCCTCCATTTCGGCTTCCATATTATCTGAGTTGGTAACAAAATATGGTGAAAGATATCCTCTGTCAAACTGCATACCCTCAACTGTTTCCAAGAAAGTTTCTGCAGTTTTGGACTCTTCCACAGTAATTACACCATCTTTGCCTACTTTTTCCATAGCTTCAGCAATTTTTTCACCAATCTCTTCATCATTGTTTGCTGAAATTTTTCCAACATTTGCAATTTGTTTTGAATCAGGAAGGTCTTTGCTTTGCCCTTGAAGCGCTTCAACAACAGCTGTTGCTGCGGCATCTATACCGCGCTTTATTGACATTGGATTTGCGCCCGCTGTGACATTTTTTAACCCTTCAGAAACTAGAGACTGTGCTAAGACTGTTGCTGTGGTGGTACCATCCCCTGCAACATCAGAAGTTTTGGATGCAACTTCTTTAACCATTTGAGCACCAACATCTTCCAGTTTATCTTCTAATTCAACCTCTTTAGCAACGGTTACACCATCTTTTGTTACGGTTGGTGCACCAAACTTCTTTTCAATAACAACATTTCGACCTTTTGGCCCTAAGGTAACTTTAACTGCATCTGCCAGCTTATCTACCCCTGCCTTTAGCGCATTACGCGCCTCAAGGTCGTATGAAATTTCTTTAGCCATTATCCTTTACTCCTTATAAAACTGCGAGAATATCACTCTCGCGCATAATTAAATATTCTTTACCTTCAAAAGAAAACTCGGTTCCGCTATACTTTCCATAGAGTACCTTATCTCCTTTTTTTAATTCCATTGCAACCTTACTTCCAGAATCTGATACCTTTCCAGGTCCAGTGGCTGCAACAGTTCCTTGTTGAGGTTTTTCCTGAGCAGTATCTGGAAGAATAATACCCCCAGAAGACACTTCTTCAGCTGGAGCAGGTTCTACAACAACTCGATCAGCTAAAGGCTTAACTTTTAGTGCCATGTTCATTCTCCTATTTTTTTAATAATTGATTAATATAAAAAATTTCAGCGCTGAAATTAACCTGATTTATAGACATTATTCAATGATTTTTAGCAGTCTTGGATAATGAGTGCTAAAATAAATATAAAGTAAAATTTTTAATTATTTTCCTGTACTGCCAAAGCCACCTTTTCCTCTGGTCGTTTCAGATAATTCATCTACAATTTCGAAATGAATTGGCGACCCATTCATAGCAACAATTTGAAACAGTCTTTGGTTTGGCTCCAAGGTATAATCTTCACTTTTGACATTATCAACAACAGCCATTATTTCACCGCGATACCCTCCATCTATAAGACCAATTGAATTGCATAATCTTAATGGTGTCTTTGCAATGCTTGATCTAGGCATTAATAGATAAGGTTGTTCATTATCAGGCTCACAGGCAATCTNTAAATGAATTAAAGCAGTATCGCCCGCAGAAATAGTTTGTTTCGAAACAATAAATACATCNAGCCCTGCATCTCCATGGTGGAAATGGCCATGATTTTTATACATTTGTTTAACTTCTGCATTGAAAGGTTTAATTTTTAATTTCACTAGGTTCCCTCCTGCCAGGTTTGTAAATACTTTTTTTGATCATCTGATAAATCATCCAGATATATTTCTTGTGCTTCTAATGCAATTTTAGCAACCTCATTATCAATTGACATTGGAACATCGCATATTGAAGGTTTCAAATTTTGGTAGTTTTCAACTAAATATTCGACNCATAGAGCCTGGATGGCGAAGCTTGCATCCATGATCTCAATAGGGTGACCTTGGCCTGTTGGCTGGGATAGATTAACCAATCTCCCCTTTGAAAGAAGAACTAGATGTTTGTTGTCATTTAAATAATATTTATCTACGTTTGGAAGGATTTCTTTTGATGAACTAGAAAAAGATTCTAAGCCTTTTATATCAATTTCATTATTAAAATGACCAGCGTTCGCTAAAATTGCACCATTTTTCATTTTTTTCATATGCTCAATACCTATGGCGTGCTTATTTCCAGTAGCGGAGATGAATATATCTCCTAAATGAACTATCTCATCTAAATTTCCAACCCAACACCCGTCATAATGCGCTTCGAGCGCTCGATGATAACCAGATGAACCATCAGCACTGCTAGAAGTTGCTTCAACTACAAAAACNTTTGCTCCAAGCCCTTTAAGGCGGTTTGCTATACCTCTCCCGCACCATCCATAACCTANAACTATAACATTTTTTCCCGCTATAAGGGTATTTGTTGCCGAAAGGATACCTTCAATAACACTTTGCCCCGTACCATATCTATTATCAAAAAGGTATTTAGAATAGGCATTATTTACAGCCATCACTGGAAAATTAAGCGCTTTATCTTTATGCATTGCTCTTAACCTAACAATACCTGTGGTGGTTTCTTCGCAGGCCCCTATAATATTTTTNACATATTCAGGGTATTTTTTATGCGCNAAAAATATTAAATCACACCCATCATCTATCAGAACGCGAGGTTGCGACATNATAACATTATTTAAACATTCATAATATTCCTCATTGGTTTGATTCGCCCATGCATGAATATCCATTTCTTCAGATAGGGCTGCAGAAATATCATTATCAGTGGTTAGAGGGTTGCATGAGGAAGCTGAAACCTCAGCTCCACCTTTTTGNAGGGTACGAAGCAAAACACCTGTTTTCTTCTCAAGGTGTAATGCCACACCAATTTTTATACCTTTTAAAGGTTTGTATTTTATAAAGCGCTTTGCAATNCTTTGCATGATGGGCATTCTCTCTTCCGCCCATGCCAACAAATTATTGCCATTTGATCTTGATCCTTGTTTTGAAATTCTACTCATTCAAAAAAAAATTCTTCCAAGAAAAGTAGATTAATGATCCTGCAATTAAAAAAAATAAACCCCAGAAAGGCAGGTAGCTGTTTTGGCTCAAATGAAACTGAATCACTCCCCAGCAAATAAAAACAGCACTTAAAATATAGACTAGGGGGATAAGGGGATAGAAAGGTATAGTGAAAATTTTCGAATCATTCTTTTTCCTTTCAACTTTAAACAATGTAGAAATAGATAAGGCAGAAAACATAATCATTACTACAGTGGTAGAATCTACCAAATTTTCAATGTCCAATAAGAACATGAGACCAATTGTCCAAATAGCCTGCACGGTTAAAGCGTTAACTGGTGTGTAAAAACGAGGATTTGTTTTTCCGGTAAATTTAAAGAATATACCTTGTTGGCCCATTGCCTGTATAACTCTAGCCGCAGCTGTTTGGATATGTATAGAGAGGGAACTCATAACGCTAATCAATATGAGTAAAGATAAAAANCCAGACCAATTACTTGCGCCAACAGCATTAAGCGCCAGCAATGGTACCATTTCTTGCCCTTTCATNCTTTCAAGGCCAATAGATTGAATAAATGAATAATTCACAATTGCATAAATAATCATGGTAATCAAAGTTCCACCGATCAATGCAATAGGCAAAGTTCTTCTTGGGTTGGAAATCTCACCAGCTATATAGCCTGCACAATTCCACCCAGTATAAGCAAAAAATATTGGTGTCAATGCTCTTGAAAAACCAATATATGGATTATCGGCTGAATTATTTGAATACGACTGAAATTCTTCAATTGGCTTTGATTGAAACAGAAGGCCTACCATTAAAAATATTCCGACTACTTTAATTATAGTAAGAATGGACTGAAAACGAGAACCTACTTGAACTTTAAAACAGTGAATAGCCGTAAGGAATATTAAAATAATTGAGGCTAATCCTGAAACAGACAAAAACTGTAACTGTGGTAGAAACTGTAAAGTGTATTTAGCAGAAAATAAGGACAAAACTGCAGTAGCTCCTGTTTGAAAAATTACTAAGCTCATCCAGCCATACAAAAAAGATGGAAATGGGCCATAGACTTTATGTAGATAAATAAAGTCTCCCCCCGTCTGAGGAAATCGCGTTGAAAGCTCTGCTATGCAAAAAGCCCCCATAAGCGCCATTAATCCTCCACCAATCCATGCCAATATTAAAGAAAAATCACTTGTAACTGGTTGCGCAGCAAAGCCAACTAATAAAAAAATTCCAGAACCTATCATGTTCCCAGTTACCATTGAGGTTGCATCAAAAATACCGAGAACTCTTCTAGAATTTGACATGAATTAAGATTTAATAATATTATAAACCAATGCAATCCACCCTGCGATGAGCGCAGTTCCACCAATGGGAGTTATTGCTCCAAGCCAACGCAATCCCGTCAATGGAATTAGATACAATGTTCCAGAAAAAATAATAATACCTATTATAAATAATGCTGCAGGAAGCTGAATTATATTTGAAGGAAAGTGAAAACCTAAAATTCCGATCAAAATTAGCCCTAGAGAATGATACATTTGATAACGCACCCCCGTTTCAAAAATTACTAAATCTTCGCTGGAGACCTTTGATTTGAGGCCATGGGCACCAAAAGCNCCAATTGATACTGCCAGCGCAGCNAGAACTGAGCCAATGATTATCCATGTAATATGTCGATCCATTATATTAAAACTTACAATATATTATTATGTTATTCATCGCTTACGTATAAAAGATCATGGGAAATTAACTTTTTTCCATTGTTATATAGATTCACTTTTAATGGGTTGCGCTGCTCATCAAACCACCATTCCATTCCATGCTTTAATTGACCTTTATAAATACATTCATATTTTAACTGTCCAGAAATATAATAATCTGCCTGCGTTCTCGTTCCTGTGATGTAAATCTGATCGGTGTTTTCAAAACCATCAATATTCCATTTGCGCTCATATATTTTTAAGCCATCTTCAAAGATCAAAACACGCTTAAATCTTCCATTNTCATGATATTCTAATCTAGAAATTTCTTTACCCGCATTATAAAAAACCTCTTTTTTTAAAAAATTGGAAGGAGTAAAAATTTGAGAAATTCCATCTAAAATTCCATCCTTGTATGTTGCAATAGATGCTAATTGACCAGTTGAGTAGTTTCTTTGAATAGGGCCATTGTATTGATCATTTACGTAAACTCCTTTTTCCTCTAAGCGGCCACTAGAAAGCCAGANTTCAAATGGGCCCATTTTTTTACTTTTTTTATAATGGGTTTTACTTTCTAATTGCCCTGAAATGTAATATGAAACAGATTCACCATCTAAATGATCCATGCTATATGTACGTTTGGATTTTAGTTGACCATTTTTATAATATATATTGGTTATACCATCCAATTTATCTAACGAAAATATTTTCGTCGAATCCAGGTGTTTATTTTCAGAAAGCCACTTCCACTCGCCATTACGTTTTCCATTGGCGAACCCTCCGCTTACCTTTAAAGCACTGTTCTTATACCAAATTTTGTACTCCCCACTTAATTCACCATTATTATAATTTACCAGAGAATCTAATTTTTTATCAGAATGATACCACTTCCAAGCTCCATGACGTTTNTCAGACAAATAAATNCCTGAAAGTCTTAGTGTATCNTCTGACCAAACTTTAAAGTTTCCATTTTTGATACCACTAGTATAATTGATTAATCTTGTTTTATTTTGGTTTTCATCAAACCATTCCCACTTGCTATGAGGAATATCGTTATAATATTTACCCTTTGTTTTAATTGATCCATCGGAAAAATATTCCGTAAATCCTCCATTTAGCTTACCAGTGTGGTACTGCTGTCTAATCTCAATATTTCCATTATTATAATTCTCGTGCTTACCATGAAGGACTCCATTATTATAATTGTATATTGAATCTATGAGGTTATTTTGATTNGTCCATTCCCATTTTCCATCTCGCTTATCAAATTTATATTTTCCCTTAACCGCATAACTNCCGTTTGAATGATATGAAAAAAACTTTCCATGCTTAAAATTTTTTGAAAAATTTGTTTCGGTCTTAATTTTTCCATTTGAATAATATGTCAATTGCTTTTTTAGCGCTGAACCAAGAAGCTTGCTATTGAAAATTTCCGTGGATTTCTCCTGACTATTTGGGTAGCGAGCTATAACTTTAACATTTGGAGCACAGCCACCGAGAAGCAGAGGTATAAACAATAATATTTTGACTGTATTCATATGCAATATTATAACTCTAAAATGATTGGGAAAATGTTTAATCAAATTAAGTTATATATATAAATAATTATTTAAATTTAAAGCTCAATTTATAATTATTTATAGGAAATATAATGATTGTTGGCATACCAAAGGAAATCCTTGAAGGTGAAAAGCGTGTCGCTGCTACTCCGCAAACTGTTAAAGATTTAATGAAATGCGATCTTGAAGTTCATGTACAAGCATCGGCAGGAAATGCATCTCATTATCTTGATAAAGATTATGAAGAGGTTGGAGCTAAAATCATATCTGACGCAGCTACAATATTAACTCAATCTGATTTGGTAATCAAAGTTGCAACAGCAACTTCTGATGAAGTTGAATTACTCAAAGAAGGATCAGCGTATATATCCCTTATTCAAACAACCAGAAATATAGATATTGTGAAAAAATTAACTCATAAGAAAATTTCAGCCTTCTCAATGCATCTTATTCCTCGAACGACTCTTGCGCAAAGCATGGATGCTCTAAGCTCGCAGGCAAATGTCGCTGGGTATAAGGCCGTATTGATTGGAGCAATGCATCTTCCCATCTATATGCCTTTATTAATGACAGCAGCAGGGACAATCCCCCCAGCAAAAGTATTGATTTTAGGTGCAGGCGTTGCTGGATTGCAGGCGATAGCAACCGCTAAAAGATTAGGCGCTCAAGTTGAAGTATTTGATGTTAGGCCAGAGGTAAAAGAACAGGTTGAATCATTAGGTGCGAAATTTGTTGAAGTTGAAAGCAGTGAAGATGATGGAGTTGGTGAAGGGGGCTACGCTAAGGAAACCTCTGATGAATATAAAGAAAAACAGCAAGCGCTGATGAAAGAGCACATTGTAAAATCAGATTTAGTTATTACAACAGCTTTAATACCGGGAAAAGCTGCACCCATCCTTATCTCTAAAGATATGGTAGATGCAATGAAGAAGGGTTCTGTGGTGGTCGATCTTGCAGCAGAAAATGGTGGAAATTGTGAATACACCAAAGCTGGTGAGATAATAAATCAAAATAATATAATTATCGATGGAACGCTTAATCTTCCATCCTCTATGCAAGTCCACTCTTCTCAATTATATGCTAAAAATATTTCAACCTTTATAAGCCATATGATGAAAGAGGGAAATTTAAACATTGACCTGGATGATGAAATAATATCTGGATCAATGTTTACACATCAAGGAAAAATAACTCATGAGCCCACACAGCAAGCTGTGGACAATTTGTAAGGAAAATTATGGATATCAATATTATAACTGTTTTTATCTTGGCGATTTTTGTCGGTTTTGAAATCATTACGAAAGTACCGCCAACTTTACATACTCCACTTATGTCGGGATCCAATGCAATTTCTGGGATAGCAATCGTAGGTGCAATTATATCCACAAAATTAGGTGGCGAGATAGGAACTTGGCTAGGTTTAGTGGCGGTTGTTTTTGCTACTGTTAACTGTGTAGGTGGATTTATGGTTACTGATAGAATGTTAAAAATGTTTAAACGGAAATAATTATTATGGACTTCACAAATTTATTTTACGTTATAGCAGCTGTTCTTTTTATACTTGGCATTAAGAGACTAAGCTCACCAAAAACCGCAAGAACGGGGAATGCGCTTGCTTCCATTGGTATGCTAATTGCTATTCTAGCTACTGTAAGTTCTCCTGGAGTTGGAATAGATCTTGACTTCAAACTCATTGCTATTGGAATGATAGTTGGCTCTATTTTAGGTGCAACATTTGCAATGCGCGTTGAAATGACACAAATGCCACAAATGGTAGCAATCTTTAATGGATTTGGTGGTGGAGCATCCGCTTTAGTGGCCACAGCTGAATTCTTTTCAAAATATGGCACCCTTGAACAAACCGCATTTTTAAATACAACAATAATTTTATCTGTTTTTATAGGTACCCTTACCTTAACCGGAAGCTTCATTGCATTTGGAAAGCTGCAGGGTTTTATAAGTGGTCAGCCTATTGTATTTAAAGGCCAACAAATTCTCAATGCAATTATCATGATAAGCATAATAACATTTGGAGTATTTACGGTTACTAGCGGCGCCAATGAAATGAATGCTTTCTATGTAGTAATTGCCTTATCTGCATTAATCGGAATTACGTTAACAATTCCTATTGGTGGAGCTGACATGCCCGTCGTTATATCACTGTTAAATTCATATTCAGGTATCGCAGCATCAGCTACAGGATTTGTACTAATGAATAATGGATTAATTATTGCTGGTGCTTTGGTTGGTGCATCTGGGATAATACTTACAAATATCATGTGCAAAGGAATGAATAGATCGCTTTCCAACGTCATTTTTGGAGCTGTTGGTTTAAGTTCAGAAGAAGGATCATCTGAAGCAAAACAAATCAGTATTAAATCTTCTACAACGGATGAAGCAGCTATGATTTTAGATGCTGCGGATAAAGTTATCGTAGTTCCAGGATATGGATTAGCGGTAGCNCAAGCACAGCANGCTGTAAGAGAAGTGGCAGAACAATTAGAATCAATGGGTAAAAAAGTTTTATATGCTATCCATCCAGTTGCCGGAAGAATGCCTGGTCATATGAATGTGCTTTTAGCAGAGGCAAACATCCCATATGAACTTTTAAAAGATCTAGATGAAATAAATCCAGAATTTGAAGACTGTGACGTAGCGATTGTATTGGGTGCGAATGATGTTGTCAATCCAGCAGCTCGCCATGATTCTTCTAGTCCTATTTTNGGAATGCCTATACTTGATGTTGATAAATCAAGAACAGTNATAGTNAATAAGCGAACAATGAATCCAGGNTTTGCAGGTATTCAAAACGAATTGTTTGGTTTTGAAAATACCGTGATGGTTTTTGGCGATGCAAAAGAAATGCTAAATACTCTGCATAAAGACCTAAAAGAGCTTTAAAGAAAAATTTGAGTAAATATTTATCATACCCATTATCCCTATTTTTACTTTTTACTTTAGCTTTAGGTCAAAATAAGAAAGGTTCAAACATGTCAAAAGATAATAATGAATATGCAATTTTTGGTGGAGGTTGTTTTTGGTGCGTTGAAGCTGTTTTTGAAAGAATTGATGGTGTTAGCGAAGTAGTCTCTGGCTATGCAGGTGGTCAAACTAAAAATCCTACTTATAAAGAAGTTACATCCGGTAAAACTGGACACGCGGAAGTATGCAAAATCGTCTTTGATCCCAACATAGTGACATACGATGAATTGCTTGATATTTTCTGGCAAGCGCATGACCCAACGACCTTGAACCGTCAAGGTGGTGATATTGGCACCCAATACCGGTCAGCTATTTACTATATCAACGACGCCCAAAAAAAATCTACACAATTGGCTTTAGAGAAAGCCGCTAAAATGTTTGATGACCCTATTACAACAGAAGTAAAAGAATTAGATAATTTTTATTTGGCTGAAGGATATCATCAAGATTACTATGAAAATAACCCCAACGCTCCTTATTGTGCTTTTGTTATTCGTCCTAAGATAAAAAAGCTTGGTAAAAAAGGACTATGGGATGAATAATCATTGATTAGGCTTCAAACAACAAACCAACTTAAATATATACTCTTCATTTAGACTCATAATCTTGCATTGCTTGAACTAGAGCATTAATACCCTCTAAAGGCATTGCGTTGTAGATTGAAGCTCGAAAACCCCCAACTGATCGATGACCTTTTAATGTTTTTAAACCGCGCTTATCGCAAAATGATAAAAAATCTTCATCACTACCNTTGCCGCTAAAAATAAAAGGTACGTTCATAAGNGACCTGTCTTCTATTGCAACAGGAGATTTGAACAAATTGTTACGCTCGATTTCTGCATAAAGTTTTTCTGCTTTAATAAGGTTTTTTTGCTCAATACCACTAACACCTCCATTATTTTTTAACCATTCTAAACTCCTATTGACAGCATAGATCGCCATAACAGGGGGAGTATTAAACATAGATTGTTTTTCAATGTGAGTTTGATAGCGCATCATCATCGGAGCTTCACGTTTAATTTTACCTAAGATATCATCCCTAATGATAACAAGCGTTACTCCAGCGGGGCCAATATTTTTTTGAGCTCCAGCATAGATCAAACCAAAATCGGTTATATCAAATTCTCTACTAAAAATATCTGAAGACATATCTGCTATAAGATATGAACGTGAATCATCTAAATTAGGAAATGAAGCCCATTGNGTACCGTAGATTGTGTTATTTGATGTAAGATGTAGGTAAACAGCATCTTTTGAGCATTTGAGGTTCTTAGGGATATGATTGTATGAAGAATCTTTTGAAGAACAAGCAACATTAACCTTGCCAAACAATTGTGCTTCAGTAATTGCTTTATGAGCCCAAGCACCTGTATCCGTATAGTCAGCAACTTGATCTGGCCCAAGAAGGTTCATTGGTATCATGCTAAATTGGAGCGAGGCTCCCCCTTGAAGGAAAAGGACCTGATAATGCTGTGGTAATTGCAGAAGCTCCCCTACAAGTAATTCAGTCTCCTTAACCATATCTACCACAGGCTGAGATCGGTGGCTCATTTCCATTAAGCTCATACCGCAATCATTGTATTCGATAGTAGCTTGAGATGTCGCTTCAAGCACATAAGGATTTAGCATTGCCGGTCCTGCNCTAAAATTGTATGTTTTTATCATAATTTTATGATTATAGAAATCNAAATTAAATTGTAAATAATATAAGTTGTAATAAAAAACCCTCCAAAAAGAGGGTTTTTTAAGTTTTATTATCTACGTCTCTTACCCTTATCTATCTTGCGATCTGGTCCTTTTCGGTAACGCTCTTTCATTCCTTTTTGAGCTTGTTCTTTCATATATGGCTCAAAACTCATAAACATAACTTGTTGCGCTGGGTCCAAAATATCTTTGGTAGATCTAATAAAATCTAATCGATTTTTTGACTTTTTTAGATCCAGGCTTTCCATCTTTTTTAACATTGCATTGACATCCGACTGGGAGATNTTTTCCTCTTTTTTAATCTTAGAAAGGTAGGAATCAAAAAGGTCTTTTTCTTCTGTATGCAAGTCTCCCATTCTGATACGATGTCTTCGCATTCTTGGAAATAATTTTTCCGCTTGCTGTTCAGATAGATTTAAGTAGTCAGTAAGCTTCCAGACCATCATTGTTTCCATTCTATTTTGATATTGACCACCAGGCCCGCGCGCCTTTCCAGGTTGGCATAAAATAAAAGAAAAACTCATAAAAATTATAACAATTTTATTCATACATATCTCCATTGTTCATTGCGATAACATTTTCAAAATTAATTTTTTCAAAGAAATCTATGGTTTGCCAAATATCATCACTGGTGTTAATTAAATAGAAGGCAAGATCATTCATATATTCTTCTGTTTCTTCATCCATTTCTTGGTAGGAATACAGATCAACTGATGCATAAACATCTGGGTCGTTCGTTAATTGATTCATTGTAATAAAGCCAAGGACGATAACAAAACAAAAGGATAAAGCCCCATGNTATAATTTTAACTTTTTTTCAGTACGCCTCAATCGCTCTGAATGCAGATTTTTCAAAAATACATCTGAATCAATCGTATCAGATGATGTATTTAATAGTTTTTTAAATTGCTCTTCAATATTCATTTTAATTTTCAAAAAATATTTTTAGCGCTTCAACTGCATGGTGGTAATTAACCTTCGCAGAATTTTCACTTATATTCATTATTTTAGCTATTTCTTTGTAGGGTAAGTTCTCCGCAGTTCTCATGGTCACAACCATGCGTTGTATTTTTGGAAGTCGCGCAATCGCATCCCAAAGCTCTTTACGTTTCCATTTATCTTCATTGGTCGTATCGATATATTCAGGTTCTGAAATTTGGTCCAAATGAAGCATATTTTTCCATTTATTTCGTCTAAGATACGTATTGGACATATTGATATTAGCTCGATATAAATAGGTTTTGAATTCTGATTCAAAACGAAATTTTTTAAGTGCTTTGTACATCTTTATAAAAACATCCTGGGCTAAATCCTCAGCCTCTTCTTTAGAATCGGTAAATTTCGTGAAAAATCCATAAGTACTTGATAAATAACGATCTACCAGCTCATTAAAAGCGGCTTCTTTTCCCTCTTGAAATTCTTTTATTAGCTCGTTGTCTGTTCGCATGCATTTTCTTATTAGACTANTTTATAATGAAAAAGTTAAAAAAAAAGGCTGAAGTATAAATACTACAGCCTTTTATTTTTTTTATGGTGCTTAATTATCTTTTTGTAGAACCGCCTTTGTCATCTTTATCTCCCCAGCGTCCATCTTTTCTACCATCGCAATGCTTTGAAAACATCATCGCAAGCGACATGTGAACTTTGATGGTTTCAAGCTGCTTGTCATCAAATAACGCTTCTAGGTTTGCATTGCGCTCTAGCATCAATGCTTTAATTTTCTCACCAAGCTGAACTCTATCTACATCCGCGCCAGAATTCTTTGCTGCTTCCATTAAAGCCTCAACGGCATCCTTATGCTGCTGGTTAACTTCGATTAAACTAGCTTCCTGCTCTGAAGTCATATTTAGAGCAGTCACCATCGCATCGTACTCTGCATTTTTTTCCGCTTCCATCTTGTCTTTCATTTCAGCATAAATAGCATCAAGCTGATCTTTTTGATCATCGGTTAGTAGAGANTCTACTTCTGTTTTCATAGCTANTTCTAGAGCTTCAAGCTCTGCTTTGCCAGTAGCTTCATCCATTGAGCCATCTTTCATTTGACCCCATACAGCTTCCATTTGCTCCCTGTAGGAGTCTAGGATGCCTTTTAGAGTTTCTTGTTGATCAGCATCAAGAACAGTAAATAATAGGCGAAAATCCATACCNCCCTTATCACCTTTAGGACCATGATGTTTNTCTTTTTCTGGTGAATGTAAATACGGCACTGCATTATCATCCATCCAAGCAAAAAGTCTATCTTTCTCATCTNGAGTAAGCTTGCCTTGCATTTCAGCTGCTACTTTCCAAAGGAATCCAGGATCCATGCGATGCCTACCGCGCTTTCCATGACGGTTTAACGCATCCTTGAAGGCATCATCAGAAGATTTACTGAGGCCAATATCTGCATTCAAACCCTCAGACAGAGCCAACAGTTCAGGATCGTCTAAGGTAACTTCATTTTCATTCAGACTTTCACAGCCTGTGTACATCAATAATGCTAATGCGGTTAATAATGATAAATTTTTCATGCGCCTTCCTTAATTTTTACTACTCCATCTTCCTGTGCTGGTATCACTTTATATACGGTTTCTGATCCGCCACTTGCAGGATGATAACGTTTTACTTTTTTAATATTTTCAAATTCTGAGTGCCTTGTGCATTTTTTTGTTATGATGGTATTATTTTTTTGATAAAAAATTTCACTATAATCATCATCTTCATAATGGTGAAGTCCAAGCTTGGTATCTACAATATTTCCACCAAAAATAAAGAGCGATGCGCTTAGCATAGTTTCTAAAATTGCGTTACACATAATTATACACTCCTTTTAATTGTTTGTATTCTTCCTAATAGTATTTAGACGATTATGATTGAAGAAAGTTTCATAATTTTTATTCTAAATACCTATTTATGCTGTTCTAANCAATATATAATAAACTAAAGTTAAATAGAAATTGAAGAAAAAAAAAGGCTGATCAAATGATACTGATCAGCCTTTTAATACTAGGATTAGCCCTTGCTCCGACTGCCTTTTTTTCCTTTTCTACTTTTTTTACCTTTTCTGGCTTTATCCCCTTTAGATGAGCGGTGTTTTTTCATTCTCATTTCAAGGGCTTTACGAATCTTAATGATATCTAATTGCTGATCATCAAAGATTGCGGTTAGTTTTTCATTTTTTGCAGTAAAAACTAATTTTAGAGAAGCTCGTAGTGTTTCACGGTCGATATCACCATTCTTGGCTTGCTCAAAAAGTGCGCTAGTAGCATCCTTTGCCTCTTGATTTGCGGCATCGTATGCTGAAACCTGGTCTTCTGTCATACCNAGANCCTCAACCATTACAGCCTTGGATGAATCGCGATATGCTTGGCGTTTAGCATTGCGATCTGCCTTATTTTGTTCTAGCTGCGCTTTTTGATCATCGGTTAAAAGTGCATCAACTTCCGCTCGCAGGGCATCTTTAAGGGNTTTCATTTGCACTTTTGCATCTTCCTTTGAGAGTGAGCCATCTTTTACCTGATCTCTTAACGATTTAAATTTTTCTTTATAAGCTGCCATCATAGCTTTATACAAATCTTTTTGATCATCAGTGAGCATGTTAAATAAATCTCGTGATTGGCTTTTTCCTTTTTTACCTGATTTGCTCTTCTTCCCTTTAGATCCTCCAAACAGTGGAATATCTTTCTCATCCATTTTTTCAAAAAGGACTGCTTTTTCTTCATCGGTTAACTGATCAGACATTTCAGCTGCAACTTTCCAGAGGAAACCGGGCTCACGATGTTTACCGCCTTTACCATGGCGATTGAGAGATTTGTTCATGGCATCTGTAGAGGATTTGCTCAATCCTAAGTCATAAGTTAATTCAGAGGANAGTTCCTGCAATTCAACACTGTCAAGATTTGAGGATTCGCTACGCATAGAGTTTTCACAACCAGTGATAACTAATAGTATCGAAGCGATTGGCAAGATGAATTTATTCATAATATTAATCCTTATAATTTATTTGTTGTTGTGTCTCTACAGTATTAGATGCGGTAAACTTACGAAAGTTAAAATTTTATTTATGATTTTAATTTTATTAAGGTTTATTGTTTTGTGTATTCTGAAACAGTGCACGAGGCATCATACCATGTATTGCCTGNATTATTACAGCTTGATTCACTGGATTGGCCAGTTTCATTTCCATCATTATCCTCGCAATAGGCATCTTGTTTGTCATCGTAGCTCAANGTATTCCCTTCAACGTTAAAAGGAATGCATTCTCCTCCAANGCAAAATTCATTTTTTCCTTCAGACCAAGAAAATTGGCCACTTTCGCTCATTCCAAGCACATTTACAGTAATGGTTCCAGATCCGCCCGCCTTAAATTCTAAAGATCCTGTCATTCCAAATGCTTGTGCAAGCGCCCAACCTGTATTATCGATAGCCCCTGAGCAATTGGCAGCATTTTCGTATTCACCCATATTTGAAAGATTCCATGTTCCTACAAGGTTAGAATTACTGGTGTTTTCATTTTCATCTTCACAAGAAAATAAAAATAGAGCGAATGAAAGAATTAAAATACGTTTCATTGATATTCCTTAATTATAAATTAAAATTATAATTGTTAGTATAAATTAGAGGAATTTAATAATTACAAAAATAGTTTTATTAAAAATAATGTTAGTTGTTTTTTTGAACAAACCTGCGCACTAATTTCAAATATTATAAATATTACAAAAGGGAAAAAAATGGCATTACCAGTATTATATGAAATCGCAAAAGACTACAAAGATGCTCTGGAAGAATTATCTGATTTAGAAGATGAAGCTGTGCTTGATACTCTGGAGGGCTTGAAAGGCACGCTTGAAGCAAAGTCTGAGAATATAATTAAATATACTCAAAATCTTAGCGGCACCATAAAAGCGATGAAAGAGGCAGAAAAAAATATGGCTGAGCGAAGAAAAAGATTAGAAAAAAAGACTGAAAACATCAAAAAATATGTCAAGAGCGTAATGGAAGAAAATCAAATAACAAAGATTGAGACGGTTAATTTTGATTTGACCATTAAAAAAAATCCCCCTAAAGCGGTAATTGAAGATGAAGAAATGATCCCAGATTCATTTATAGAGCAACACATTACAGAGAAAATAAATGTCAAAAAAATCAAAGAAGAGCTTAAAAAAGGACAGAACGTTCAAGGCGCAAGACTAATTCAAGAGACCCGTTTGGATATTAAATAATCTATTTTTAAAGGTATTTTATGAAAAAACTACTCCTACTCTTAATCGTATCAGGTATGATATTATCGGATTCAATTTCAAACAAAACTAAAGACATGGAAAAGCTGTCTGGATACTTCAATATGTATTGGGATAGTTCTTCTGGGAAGCTTTGGCTAGAAATAAATGATTTTGATAAGGAATTCCTCTATGTGAATTCGCTCACTGCTGGCATTGGATCAAATGATATTGGCCTTGATAGAGGTCAGCTGGGCAATGAAAGAATTGTATTTTTTAAGCGGATCGGACCAAAAGTGTTGATGATGCAACCAAATTATACCTACCGAGCCTTAACAACAGATAAAAAAGAAAAACAGTCCGTTGCAGAAGGATTTGCTAAATCAACCTTATGGGGATTTGAGGTTGCCGCGGAAGAATCGGGAAAAGTATTAGTAGATGCTACAGAGTTTTTTATGCAGGATGCTCACGGCGTTATCAATAGATTAAAATCTAGAAAAATGGGTAGCTATAAAGTTGATATTTCTCGCTCATCGATATACCTACCAGGTACCATGAATTTTCCTAAAAATTCGAATGTTGAAACAATGTTGACATACACTGGTAATAATCCTGGAAATTATGTTAGGCAGGTCACCCCTACTCCAACTGCGATTACTGTACGACTTCATCATTCATTTATACAGCTCCCAGATAAAAATTATTCAACTAGAAAACATGATCCCAGAGCAGGGTTCTACCCTCTTTATTTTCAAGATTACTCAGCTGATCTAGATGAATCTATTTATACTAGATATATTCAAAGACACCGTCTTGAGAAAGTAAATCCAAGCGCACAAATTAGTAAGGCAAAAAAACCTATCGTATACTACGTCGATCCAGGTGTCCCTGAGCCAATTCGAACCGCAATGATTGAAAGTGGGAAATGGTGGAATGATGCATTTTCAGCTGCTGGCTACGAAGATGCCTTTCAAATTAAAATGCTTCCTGATGGAGCGCATCCTATGGATGTACGTTACAATATGATTCACTGGGTACATCGTGCAACTAGGGGATGGTCTTATGGAGGATGGGTTTCAGATCCTCGCACAGGAGAAATCATCAAAGGAAATGTATCGCTTGGATCCTTACGGCTTCGACAGGATTATCTAATTGCAACGGGATTGCTAGCGCCTTATGAAGATGAATCAAGAATTCCTAGCGCGATGCGAGAAATTGCACTAGCAAGGATAAAGCAGCTTGTAGCGCATGAGATTGGACATACAATTGGAATACAACACAATTTTCTTGCCAGCTCGCTTGGGCGTGCATCGGTCATGGATTATCCTCACCCAACACTCACATTAAATAGTTCTAATGAAATCGAATGGATGGATGCTTATGATAGTGGAATTGGGGATTGGGATAAAATCTCTGTAGCTTATGGTTATCAAGATTTTCCAGATGGTATTGATGAGGATAAAGCTTTAGAAGAAATAATTCAAAATGGCATAAGACAAGGAATAACTTTTATTACTGATCAAGATGCGAGGCCAATTGGATCAGCACATCCAGCCAGCCACCTTTGGGATAATGGCAAAGATGCGGTTGAAGAGCTCAACAATTTAATTCAGATTAGGAAAGTTGCTCTGGAAAGATTTGGTGAAAA
>PBPW01000018.1 GCA_002725545.1 Fidelibacterota bacterium | reverse complement strand
ACGTGACAAAGCAATAAATAGCATAAGCAATGAAGGCGCTATGATGCTAGGGTGCGGAACTAGATCTATTCGATTCCGCCCTCATCTTAACATTACAATTAATGAGCTCGATCAAGGCTTTGAGATGATTGATAAAGCCTTAAGTAAATTATAGTTTTATGCCAGATGGAAAACTTTATGTTGTTTCTACACCAATTGGCAATCTTGATGATATAACTTTAAGAGCCGTTAATATACTTCGCGACTCTTCCTTAATTGCTGCTGAAGATACAAGGCAAACTAAAAAACTATTAAATCACTTAAATATTTCTGTGCCAATGATTAGTTATTTTGATCATAATAAATTTCAACAAATTCCTAAAATTATTGATCAACTCAAAGAATCAAATGATATAGCATTAGTTTCAGATGCTGGCACACCAGGAATTAGTGATCCCGCTTACAGGCTTATTAGAGCAGCAATTGAAGAGAAAATTCAGGTAATAAGTATTCCTGGAGCATCAGCATTGCTTGCCGCTTTGATTCCGTCTGGCCTTCCTACAGATAGATTTATTTTTGAAGGATTTTTACCTCAAAAAAAAGGAAGAAAAAAAACACTAGAGCATTTATCAAAATTTGATGGAACAATTGTGTTATTTGAAAACCCAAAAAGATTAAAAAGAACTCTAAACGATATTTGTATTCATATTGGGAATAGGCCTTGTGTCATCGCCAGGGAACTGACTAAAATTCATGAGGAGTTCATTAGGGGATCCATTAAAGACATTATGAAAAATGTAGAAAAAATTATGCTTAAGGGTGAAATGGTAATTTTAATAGGAAAAGATGATGACAATGTCTATTTCTAAAGGCAAATTTATTTCTTTTGAAGGTATCGACGCTTGCGGTAAGAGCACCCAAGTAAAATTGCTACTGAAAGANATGAATNCTTCTTCTAATAAGACTATTCTAGTTAGAGAACCCGGTGGATCGACCATTTCAGAAGAAATTCGCGATATTTTACTGAACAGCAAATTAAATGAAATGTCTGACCGTACTGAGGCGTTATTAATGACTGGAAGTAGAGCGCAATTAACATATGAAAAAATTATCTCAAATCTAGATGAAGGGAAAAATGTTATTGCTGATCGCTATTCGGATTCAACGCTTGCCTATCAAGGAGGTGGGAGAGGATTGGATATAGAATGGTTAATTAAGCTTAACCAATTTGCAACGTATAATCTATCGCCCGATGTAACATTTTTAATAGATTTGCANCCAGAAGAAGCTATCAAGCGCAAAGATGTTGAAAATGATCGTATTGAAAAAGCTGGTATAGATCTTCAAATAAATGTTCGAAATACATATTTAGANATTGCAAAAAGATTTGATGATCGAATTGTAGTATTGGATGGTCATAATCAAGTAAATATCATTCATCAAAAAATTGTAAAAGAATTATCGCGAAGGAAGATTATCTAATGAAATCAATATTCAAATCTAAATTATTCTACTCATTTTTGATTTTAGCNACCCTTTCATTATCTTTTACTCAATCTGGTTTTTATAGAAAAATATCAAAGTCTCAAGGTTTAATTAATCAAGTCTATACTCAAATTTTTTCTACATATGTNGATCAATTAGATCCAGAAACTTTCACAAAAACCAGCATAAATAGTATAACAGAAAATTTAGATCCATACACCACTATGCTTGTTGAGGATGAGCAGTACAGTATAGAACTTCTAACCGATGGAAAATATGGAGGAGTAGGNATACAGCTGGGCTATAGAAATAAAGAAATGACAGTTATATCTCCCATGAATCAGTCTCCTGCTCAAAAAGCAGGAATTATTAGTGGAGATATAATTATTAAAATAGATGACNATGAGGTTAAAAACCTATCCTTTAATGATGCCGCTGCTAAAATTAGNGGNAAAAAGGGTACCAAGGTAAAGTTGACAATTAAACGTTATGGTGAGGATGAAAATATTGATTTCACTTTAATCAGATCAAATATTGATGTTAAAGATGTAACCTATTCTGGGATGATAGCTCCAAATACAGGCTATATTCGATTAAATAGGTTTTCTCGTTATGCGCCTAGAGATTTTAAAAAAGAGCTCATCAGCCTATCAAAAAATCAATTAGATGAATTNATCATAGATTTACGCGATAATACTGGAGGATTATTATCTGCAGCTGTAAGTATTTTAGACATGATTACGGATAAAAATCTACCACTCGTATCTACTAAGGGCAGAATCAAAGAGTCGAATCGAACATTTTTTTCCAATAGAAATCCAATTATATCTAACGATGTAAGAGTTGTTGTTTTGATTAATCAAGGAAGCGCGTCGGCAAGTGAAATTGTAGCTGGAGCAATTCAGGACCTTGATCGGGGATTAGTTATTGGTCAAAAATCATTTGGAAAGGGTTTGGTTCAAACTGCATATGAGATCGATTCAAAAAGAACTATAAAAATAACAACCGCAAGGTACTATATACCCAGCGGTCGTTTTATTCAAAAAAGAGACTATATCGATGAAAAATTTCTATTAAATAAGACCGTTGAGGATTCATTATTTAAAACAAAAGGGGGTAGGTTGGTATATGGTAATGGCGGTATTACCCCCGATTCGACAGTTTTAGAGCAAAAAATGGATTTAGTTACAACTCAATTTTGGAGAAATGGATATTTTTATTCCTTTGCTCAGGAAAATAAATTTCATTACAAAAAATTTTCTGACGTTGAAAGCGACCAATTGCTAATTGATAAGTTTTATAAATATATTAATAAGCATAAGAAGGTCACGCTTCCTGGACAAAAAGATTTAGCCCAATTAGAAGAAAGCATATTTTCAATCGATTCTACTAATATAAAAGCTAGAAAGGCATTGAATGNTTTAAATGATTTTTATGCAAAAAGTATCGATGAAAAAATATATGAAGAGTCTGAACAGATGCATCAGATTTTACTTCTTGAATTTGCTGGTCTTTTCAATGGGCCAAAGGGTAGAATTGAACAATCTTTTATTAATGACGAAGTTTTAAAAACAGCGCTTAATGTGATAAATAATCAAAAATTCTATTCNAATGCTCTATTAAACGCGCAGCATATTGATAATTAATACTGTNAAATAACCTTTCGTAGATACTTGATGATTCAATTAAATTCTTTACGTAATAGAAGGGCGATTAGCTCAGCTGGTTAGAGCGCTACGTTGACATCGTAGAGGTCAGCGGTTCGACTCCGTTATCGCCCACATTATAAANTTAGATGAAACAGATAACTATAACACTACCGGATAAATCAACCCGTCAATACGATGAAGGGGTNACNGCATTGCAAATTGCCACCAGCATTGGTGAAAGATTAGCCAATGATACTGTAGCTGCTACNGTCAATGACAATTTAGTGGATGCGACTATTCCAATCATGGATGATGCTGATTTAATTATACATACAGGTGATTCAAAAATTGGTCACGAGGTTTTGCTNCATAGCGCAGCCCATTTAATGGCNCAGGCTGTAAAGAAGTTTTGGCCGACTTCGCAAATGACTATTGGTCCAGTCATAGAAAATAGATTTTATTATGATTTTGATATCGAGGGTACATTTTCCGATGAAGATCTCCTAAAAATTGAAGAAGAAATGCATAATATTGCAAAAGAAAATCATGATGTTTCTCGTGAAGATCTATCTAGAGATCAAGCTATTAAATTATTTTCGAAACTCAATGAAAACTACAAAGTAGAAATAATCAATGAAATCGATGAAAGTGATCGAATTACTGCATACAAGCAAGGGGATTTTATTGATCTTTGCAGAGGACCGCACACTCCCAGTACAGGAAATTTAAAATATTTTAAACTGCTATCAACNTCAGGTGCGTATTGGCGNGGTAATGAAAATAATAAAATGTTACAGCGAATTTACGGTACTGCATTCTCTAAAAAATCGGAACTAAAAAAGTATCTTAATTTTTTGGAAGAAGCAAAAAAACGAGATCATAGAAAAATAGGTAAAGAACTAGAAATTTTTACCTTTGATGAAGAGGTTGGACCAGGATTACCGCTATGGCTTCCAAATGGNGGAGTTATTTTAAATGAATTAGAATCATTAGCTAAAGAAACAGAAGATAGNCATGGNTACNATCAAGTAAGAACTCCACATTTAACTAAGGGCGACTTGTATAAAAAATCTGGTCATTTAGAATTATATAAAGATGCGATGTACCCAGCTATGGATGTAGATGGAATGGATTATTATGTTAAACCTATGAATTGTCCTCATCATCACAAAATTTACGCAGCGTCCCCAAAAAGCTACAGAGATCTTCCTTATCGNATATCTGAATATGGAACTTGCTATCGCTATGAAAAATCAGGTCAACTATTTGGCTTGATGCGGGTTAGGAGNATGNAGATGAATGATGCTCATATTTATTGCTCTAAAGATGATTTTAGTCAAGAATTTTTAGATGTTTGCAAAATGTATTTAGAATATTTTGATATATTTGGTATTGAAAAATACGAAATGAGACTAAGTGTTCATGATAAAGAAGGATTGGGTAAGAAATATATTGATGAGCCTGATTTATGGATTNAAACAGAAAATATTGTAAGAAGAACACTCACAGAGGGTGAGATTAATTTTACAGAAATTTCTGGAGAAGCAGCTTTTTATGGACCAAANGTTGATGTTCAGGTATGGAGCGCTATTGGAAAAGAATTCACGCTTGCAACCAACCAAGTTGATTTTGCAATTCCAAAGAGATTTGGATTATCCTATACCGATCAAGANGGTAAAGAAAAAACTCCCCTATGTATNCATAGGGCCCCTCTAAGCACGCACGAGAGATTTGTTGGTTTTTTAATTGAACATTATGGTGGTGATTTTCCTGTTTGGTTGTCACCTATACAAATTGCGATATTACCAGTGTCAGAAAAGACGAATCATTATGCTTATGAGGTAGATAAACAATTAACGCAAGCCGGTTTTCGTACAACGATCGATGATAAGCCCGATAAAATTGGATCAAAAATTAGAAATGCAGAATTGAATAAAATTCCTATTATGGCAGTTATTGGTGAAAAGGAAGCCCAAAATAATACCCTATCAATAAGAAGAAGATTTNTTGGGGATCAAGGNGAATTGTCAATTGACAAAATCATTAATGATTTAANTAAAGAAATTAAACAAAGGAGTCAACCTTATCGGAAAAGCGAATAAAATAAGAATCAATGAAAAAATAAACGCATCTGAGGTCAGATTAATCTCAGAAACAGGAGAGCAATTAGGCGTGATGGATTTAGATGCAGCAATCGAAAGAGCTAAGGATGTNGGCCTTGATTTAATCGANGTATCNCCTAANGCTAAGCCTCCCGTTGCAAAGATTCTTAATTACGGTAAATTGAAATACGAAGAAAAAAAGAAACAACAAGCTAGCAAAAAAAAGCAGCATGTAGTAAAAGTTAAAGAAATTCGCGTTAGGCCAAGAATAGATACGCATGATTTGGAAACAAAAGTTAATCTTGGAAGAAAATTTATTTCTGANGGGTGCAAGTTAAAAGTAACACTNATGTATAGAGGAAGAGAACTTTCTAGAACTGATTTAGGGTTAGCGGTGCTAGAAAGGGTAATTGAAATGTTATCAGATATTGCNGAGGTTGAAAAAGAAGGAGACTTAGAAGGTCGTNGTCAAACTATAGTTTTGACTGGTAAATAGGAGATAGTCGATGCCAAAACAAAAAACAAGACGCAGTGCAGCTAAGCGTTTCAGCTTAACTGGCACTGGTAAAATAAAAAGAAACAAGGCAAACCATAGCCATATGCTAATTCGTAGAAGTAATAGCGCAAAACGAAAGATGAGACAATCAGACTTAGTTGATTCATCTGAGGAAAAACGTGTACGTCGAATGATAGCTAAATAAAATAGGAGATANCAATGCCTAGAGCTAATAGTTCTGTACCAAGACACAGACGTCACAGAAAAGTAGTAAAGCAGGCCAAGGGCTACTATGGTGCCCGGAGCCGCAATTTCAAAGCTGCAAAAGATGCAGTTGANAAAGCAGGTTTATATGCATACAGAGATCGTAGACAGAAAAAACGTCAATTTAGACGCNTATGGATCATTAGAATAAATGCAGCTGCGCGGCAAAACGGCTTATCGTACTCACAGTTCATTGCTAAAATGAAAGCAAAAGAGGTAGATCTAGATCGAAAAGTCTTGGCTGATCTAGCTATGAATGAACCAGAAGCTTTCAAAGAGCTAGTAAATTCATTAAATANCTAATGAACATTAAGGACACAATTGAATCAGTTCGAAAACAATTTCGGACTGATTCTGATCCGTTTCCTGANGATAATGATAAAATAGATTCTTTAAAAATTAAATATTTGGGAAGAAAAGGTTTAATTGCGAATCTTTTTACTCAAATGAATCAAGTTGAAGCCGAAGATCGTCCGTTATTTGGTAAATATTTAAATCAACTTAAAAATGAAATCAATTCTGTTTTTGATTCATCTCAACAANAAGATTCANANAGTAAAACTGATCAAATTGACTATTCANTACCTGGTTTAAATTTCAATATTGGCTATCAACATCCTCTTCAAACTACATTAAATGAAATTAAATCGATCTTTCAGAATTTAGGTTTTTCAGTTGCGTATGGTCCTGAGGTCGATGATGACTTTCATAATTTTAGTGCATTAAACTTCCCTCCAGAACATCCAGCTCGCGATATGCAAGATACATTTTTTATTGAAAAAGATATAGTTTTACGAACCCACACATCGAATGTTCAAGTTCATTTGATGAAAGAAAAAGAACCTCCATTGAGATACATCGTCCCTGGTCGAGTATACAGAAATGAATCTATAAGCTTTAAAAGCTATTGCCTTTTTCATCAAATAGAAGGGCTGTATGTAGATAAAAATGTTTCCTTTGCTGATCATAAAGGAATATTAGAATATTTTGTAAAACAAATGTTTGGAGCAAAAACTAAAATGCGTTTTAGGCCAAGCTTTTTTCCATTTACTGAGCCAAGCGCTGAGGTTGATATATGGAGTGAAAAAAGAGGTCAATGGCTTGAAATATTAGGATCTGGCATGGTTGATCCAGAAGTGTTCAAATCCGTAGATATTGATCCCGATGTATGGCATGGATATGCTTTTGGTCTTGGCATTGAAAGAATCTGTATGTTGAAATATGATATTGATGATATACGCTTATTGTATCAGGGTGATTTAAGATTTTTGGAGCAATTTTAATGCGCATATCTATTGACTGGTTTAANGAATTTGTAAAAACCAACGATTCCACAGAAGATATTGCAAATACACTAACTATGCTTGGCCTAGAGGCAGAAAATCCTGTTGATATTACNCAATTAGAAGATATTATAATTGGAGAAGTAGTAGAATGCAAAAAACATCCTAACGCTGATCGATTAAAGCAATGCAAAGTGTCAGATGGAAAATTGGAAATTCCAATCATTTGCGGTGCACCTAATGTTGACAAAGGTCAAAAAATAGCATTAGCTCCAGTAGGAGCGAGCCTTCCTGGCGGAATAAATATTAAAAAGGCAAAAATTAGAGGCGAAGAAAGTCAAGGAATGATATGCTCAGAAAAAGAACTGGGGATTTCTGATGAGCATGAAGGAATAATGGTTTTACCTAGCGATGCAAAAATAGGTCAAAAATTTAAAGATTTTTATTTAAGTAGTTATTCTACTATTGACTTAGACATAACACCAAATAGGGCTGATTGTTTTTCTCATTTTGGTGTAGCTAGAGATTATGCAGCTAAAAAAGGGCTAAAAATTAAATCACCTCAATACGACCCTAGATCATTTAAATCAAATTTAGCACTTAAAAAAATTAATGTTTCTATAGAAAATCCTGATGAATGTCCAAGGTATATAGCTGGAATAGTTAAAAATATAAAAGTTAAGGATTCTCCAAAATGGCTAAGGCAAAGACTTGAATCTATTGGGCAGAGAAGTATTAATAATATTGTGGATATTTCAAATTATGTTATGATGGAAATAGGTCAACCTACACATATTTTTGATTATGAAAAATTTGGCTCAAAAGAAATTTTAATTCGACGTGGAAAAAAGAATGAAAAACTAACTACTCTTGATGAAATTGAAAGAGAAGTCTCACCTAATGAGCTATTAATAACTAATGGAAAGAATCCTGTGGCAATTGCCGGTGTGATGGGGGGGCTAAATAGCGCGGTTACCAGCGCTACTACTACTGTAATAATTGAAAGCGCATATTTTGACCCACCAACTATACGAAAAAGTGCAAAATCGGTTAATATGTCAACTGATGCATCTAAGCGATTTGAAAGAGGTGCAGATCCAAATGCTGCTGAACATGCCTTTTGGAGAATAATATCCCTCTTAGAAGAATATGCAGAGGGGGAATGGGTACCTGGTTTGGTTGATGCGTATCCTAAGGCTATTAAACCAGCTTCGATATTACTTAGAAAAGAGAAATTAGATCTTATTTCCGGATTATCGATCAAAGACAACTATGTTCATAGTTCATTAAAAATGCTTGGCTGTATAGTTGAAAAAGAAGGTGATAATTGGAAATGTAATGCCCCAACATGGAGGCCAGACTTAGAAAGAGAAATTGATCTTATTGAAGAAATAATCAGACTATACGGATATGATAAGATAGAATCAACTTATCATTACCAAAGTCTTATGGAGAACAATATCATAGATCCACATCTTTGTATAGATAAAATATGTAATACATTGCATGGATTAGGATTTACTCAAATATTTAGTAATACGCTTTTATCTGAAAAAGAAACCTCAATCAATGGTATTAAAACAATCAATGTAATGAATCCATTATCAGATAAAATGACCCATTTACGTAGTAGTTTAATTCCAGGGCTTCTTAATACCGCAGATTTTAATCATAATAACGGCAGAAAAGATCTAATGCTTTTTGAGATTGGCAATGTTTTTAATAAAACTGGAAAAGGTTTAAAGGGGATTAATGAGAATTTTCAATTATCTGGTATAATCTTAGGAGATTTGTTGCATCCATCTGTACATCAAAGCAATGCCATTAAATCTGATTTTTTTGCTATAAAAGGACTGGTTTCAACTCTTTTGAATCATTTGCAAATTGGAAAAGTTGAAATAGATACTTTAAATACAGATTTACCTCAATATGAAAAATCATTTTTAATCAATATTGATAAGACTTCTCTTGGCCATTATGGTAAAATAAACTCTAAAATATTACATATATTGAACTTAGATATTTCTAACATATATGCTTTTGAAATTAACTTAGATCATCTTATTGGAATGATTAATCAATCCAGTTTAAGCTTTAATCCTATTATTTATTATCCAACAGTTGAAAGAGATATTAATTTTGTATTGGATGAGAAAGTAGTTGTTGGTGACGTCTTAAAATCTATTTTAAATAAGAATAATCAGATTATTAAAAATGTTAACCCTCAAAATATTTTTCGACACTCATCCATTGGTAAGAATAAAAAGTCAGTTACATTTAAATTAATTTTCCAACACCCTCTTAAAACGCTTGAAGATAAAGATGTAAACCTTGTTATTGATGAAATTATAAAGGTGGTTTCTAAGGATTTCAGTGCTAAATTAAGATAACTAATAAAAATGTTTATAATAAAAAATTGAATCTATTTATATGAAATCAAATGATAATTTTGTAAAAGTTACTATCTACGGACAAGAGTATACCATTAAGGCTCCAGCCGATGCTACTTACATAAAAAATATTGCAGAATACGTTGATCAAAAAATGCGAGAAATTCAGGAAGAACTCAACACTCCACAGGTTCCTGCTAAAGTCGCCATTTTAGCAGCCATGAATATTGCTGATGAATACTTTGCAATAAAACGGGATCATGATGATGTAAAAAATTCTNTTGAAGGTAAAGTTTCATCTCTCTTGGAAGNGATAGAAGAAGAAATTCAAAAATAGCTATTCTAAATACCCTTTGAAGATCGATTCTAAAATTCTATCAGGCATAGATCTTAGCAGAGCTGTCTATGAGCAACTTTCTCATAGAATAGCCTCATTAAAAAATAATTCTATTATACCATCTTTAGCTGTTGTTTTAGTTGGAGANAATCCTGCCTCAAAAATTTACGTTAAGAGTAAAACTAAAAAATTCAATGAGTTAGGTCTAAAATCTAGTACGATTTCTTTTTCAAATGATATTAGCGAAGAAGAGTTAATAAACAAAATTTCCGATTTGAATGATGATCCTACCTACCATGGTATATTGGTTCAGCTTCCTCTGCCAAATCATATTAATACAGAAAAAATACTCTTAAGTATTAACCCAAAAAAGGATGTTGACGGCTTTCATCCTTATAATCTTGGCAATTTAACAGCTGGAACTCCGCTTTTTATTCCATGCACACCAAAAGGTATTATGCGTTTTTTTGAATATTATAACCTGGATATTTCAGGAAAACATGTAGTGGTGGTTGGCAGAAGTAATATTGTTGGAAGACCTGTATCAATTTTAACTAGCTTAAAAAATAAATATAGCAATGCAACCACAACAATCTGTCATTCAGGNACATCTGATATCTTTAAATTTACTAAAATGGCTGATGTGATAATATTGGCATTAGGATCCCCAAATTTTTTAAAATCAAATCATGTTAAAGATNGTTCAATAATTATTGATGTAGGAATTAATAGAATTAAAGACCATAATGATAATTATAAACTAGTAGGTGANGCTGACTATGAATCAGTTATTAATAAAGTCAGTGCAATAACACCGGTCCCTGGAGGGGTTGGTCCAATGACCATAGCTATGCTTGTTGAGAATACTATAGAAGCCGCTGAAAGTACTGAATAATTTGAAAGATATGTTGCTATACAATAAAAGGGCAGTGGTATGTGGCGGTTCAGATGGTATTGGTAANTCGTGCGCTCAATTATTGGCTAAGAATGGTGCAAGTATTACAATTATTGCAAGAAATGAATCTAAAATTCAATCTGTAATTGATGAATTAGATAAATCAAATGATCAAAGTCATAAATTCATATGTTCTGACTTTAATAAACCAGAAAATCTAGAAAGTTCTCTATTAGATGAGTTAAATGATAATGTAGATATCTTAATCAACAATAGCGGTGGACCTCATGGTGGATTATTGATTGAATCAGAAATTGAAGAATTTAGGGTAGCGTTTGAAAGGTTATTGATCTGCAATCAAATAGTTACCAAATCCGTGATTTCCACTATGAAGAATCAGGACTATGGAAGAATAATAAATATAATTTCAACATCAATAAAACAAGTAATACCTGGACTTGGAGTCTCAAATACAATTCGAGGCGCTGTGGCGCAATGGGCAAAGACATTGGCGTTAGAACTAGGTAAATATAATATTACCGTTAATAACGTACTTCCAGGATATACCAAAACTGGTAGATTGGATGAGCTTGCTGACTCTAAAGCAAAAACCTTAAACGTAGCGAAGGCTGATATTGAAGAGAGNTGGGCTGAATCAACGGCATTGAATAGATTGGCTGAACCCATTGAAATTGCAAGCGTAGTATTATTNTTAGCTTCCAGCGATTCCAGTTACATTACAGGTCATAATTTAGCAGTGGATGGAGGCAGGTTCAAAGCCTAGTACGCCCGGAGGGATTTGAACCCCCGACCTTTGGAACCGGAATCCAACGCTCTATCCAGCTGAGCTACGGGCGCATAATAAAATTTATATACTGAAAGCTGTTATCAATTATAAATTTAATACNATAATGTTGCTTAAAATATGAATAACGACTCAACATATTTAAAATCATTATTTCAAATAAATCCTGAAATTACATTTTTAAATCATGGGTCTTACGGAGCATGCCCAAAACCTGTCTTTGAGGATTATCAAAAATGGCAGATAAAATTAGAGAGAGATCCTGTAAAATTCTTGACAAATGATGTTTATGAGCAATTGGAAATTTCAAGGAATGAATTATCAAAATATATTAATTGCGACNANAACGATATTACCTATTTTCCAAATCCCACACATGCTGTCGCGTCAATCATAGATAATATAAAAATNAATCCTGAAGATGAGATATTGACTACAAATCTAGAATATGGNTCTTGNGATAGAATGTGGTTTTATCATGGAAAACAAAATAACTATAAATACGTGAGATCACCAATTACGCTACCTGTTATAGATGACAATACTTTTTTACAAAATTTCTGGCAACATGCAAATAAAAATACAAAATATGTTTTTATAAGCCATATAACTAGCGGGACTGGTATGATTCTTCCCATTGAGAAGATAATGAACGAAGCTAAAAAAAGGGGAATAAAAACTATCATTGATGGAGCTCATGTACCCGGACATATAAACCTTGATATTAAAAAATTAGATCCAGATTATTACGTTGGTGCATGTCATAAATGGATGTGCTCACCAAAAGGTGTATCATTCTTATATGTAAAAAAAGAATACCAATCAAATATGCAACCCTATTTAAAAAGCTGGGGCTGGGGTATAGAGTTTGATGAATTTAAAGATTCTACAGAACAAAAAACCACAAGCAGGTATCAAAATATTTTTCAGTGGCAAGGAACTAGGGATATGAGTGCATTTTTAACTATTCCAGCTGCTATAAAATTTCAAAATGATCATAATTGGCATGAAGTTCAAGATCGCTGTATGAGTATGATTATAAATGCTCGTAATGAAATTTCTACATTAACACAAATTCCTAAAATTTGTCCCGATGAATATCTGGGCCAAATGACAACGATCATATTTCCAGTTAATGATCATAAAGTTTTAAAAGAAACCCTTTATCATACCTATAATATTGAAATTCCAACATATACTAAAGATGGACACACAGCATTTAGAATATCTTTACAAGGATATAACTCTAATGCTGATGTTGAAACCTTAATTAATGCTCTTAAGGCACTTTTATGACTATTTCCTATATTTATATAAATGGCGTATAATACATATTATGTATAATANGNTATATATATGANGNAAAATAGTATCATTGGTTTNTTTATATGTGTTATAACTGCCCTNNTATCTATNGAATTATCAAATTATATAGGCATAGANNTACTAAAACATGTAAAAAGNCCNATATCTCCTATCATTATTGCAATTATTTTAGGNATATTAATTAGCAATTCANTAAAAAATATCCATAACTACAGTGACGGNTTTNNGTTTTCTATTAAATATCTTCTNAAGTTAGGAATAATCCTNTTAGGTATTAGATTAAGNATTTCAGATATNTTANTGTATGGATCTCAAGGATTGTTAGTTATAATNCCATGTATAGCAATTTCAATATTTATAGTAAGTAAATTTCGTGAATATTTTCAGGTTTCTNANAATCNTTCATTATTAATTGCGGTTGGTACAAGCATTTGCGGTGCAACAGCTATTGTAGCCTTAGCGCCAGCCATAAATGCAAAAAAAGAAGAAATATCCTACGCNATAGCAAATATCACAGTTTTTGGACTGATAGCAATGTTTTTATACCCNTTATTAGCATTTATAGTATTTAATGANAATTCCTTAGCTGTGGGTCTATTTTTAGGCACATCTATCCATGAAACCGCTCAGGTCGCAGGGTCAGGAATGATTTATGCCGAACAATATGGAAATCCCTCAGTNTTGGATATAGCCACAGTGATAAAATTGGTGAGAAATACAATGATGGTTATGGTAATACCACTTTTAGCATTTGTAGCGAGAAAAAACTCAAAACAAAATAACAAAATAAATATTAGNTCAATTTTTCCATATTTTATCATAGGATTTTTAGTTTTTGGAATGATCAGAACTATTGGCGACCAATTTGAATATCAAATTGGCAGTGAGCTCTGGAATAATTTCATACACTACATAAAATATTCCGCTGAGTTATTACTTATAATAGCAATGTCTGCAGTTGGTTATAATACTAAACTAGATAAATTTAAAAATCTGGGATTAAAACCCTTTTACTTGGGTTTTATTGCTGCACTAAGCGTAGGAATTGTTAGTTTTTCTATTATATATCTAATTTTGTAAAAGATATATAATTACTTAGTGGAAAATTATTTCAGATTTTTTGTATTAAACCTTAATTAGTGCCCATATTTTCTTCTTCTAAACGAATTGCCCAAAGACCATTATTCATATCTGAAAAATAAATCAATCCTTTATAAGGCATAGTTCCCCAAACATTTGGCTTATTCGCGACATATCCCTTTGGATCGCTTGAATTGAAATAAGCTATTTCTCTTCCTTGCGCATAAATATCTCCCATTAACTCTCCNGATATATCCACAACACGAAGGCCGCCCTGATAATAAGATGCTAGCAAGGTATCTCCATGTACCCAATGATTGTGTGAGCCGGCCTCTGGCACTTGATAAACTGCAGTTTCTTCAGGGTTGTTTGGATCTGTNAAATCAAGAAAATGAAATCCACCAGCCATGCCAAATTCATTTCCATATTCATCACCAGCAATAATATAAAATTTATCTACTGATTGACTAATGAATGGAAATGCTGCATGGTTGTGCCCATTTGGATCTTTCATTTCTCCTAANTTCACTGGGTTTCCAGGGCTCCCCTTGCCAGCCATCGCAAGAAAGGGATTATATCGATCTTTAGAGCGATCTTTTTCATTTAGNTTTGTGGCGCCAACATCTACAATATGAACGCCATCTGCCCAGTTAGAGGAATACGCAAGTCCATCGATTATCCATACATCATGTACACCGTGACCTGGAGTATCTAACTCATANCGAGATACTCTAAAAGGATTTGATGGGTCTTCAATATTAATCACATCGTACTTACGTCCGTTATTTACTGCGTAAACATGATTATCGTATATGAAAACATTGTGAACACCACCGGTCATATCATCATTGTATTCCGCAACTATCTTTACATTAAATGGATCTCTTACATCTAAGATGACAAATCCATTTTTTCTGTTTGATGCGCCTTCTCTCGTAATAACGGCTACTTCACCGTTTTCAGAAACCTTAACATCATTTACCGTCCTTGCATCAACGGTAACGGTATCAATGATATGCATTTTTTCAGGTTCCGTTACATCCCAAAAATAAGCTTCCCCATTTGCACTCCACGTTCCAGTAACTGCAAAATCCTTACCTTTGTGCTTACCTACTCCTGGCCACACCCAGAGATCTGAAGTATGCACATTAGGAACCGTACCATGACCAACCACCTTAGCTTTTTTTCTTACATCCCTTTTTACAACTTCAATAGTTTTTCTTGCTGAAAAACCACCGGACTCAGCCATCACAGTGAAAATNCCAGGAGTTTCTGCTACAAATTTTCCCTCTTCGTTNATTAAAGCTGAGGCTGGCAANCCAATACCATAATCTGCAGTACCCGTAAACGAAAAAGTAATTGGAATATCTTTTACAGCTCTACCAGATCTATTCATTGCTTTGGCTTTAAAATGCAAAACATCGCCGGTTCTAATTTTATCTTTATCTGCTGATAANCTAATTTTGCGAACAGGATTTTTTATCACCTTAATACCAATCGTCTCTTTAACATCATCCACAGAAGCTGTAAGNGTTATCTTTCCAGTTTTTTTTCCAACTAAATTGCCATAACGATCTAGATCAGCTATATCNGTATTACTTGACGAGAGCAATACTTTTGATTCTTCTCTTTTCATATTTGCTTTATCAAAAACCTCTGTTTCATAGTTAACATACGTTCCTACATAAACACTAGATACAGGTTCATTGAATACAATCCTGTCTAGCTCTGGAAAAGGCACCTCAATTGGCATATTTCCCATCACTCTATCTTCTCTTTTTTGAGATATACTTCTAACGCTTAAGCTTAACTTTCCTGGCTTAAAAGGTTTTATGGTAACTGTAGCAACTCCGCTAGAATCACTTATCCGTGGCTTAGATTCTAAGGTGCGTCTTGGTCGTCCATAAATATAAAAAGGGTTTTTAACTACATTTCCCTCTGAGTCAACGAACTTTATGGTTACTGTTCCAGTTTCACCGATATTCAATGAAAGGGAATCTGGTTCAAAAATAAAATAGTTTTCGGCTTTCTTTTCATCGGTATTTTCTTGACCATGGCTAATGCTAAAAGCTATTAATATAATTATGCATATTTTTTTCATAATGTTCTCCAATTTTTCATTTAAGCATAAGGTGTTTCATTTTGATAATTATTTCAATTTAATTTCATTAGAAGCTCTGATTCCAGATTCTATTGCACCATTCATAGAAGCATAATTAACTGCTGTGTGTTCACCGGCAAAATAAAAAGGCTCCTCGGTTTTTGCTAGGATATCTCTATAATCTTTTTGTCCAATCCCAGTCAGTGAATAGCTAGCTTTTATCCATTTATCATTATTCCAATATTTAGAAATTCCATTCTCCCAAAAGTTATCTGACTTAGACCAAATATCATTACATGATTGCTTAGCTATTTCCATCCGTTTATTTTCAGATAAACTACCAAGCTTTCGTGCATCATCACCTGATGTAAAAGATAGTAGGATTCCCCTAGGGCCTGGTTGATCAATTGAGAAATGATATACTCTTCGAAGTGGTGTATCAGTAAAGACTCTCTGCCCTATTGAATTATCACTATCCCAAAAACGATTTTGAAATTGCATAGCAATCTTCATAACATGACCATAGGACTGATTTTGTATACTGTGTGACTTTTCTTTAGAAAATTTTGGATTAACTTTAATGTGCTTTAAAATTGTTGTAGGAATGGCAAAAACGCACTTTGCTCCTTTAATAGTGTAGTTATTTGTTTGAGTTGAAAAATGCACAACCAAACCGTTTGAAGTAGCATCTACCCTCTTTACTGCGTGATTATATTTTATTTTTGACCCTATTCTTTTCGCAAGAGCCTTTGGAAGCTGATCATTGCCACCTAAAATTCTACCCTCAACGGTATTTTCGCTAAATCCAGATGTCTTTACATGGGATAACACCATTGACAATGCTGACATTTTAGATGGTATAGCGGTTGATTCTGTAGCATTCAAGTAGGTATATAATTCTATGATATCTTTTGGAGCTCCACCCTCTTTTAATAACTGCTCAACTGATATCTTATCTAAAGATTGGATTTTTTGACTATTTACACCTTCTTGTTTAGCTAAATCAATCCATTGTTGAATATATTTAACCTCTTGGCCAAACAATTTCCCTTTTAAGGTTCCATCAAATGGTAATTTTACCTTACCTGATCTAAGATCCTTCATATAAATATGCTTATTTCTTACATAAATACCATCATATTGTTTAGCTGGTAAAATACTTAAATCGAATTGCTTGCAATATTGTTGAACATACTCATCTGAGCTATCTACGTATTCAGCTCCCATTTCAGCGTAGAGGTTATCAGCAAAAGCATCTCTATAAGTTCTTACACGACCGCCTGGATGCGATTTTGCTTCTAAAATCACCACATTATATCCTGCTCGATCTAGTTCATAGGCACAAGATAGGCCTGCAAGTCCAGCGCCAATGACTAATATTCTATTATCATCAGATNTATTCAATGTGGNNCTTAGCGTAGAATAAGGAAATACTGTTAATAATGAGGCGGTAGCGCCACTTTTTTTAAGAAATGATCGTCTGGTTAATTTAGNTTTANTNTCNGCCATNCTAGATCCTAAGATTATTGTTTTATAACAATATTCAGTATTTTCCCTTTTATATAAATTTCTTTAATGATCGTTGTATTTTTTAAGTAAGAAGCTATTTTATCATCAGATTTAGCTTTTGATNTNACTTCAGATTCAGATTCATTTGCAGAAATAAGAATTTCTGAACGTCTTTTTCCATTAATTTGAATTGGAATTACAATTTCATCAGAGATAGCAAGATCTTTATCGTAATCTGGCCAAGCTTGATAGGTAAGCTCATTGGTTTCGCCAATTAACTCCCACAATTCTTGCGCTAAATGAGGCATAAATGGATTCATAATAATAATAAACGATCTTATTGTATCAATATTTATCGAATCAAGTTTTTGAATATGATTTGTAAATATCATGAATTCTGAAACGCAAGTATTGAATTGCATTTGATCTAAATTATCTGAAATCTTCTTGATCATCATATTTAGGGCTTGAAGCGTTTCTTTGCCGTCTTTTTTATCTGTAACTTTTGACGATAACACACCTTCATCATCTACTAAGATCGACCATAACTTTTTTATAAATCGAGAGCAGCCTTGAAGACCGGTGGTGCTCCATGGTTTTGCTTTATCTAAAGGACCCATAAACATTTCATAAATCCTCATAGAATCGGAACCATACGTTTCAACAGTTTCATCGGGATTAATCACGTTACCCCTAGACTTGCTCATCTTTGAGCCATCTTGTCCAAGTATCATACCTTGATTGAATAATTTTTTAAATGGCTCCTTGGTTGATACCAACCCAAGATCAAATAGTACATGATGCCAAAATCGTGAATATAAAAGATGGAGTACCGCATGCTCCGCTCCCCCTATATAGAGATCTACAGGCATCCAGTATTTTTCTTTCTCTGAATCCCATGCTTTTTCATCGTTGGATGGATCCAAATATCTAAGATAATACCAACAGGATCCGGCCCACTGTGGCATCGTATTAGTCTCTCTAAGTGCAATTATATTATCACTATCATCTTTTACTTCAACCCAATTTTTAATATTAGATAGTGGCGATTCACCCGTTCCGCTTGGTTCATATTTTTCAATATCTGGTAATTCTAGTGGCAAATCAGACTCTTTAAGTACTTGCGGCTTGCCATCTTTATGAATAATTGGGATTGGCTCGCCCCAATATCTCTGTCTAGAAAATAACCAATCTCTCAATTTATACTGTACAGTCCTCTCCCCTTTTTTGTTATCTTCAAGCCATGAAGCCATTTTTTCTTTAGCTTTATCTATATAGAGTCCATTTAAGAATTCACTATTTATAGCTGGACCATCTCCAGTGTATGCGCCACCTGAAAAGTCTTTACTTGGTTCAACTGTTCTTATAATTGGTAAGTCGTATTTTGTTGCAAATTCCCAATCTCTTTCATCTTCGCCTGGTACCGCCATTATGGCTCCTGTTCCATATCCCATAATAACGTAGTCTGATATCCATATTGGTATTTCCTTACCATTTACAGGATTTATAGCATAGGAGCCTAAAAAAACTCCGTTTTTCTCTTTATTAAGCTCGGTTCTATCTAGGTCAGATTTTTTAGATGTTTCCTCAATGTACTGATTGACTAATGTTCTTTGATCTTCTATTAAAAGATCTTCAACTAATGGATGTTCTGGTGCTATTACAATATAAGTTGCACCAAAAAGTGTATCGTGCCGTGTAGTAAAAACCTCAAGATGCTTGCTGATTGATGGAAGTTCAAATAAAACTTTGGTCCCCTCTGACCTTCCAATCCAATTACGCTGAAGCTCTTTAATACTATGAGGCCAGTCTACATCATCTAGACCAGACAATAATGATTCGGCATACTTAGTTATTCTAAGCATCCATTGACGCATAGGCACTCTTAAAACTGGATGGCCACCAATATCAGATTTTCCATCAATCACTTCTTCATTTGCTAGGACAGCTTTCAGTTCAGGGCACCAGTTAACCGGCACTTCCGCTTCATAAGCTAAGCCTTTATTGTATAGTTGAATGAATATCCATTGTGTCCATTTAACATAACCTGGATCTGTGGTATTTATTTCTCTAGTCCAATCATAAGAAAATCCAAGCATTTTAATTTGGCGTTTAAAATTATTAATATTTTCTTTTGTCGTAACTGATGGATGCGTACCGGTTTTT
>PBPW01000017.1 GCA_002725545.1 Fidelibacterota bacterium | reverse complement strand
CCAAGAGAATCAAAATTCATGCCTTGGGATTATGATATTATATTTACCTCTGACCCTTCAAGATACACAACCGTTGCAACTTCGAAATTAAATATCAGGGATGAAACGGATACGCGCATTGCAACAAATCAAATCTTGTTAGGTCAAAATTTTAATTTTTATGTAAAAAATAATACGATACAAAAAAGCGATGGAACCTTTGAAATTATGGATATGGTTGTGGATGACTTGAATAAAAATGGACAGTATGATAGATATGAGGATCGTATCATTGTTGGCGGTGTAAGTAAAGATAAAAAATGGGGAGGAACGGTGTTTGTGATTGACTTTTCTTTGTCATCNGATGCAACCTACCCTAAAACTGATGATGTGTTTCGCGTTAAGTTTATCAGGCCNTTCTGGAAAACAGATCATTTAAAATTTACGATTAATTCTTATGATGAATTAAATNCCGANTCTTTGAAGNATAAGATGAAAGAAATTAGGGTGGTTCCNAATCCGTATGTNGCTACAAANGTAATGGAGCCGGCTGTTTCAAATCAGTTTTTAAATCANCGCAGGCGGNTACTGTTCACCAATATTCCAGCGCAGGCAACAATTAAAATATTTACCGTAAGTGGAATTCTAGTAGATGAAATTNCAGTGAANAANNTGCCNCAAGATGGATCNGTCCATTGGGATATGCTCACCAGGGAGGGTCTTGAAATAGCTGCTGGAATGTACCTGTATCATGTTGAATCNCTTGTNACGGGTGACAAANAACTTGGAAAGTTTGCGGTGATNAAATGATNCTAAGAGCTTTAATCTACATTCTATTGATTTCAACATCACTTTTTTCACAGACAATCAATCGCTATGGCTCAACTGCAGCGAATTTTCTAGAAATTGGGGTGGGTAGCGCAAATGCTGGAATGGGTGATGCTGGCGTAACCAGCGCAGAGGGGCCTGCAGCCGTATACTGGAATCCCGCAGCCCTAGCATTTATTAATAGAAATGAAAACTCCTTNATGATCCAGCCNTGGGTGCTTGATATCAATATGATGTTTGTCGGTTCTACTATACATGTCAATAGAGTAGGTACCTTCGCCTTAAGCCTAACCCATATGGGCTATGGAGATATGGAAGTGACCTCTATGTCGCAGCAAGAAGGAACTGGAGAAAAATTTTCCGCAAATGAATATAGCGCTGGTTTTACATTTTCTCGAAAAATAGTTCAATGGTTCTCATTTGGAGCAACNGCAAAGGTTATCTCATCAAAGATATGGCATTCTACTGCAAATGCGTTTGCGCTTGATGTAGGTTCGATTGTTAATACAGAATTTCTTTCCCCTACAGGGAAAAAAGAAGATGGGATGCGAATTGGTATGAGTATCTCAAATTATGGTACTCGCATGAAGTATGATGGTATTGATCTATTAAACCCAATTGATATCTCACCCTTTGAAGATGGGAACTTTGCTGATGTTGCGGGTCAATTTCGTCCGCAAGGCTGGGAGCTACCNTTATTGTTTAGGATTGGAATAGGTATTAAACCACTCTATACCGATCTTCACCGAATGCTAATTGCGGTGGATGCTGTTCATCCGAATAATAACTCTGAGTATATAAATATTGGTGGACAGTATGAGTTTCGTATGGCTGGCCAAGGAAGTCTATATCTTAGATCTGGATATAAATCANTATTTATGAAAGATTCACAATTTGGCCCAACCTATGGTGGAGGTATAAAAATTAACTTAATGAATAATCAAGCTCTTCAATTGGACTATTCTAGAAGAACCGCTGGGCTTTTAGGTGATCTGAGCTCATATACAATTAGCATTGGATTTTAGATTCCCACTATTTTCTCCGCCCCGTTTATTATTCGCTATAATCGTTTTGCTTGGATGCGAAAAAAACAACTTATCTACAACACCTAAAGACATTTTAGCAAAAGTTGGCGATAGATTTATAACATCAAAGGATTTTTTACAACGCGCAGAGTACACTATTCGCCCTGAATACTGTAAGGGTAATTACTATATTCATAAAAAAATAATCTTAAATAATTTAATTGCTGAAAAACTTCTAGCATTGGAAATTGAATCATCTAATATGAACACCATTAATGAAGGCGCTGCTGCTTTCATCAAAGGTCGCAAAGAGNAGTCGATGAGGCAGCTTTTATATTATAAGCAAGGATACCAAAGGTCAAAAATCGANAAAAGCGAGATCAATCATTATTATAAAATGGCAGGAAGAACGTATGATATTAGTCATTTTTCATTTCCCGGTGGTGCATTTCTTGACTCTGTTCAAAGCGCATTGAAAGATAGCGTTTCATTTGAGGATATATATGGAGCAAANTTTGATGAAAAAATACCAAAGCGCCAGGTGAAATGGGAGGAGCCAAACAATGAAATTATCAATCAAGCNTTATTTAGTAGCTCGGTAAAAAAGAATGATATAATTGGACCATTTAAACTAGATGATGGCTCATTTTTTTTGATGAAAGTTAATGGCTGGACCGATCGTATGGCGATGACAGATAAAGCAATTTCTGAGCGTAATGCAAAAGTCATCAATACCTTAAGGGAACGAAAAGGATTAAAAGAATATGAATCGTTTGTTTCAGAAGTGATGAAGGGNAAAGAGATTAAATTTAATCGTGATGTATTTCTATCGTATGCCGATGCAATTAGTGAGAGATTTTTTAGATCTCGCAAGGAAAAAGAATCGGCTATTTCAAGTGCCTTGTTCAACAGCGAAGAATTTTTGACTGTGGATGATATACAGCCTCTAAGCGATGAATTCTCAANGCTTATACTTTTTGAAGTAAATAATATAGAATGGACGATACAGCAATTTGAAAAAGATTTATTATCTCACCCCCTTGTTTTTAGAAAGAAAAAAATGAATAAAAATGAATTNGCAAATCAATTTAGGTTGGCTATCGTTGATTTTATTCAGGATAAATTTCTTACAGAAAAAGCTTACGCTATGTCGCTTGATAAATCTTTTGAAGTCATACAAAGCGAAAAGATTTGGAAAGATAGCTTCCTTGCATATCAGTCTTCAAGGCTCTACGATCAAAATACAACCAATAAAGATCGCCATATCAAAATGAAACCAATTATTGATAAATTGCAAGAGAAGTATAGTAAAGATATATACATTAATACGGATTTATTTGAAAAAATTAAAGTTTCTAATGTTGATATGTTTGTGACGCAGAGCAACGTACCATACCCGGTTATGGTGCCAAATTTTCCATCGTATACCGATGATAGCTATCTTGACTATGGGGCTAAACTTGATTAAATATNTTCTAACGCTTTTTTGTTTGATCTCTTTTTCTATCAGTCAGAAATATTTTGGGGGTGANCTTCGAACAAAAGAATCNTATTTGTACGGAAGATTTGAAGCGCGATTCAAGTCTGCGCAGGGAGATGGATTGGTCTCATCTTTTTTTACCTATCAGGACCATTNGATTGATGGTTCTCATATTTGGAATGAAATAGATTTTGAGATATTAGGCCGATGGAATAATATCGTTAGTATGAATACTATCACACCAGGAAATTCTAGTCATTTACGCGAAAATTACATTGAAGATTTTAATCCTCATGTTGACTACCATGATTATGCGTTTGAATGGACACCAGATTATGTCGCCTGGTTTGTTAACGGGGTGGAATACTACAGACAAGCCCTTCCAAAACATAATCATATTGCTACATTAAAACATGCCCAGAAAATTATGATGAATCTCTGGGTTCCTGTTTATGAAGATTGGGTAGGAAAATGGGTAGAGGACATTATGCCTCGATTTGCATACTATGATCATGTGGCCTACTATGATTATACGCCAGGTTCTGGGAATTACGGCTCAAACAATGATTTTAAATTGAAATGGAAAGATGATTTCAATGCGTTTGACTCGGATAGATGGGAAAAGGCCACTCATACGTTTTCTGGTAATCGTGTAAAATTCGAACCGCAAAACATTGTCTATAAAGATGGTAAAATGATTTTATGTTTAACCTATAATAATGCCTTTGGATATAAAGATAATATTGCACCAAAAGGCCTATATGGCTATAGGTCTCATAATTTAATTTCATTGAGATTTTCTGAAGAGCTTGATTCGCTTAGTGTATTTAATAGAGCAAACTACACGATTAATAATGTACAAATAAACAAAATTGCCTTAGGGCAAGACCAAAGAACAGTACATCTTTCAGCAAATGGTTTAACTGAAAATAAAACATATAGAGTTTCACTTTCTGGTATTAAAGATCAATTCGGGAATACTCAAAATAATCAAATTTTGATTATTCAAAATACAAAGCCTGNAAACTTGCCAATAAAAATCAATGTTGGTGGAGAAAGTTCAGGAGATTACTTGGCTGATAAATTCTGGTGGTACGACTACGATGATTATGGCCATATGAATGGCAATCATCAGAAAGTATCCAATATTAATATTAAAAATACATCTTTTGATCAAATCTATCAATCCTCNGCAGAGCGCATTGCGGTATACAAAGTTCGCGTCANTCCGGGTATATACGATATTACTCTCCTGTTTGCTGAAAATCACTATCAACCANATCAACGCTCGTTTGATGTGCGCATTGAAGGANAAAAAGTAATTAACGANCTAGATGTTTCCAAGGAAGNGGGGATGTATACAGCGCTTGAAAAAAAGGTAAACTATGTTTCTNTTGCTGATGGAATTTTGGATATTCATTTTGATTTGAATTTATATGGACAAGGCTATAGCGCCGCTGGACCATTTTTAAATGGATTNATCATTGATAGGACCAAAGGGCTTGGAGTTGATGATTTAGAAATACCATCTTCATTTGAAATTGGTGAAGCATTTCCTAATCCGTTTAACAATCATTTATCGATTCCCATCCAATCAGATATCAATCAAAGGCTTACAGTTGACATTGTTGATATCTTAGGTAGGCAGGTCGATTTATTAATTAATGATCAGCTAGTGAGTGATAAGAATATCATTCAATGGAACGCAAAAAATATCGGAACAGGTGTTTATTTCATCCGCGCAATAAATAACCATCAAGCGCATTACAAAAAAGTATCGCTAGTCAAATGATGAAACTACTTCCAATTTTGATACTTTTCATTACNTGCCAAGAACCTAAAAGTTCAGAAAAACAACCAGTGGTTAATGAATGGGACAAAGAAGGATGGGCNCTGGTATGGAACGATGAATTTGATGGGCCTGCTCTAAATCTAGAAAAATGGTCCTATGAAATAGGCGGTCACGGCTGGGGCAACAATGAATTACAATATTATTCTGATGATGATTCAACGGCATTCATTCAAGATGGTAAATTAGTGATCAGAGCAGATCTGGTTCCGCAAGGCACTGGATCTTCAGATAATCTTAGGTATTTCTCATCTGCTAGATTGCGCACCTCTGGAAAAGGAGATTGGCGCTATGGAAGAATCGAGGTAAAAGCTAAACTCGCTCTGGGTCAAGGAATATGGCCAGCAATATGGATGCTNCCAACAGACTGGATGTATGGCGGTTGGCCAGAAAGTGGAGAAATCGATATTATGGANCATGTTGGATACGATCCAGGTAGAGTTCATGGAAGTATTCATACTGGATCATATAATCATAAGATCAATACACAAAGAGGTGGATCGAAGTTGCTTGATAAAATTAGTTCTAAATTTTATGTTTANGCTATTGAATGGTATGAAGATAGAATAGATTTTCTTATCGATGATTCTAAATACTTTTCTTTTCAAAATGACGGAAAAAATGATTTCAATACGTGGCCATTCAATCAAAGATTTCATTTATTAATCAATATTGCGGTTGGCGGTGATTGGCCTGGAAGCCCAGATGAGACAACACAATTTCCCACCGAGATGGAANTAGAATATGTTAGGGTNTATGAAAAAATTCAACCCTAGATCNATTGCCATCATTTTCTTTTTATCCGCATCAATCAACGCTCAGTATTTACATGTTGTTGGTAAAGATGTTTTTGATAATAAGGGTGAAAAGATCATTTTAAAAGGAATGGGTCTTGGAGGCTGGTTGGTTCCTGAAGGGTATATGCTTGGAACATGGGGATCTCCAACCTCAATACGCAATCGCATAGTTGATTTAATTGGGGAAGACTCTACAATTACATTTTACGAAAAATTTGAAAAGAATTATGTTACCGAAAAGGATATTATTCAGCTTTCTAAATGGGGCTTTAACTCTGTCAGGTTACCATTTCACTACAAAACCCTTAGCCCGCAGTTTGGCAGTTATGATGAAAAAGGCTTTTCAGTTATCGATAGCGTAATTGCCTGGTGTAGTCGCAGCGAGATTTATCTTATACTGGATATGCATGTTGCCCCTGGCTCACAAAGTGGCGATGAGAATGCAGATGGGGATGCAGGAGCACAGTTGTGGGATAGTTCATCAAATCAAGACTGGGCTGTTGATATCTGGGGGGAAATCGCGAGAAGATATTCTACCGAGAGATGGATTGGTGGCTATGATCTTCTGAATGAACCGGTTCTTTATAATGGCGGATCGCAGGTACGAAATTTGCAAAGAAAGATGAGAAATCGCATACGCAAATTTGATCTAAACCATACTCTATTTGTGAATGGCAATATGTGGTCCCGCGCATTTGAAGGCCTTGGACCGGCGCTAGACGAAAATATGGTTTGGGCTTTTCATTATTATTCATGGATGGTTTTTAATCGGGTTACTCAAAATACCATTCAATATTTAATTAACTTTAGAAATCAAACAAATCGACCTTTATGGCTCGGGGAGGCGGGAGAAAATTCGAACGAATGGTTTATGCAAGTAACGGATCTTATGGAAAAAAATGATATCGGCTGGGCCTGGTGGAACTACAAAAAAATTGGAACAATAACAGGCCCTGTATCATCTCCATCTGACTCTGTTTACCAAGAAATCACTAGATATTGGAATGGCGATGGGCCTAAACCTTCATATGAAACTTCGCTGCTGGGGTTAAATAATATGGCAGAAAACCTTAAGCTAGAAAACTGTGAGATAAAAAAAGGAGTTGTCGCCTCATTATTGAATGATGACTATGGTACAAAAAATCTTCCATTTAAAGANCACTACATTCCAGGGGATATCAATGTTGTAGATTATGATTTGGGGGCTAACGGACTAGCGTATTTTGATTTTGATTATATTGACAACAGACCCAATGGGGGAGGACTTAAAACGTGGAATAATGGATGGGCTTATAGAAATGATGGGGTAGATATTCAAGTATCTACAGATTCTAAAATTTCTAAATATCACATAAGCCATACCCAGTCAGGTGAGTTTTTAAAATATACTGTTAATGTGTTGAAAGATGATCTCTATCAATTTAGTATTATTTCCTCATCTGAATCGGTGGAAGCATCATTAGCAGTTTTTAATGATCAAAATCAAAAAATCATTGAGGATACNAATCTTCCTATAACACAAGATTATGATTTATGGGTTGAAACTGTATTAGGAGAAGTTGAACTGCAAAAGGGTAAAAATATTTTAAGACTTTTTGTATCAAGGGGAGGAGCCAATCTTAAAANGATTAAAGTTTCTTCCAGTTCTTCAAGGGCCGGGGAGGCGATATTTAGCTATAGAATTTATCCCAACCCGGCAAAGCAGNCGCTAAGTATTAATTATGAGTCGCTCAATNCAAANACTGTAACCTTTAAAATTTATAATCTTAATGGCCAGCTAGTATCAAATGTTATATCTAAATCATATGTTGGTGAAAATAATATTAGTTGGAATGGTAAAGATTCTTACGGTAGAGATTTATCTAGCGGAGTTTATTTTATCACCATTGATGATGGCAAAAAAATAATTAAAGATAAATTTACGCTGATTAAATAGAATCATTTATTGGCATGAAGTATACTTTAATGATCATTTTTAGCTCTTGGTTGACTTCACAATCTTTACTGATTAATGAAATTGTTTCTAGCAATAGCTCAATTTTTTATGATGAGGANGGAGATACACCTGACTGGATAGAAATCTATAACCCAAGCGATATTGTAGTTAATCTTGAAGGTTATGGNCTTAGCGATGATCTTTCTGAAAAATTGAAGTGGCAATTNCCCAATGTTCTTATCCAGCCTAAGGACTTTCTTTTAATTTTAGCATCCGATAAAGATAGAAAAAAATTAGTCTCGAGTTGGGATGCAGAGATTACGGTTGGCGATCAATGGTACTATTGGTCAAAAAATAGTGCACCACCTAGCAATTGGACATCAATCAATTTTGCTGCAACCACTTGGGAGCAAGGGCCAAGCGGGATTGGNTATGGAGATAATGATGATAATACAATCATTTCCCAAACGGTNTCTGTTTTTGTAAGAAAAAAATTCACNATTGAAGACTCTAATGATATTGGAATGGTACTTTTTCANTTAGATTNTGATGATGGGTACATTGCTTACTTGAATGGCAAAGAATTTTCAAGAAAGAATTTAGGCGCTGAAAATTCAGTCGTTACCTACAATCAAACAGCTACCGACCTACATGAGGCAGAAATATATTCAGGGGGATTTCCTGAAACTATCATCGTTGATCACAATCAATACCCATTACAAACCGGTGAAAACGTTTTAGCGATTCAAGTGCATAATTATTCAACTACCTCCTCCGATCTTTCTTGTACACCTTTTTTAACAATCGGATATAATACAAATATTCAAAACGCAAAGGCACCTGATCCCAGAATTGATCTACCAACTACCTATCTTCACAGTAATTTTAAAATTAAATCCGGCGGTGAAGATATTATCTTATCCAATCCAAGCGCAGCAATAATAGATTCAATATATACCGGTTCNATTCCAACCGATAAATCTAAAGGAAGAGTTTCGCAGGGCAGTGAATGGAAATACTTTGATAATNCAACCCCTGGAAANNCNAACCCAAGTACAGNNTATAATGGTTTTTTAGATNCTCCAACATTTTCTACTGCATCNGGTTTTTATNATAACTCCCAATTGGTTTCATTGAATTATTCAAATGCTAGCTATAGGGGCAAAAATTTATTTTACTCAAGATGGNTCAGAGCCAGATCAAAACTCAACATTGTATACTCAACCAATAAACATTACTTCAAATACACCATTAAGAGCACGGTCATACCTTGATGGATGGATGCCATCAATAGTGGAAACGCAAACTTACTTATTTGGATCNCAACCAGATATCCCAGTGATTGTTCTTAACGCCAGNCCTTCAGACCTTTTTGATCCAAATTNGGGTATGTACATGAAAGGGCCCAGCGCNTCACCAGATTTNCCTCATTTTGGAGCAAATTTTTGGNAGGATTGGGAGCGNTCAGCGCAGTTCGAAATTTTCGATATAAATGGCAATAACTATAAAGCAAATGCGGGNATTAAAATATTTGGNGGATGGAGCAGAGGGAATCCCCAAAAATCATTTTCAGTATTTGCTAGAAAGAAGTANGGTACNAGNAANTTTNAGGTTCAACTCTTCNAGGGNGACATTGAAAATTACGAATCATTTGTGTTGAGAAATTCAGGCAATGATTGGGATCAAACGTTGCTTAGGGATGGNTATNTAGNAAGCCTAATTANGGGCATTGACATTGATTATCAGCAGTACAGACCCGTCCTTAGTTATATTAATGGNGAATATTGGGGTATCTATAATATACGTGAAAAAATTAGCGAACATTTCATTTCATCGCATCATGATGTGCCCACTGATGATATTGATCTACTTGCTTACAACGGTNCATTCGAAGATAACCTNGANACNATTCATGGCACAAAAAATGACTANATGAATCTGATTAATTTCATTTCATCAAACGATGTAAGTGATGCAACCGTATTTGAAGNTATCAATGATTGGATAGATATTGAGCAATATATCAAATATCAGGTCATTCAGACATTTATTGATAATCGTGATTGGCCTGGAAACAATGTTAAGCTGTGGAGAGATAGCCGAGAAGGTGGAAAGTGGCGATGGATTTTGTATGACACAGACTTTGCATTTGCTTTCCCAAAATGGATGACCGATCACTATAANTTCAATACAATCGATTTTGCTTTAGAATCAAATGGTCCGGGATGGCCGAACCCCCCTTGGAGCACTTTTCTTTTTAGAAAATTAATGGAAAATGATTCATTTAAACATCANTTCATTAATACCTATTGTGACTATTTGAATACAATATTTTTACCGGATAATCTGAATGATCAATTAATAAAGACCAAAAATGGAATTTCAAAATATATAGGCAAACATCATGAAAGATGGAAACAAAACATTAACTGGGAAGGTGAGGTTGCGCGCATTAAAACTTTTAATGATTTAAGAGAGTTTTATAGTAAAAGACACCTAAAAANCACATTTAATCTCCCAAGGCATAAAACAATAAATATCTCTATTAAGCCACCGGGGTCAGGAACGGTTAAAATAAATTCACTTAATATTGATCAGGTTCAATGGTCAGGTGACTACTTTCCTNGTATNCCAATTAATATCTCTGCCCATCCTAAGTCCGGTTTAAAATTTAAAGAATGGACCGGTGCGCCTGATTCACTTTCTTCTATGGTGCTTGATGTTGAAAATTTTTCAGAGCTAGAAGCAGTTTTTGAAACAGACTTAAATATTGATGAACAAAGCTCCGTACCTGTTTCATCCAAACTNCATCCAGCCTACCCAAACCCATTCAATAATTCTATNGTNATCCCTTTTGATNTACATGCCCATGGTAATATCACAATTACAATTTCAAATATTTTGGGTCAAAAAATTAAATCCTTTAATTTTAATAATTATGAACCTGGGACATATGATATTAAATGGAATGGATTAAATGGTAAGAATNTTCCAGTNTCNGGAGGCGTGTATATAGTATCATTCAATACACAGNTAAATTCNGATTTTCAAAAAATAATATTATTGAAGTAGAGTTTATGNAAATATCAAAAATATCNGAAAAATANAATCAGGCAGTTANGGGTGAAGAGCAAATTAATTGTAGNCAGGAAAAAATNTGGAACGTAATCGCTCAAGCCTCTAATCTTGAACTATTTCACCCATTTTGCTCAAAAAATCCTATAATAGCTTGGCAAGAAAATGACCACCGGGATGAAATTCACTATATTAATGGCTTTAAACTTAAAAGGCGCTTTATTGCATGGAATGAGGGCGTTGGATACGATCTTGTTATCGGCACAATCAAGGAAAAAGAATCTTTTGTTTCTTGGAGAATACATCAAACGAATGATCAGAATATAGCAAGAATCACCATTGATATTTATCCCTATATAATGAACATGGGCAATAAGTTGATGCAGCGGATCCCGTTTGAATTATATATTAGACCTCAATTATCATCATATCTTAATTCAGTTTTAGGTGGACTGAACTGGCATATCAAAAATAATAAACCCACACCAAAAAATCACTTCGGAACACATAGGTGGTTTTCTAAAACAAAGGACAAATAATGAAAAAAGTTTATATCCTATTGGCAGTTCTTGGAATCGTATTACCTTATTGGGCAATGTTTGCATCTATTATTGTTGACCAGTATACAGTGCAGCAATTTTTTTCAGCTTGGTTTGAAAATAATGCTGTGAGAATGATGGCTGCCGATCTAGGCGTAGCTGCAATTACGTTTTCATCTTATATCGTATATAAGTTTCAAAAAGGGAAAGGTCCAAATCCCTTGAAATACTTTGTATTGATGTTTGGTGTTGGCCTATCGTTTGCTATGCCAATTTATTTTCTAAATTTGGAAAACAAAAAAAACTAGCTATCGATTAAAAATGCACACCGATAGATAGTCTCTGTACATTTTTTAGCTTACCAAATGTAGAGTAGGAATAATCTAATTTTATCTGTGTTGATGTTCCAGCTAATTTATAATGAAGACCTGAGCCAAGGGTCAAGCCTTCTTCGGTATCTTCCCTGAATAGAGTGCTCATACCAGCCCTAAGAAAGAACATATTCATTGATGCATATTCTAGTCCTGCATTTACCCACTCAAGATTATCATTAGGGTGAAGAGCATCCACAGCAAATGATAATCTATTATTATCTGTATTAATTATTTCTCCAGCTAACCCTACGCGAAATATCAATGGCAATGGGAATTTATCGGTTTCATACATTGCGTTTACAAATTCCACATTGCCCTCATTGGTTGGATCAGGATCAACACTAAATTTTTGATTTCTACCTGCCATCTGCATATCAGAACCATAATTTGATAAACTTGCACCCAGTCTAATATTATTGAATGGCGTAATAAATAATGCCCCTAAGTCAGCTGCAACAGAATTTGCATTTGCATGCCAAATACTTTGACGGATATATTTTATATTTCCTCCTAGGGAAAACTTGTTAGTTAATCGTCGAGCATAGCTAAGATTAATTGCCAGGTCATTCGCATCAAAATACTCTCCAGTCCCATTTGGCTTTTCCACTGTGCGCACTAAATCTTCTGGGGTTGATAAACTTGTCATGCTTAATCCAATGATCCCGCTCTGCCCAAGATTTAAACCGAAAGCAGCATAATTATATGTTATACCAGCAATCCAATCAGAGCTAAGAAACACAGCCTCCATTTTTCTGATTGATGTCATCCCTGCAGGGTTCCAATACATGGAAGAAATTCCCCCCGCCATCGCTGTAAAAGCATTTCCCATGGAAGAACCTCGAGCGTCAGCCCCAATTTTAAGAAACTGAGCCGATGTCGTACCTGTTTTAGATATGGTTTCGGTATTATCTAATTGGGAATATGCAATACCAATAAATAAAACAATATGTAGAAATCTCTTCACTTTATGATCGCAAGCCTTCCTATTTTTTCTCCCAACTTCCCAGCGTCTACATGGTAGATATAAATACCGTAAGCTATTGGAAAATTATCTTTAGTGGTAAGGTCCCAAAATTCTTGACCGTTATCAAATGCAGACTCATGGTTGATCTCTTTAACAAGTTCACCAGTAACTGTATAAATTTTTATTTTGCAAGATGCTGGAAGCTTATCAAAATAGATTCTTCTAGGGCCACGATCGCGTGGATTTTGCCTATCTAATGGTTCTAAAATATTTGTTACAACGTATGGATTTGGCACAACTCGAATCTCATCGAGCTCAATGGTTGCTTTTTCTGCATCAATTTTGGATGCATAAGTTTTGTATTTATAAATATCATTTTCATCAAATGGGCGATCAGTTGCAATGTAGAAAATATCACCCGGGGCATGTTCTATCGTTTGAGTATTTTCTGCTGGCCTAATGGAAATTTGCCAAGAAATATTTAATCCTACACCAGGCTCAAGCAAAACAACCTCTTCATTAATATCCCATGTACCGTTTCTTATTTCATAATCCAAGACTGCAAAATCCTTTTTTGTAGGTAAACGCCCAGGAGTTACATCCCAAATTTGGAAAGGAGCCGTAGCTGCACCAAGTGCGCTTGTATCTGCAATTTCACTAAACCATCTTATCTCATAATCTGAAGCTCTCATATTGTCCGGATTACTATTATAAGGTTTTACGCTGATCCTATAGTTTGCATTGCTCCCTATTTGCCACTTGGTTTTATCTTCATTTAATCGCAATGGATCTTCTTTAGCGTATAATTTTAATCCATCAATTACAGGGTTTGACTCCTCTAAGTCTAAAAGCTTACTATCCCAAAGAGGGAAATAGGTATATGAAATGGATATTTGATCGCCATCCTTAATTGAGCTCGTTAAATCTGATGAAACAACCATCTGTCCAGCATCCGCAAAAAAATTATAATCTTTACCATTCTCCATTGTATTTCCATCAAGGGTTACAATAACGTTTTCAGCATTGATGCGATTTTTCATTAATGTAAGATATACATCCTTTTTGATTACGCGATTTTCAATTATTGGCTTAAGATCTTCAATCGAGTATCTTGTAGGATTTGTCTTAAAAGTAATTTGAAATGTATTTGTATCTTCCAGAGCTCTTGGATCAAGTAGCTCTAAATCAAAGGTCCCGGTTCCAGACCCTGCAACNTGATCAATAAATGCAACAGANTCAATCATTTCCCAGCTACCTGATCTATACCCGGCTGAAGGATTTCTCGGAATAACNCTGGCGGTATTTATATCTAAAAATATTTCATTAGTTTCAGGNTTCANTGTGATTGTTTTNGAAGATTCACTCGGCCCAATNTTCATGATTTTGGTNCCATGATCATACGCNGCAATNGCATAGAANTATCTTTGGCCATTNATGANATTGTTTGAATCAANGAATGAGTGGACCAAGCCAGTATTGTTGCCTAAATGATANGAAATNCCTCGCCCGGTGTATGGGATGTCGCTTGGNCCTTGNTAGTCATTGATNAGGTCCCANTTTGCCCAGCCTCCAGTAGCNGTNNTNAATGGTTCAAATAAAAATCTAGAACCATTTATATCNGTTATATTTTGCTGATCCAAGAANCTAGGNTCAGTNCTNCGATAAATTACATAGCCTTCAAAATCATATTCTTCTGAAATNGGATCATAGGATGATTCTGCAATNTCATCCCAAAANAGGGTNACTTTCTGNTCGCCAGGAACAACGGTAAGNTTAGGCTTTTCTGGNGGTTTAGCAAATTGATAGTTNGTCTCGTATATNTGTCNTGCTGTTTTTGCATTTAGNGTTAAATCATCATAGCTATCCCCAACCAATAAAGCTATAGANAAACGTCTNGCTTCTCCNGCTTTAAGCATGAACTTTCCTGATCCNTACAAAAAGATATTATCNCCTGCTATATCAGAATTCAATGCATCAAATTGACCAGGATTCATGTAGCTGGTGTAAATAAAGTCATCTTTCGATATGCGGTTATTACCTCCAAAGTCCGGTGCAGCAAAACTGGTTAACCCTATCATATCGGATTCATCTAGATCTGTCCATTCAAAATTAGGTTCGCCAGGTTGTCTTATATCAAAAGGATCTCCTGCAGTTGGCGACCCATCGTTTTCCCCAAAGTCACCAGTGTTTGGCAAGCCGTCAACGCCTAAGTCATGCTTATTTACATCCCAATCGCCATCATCATCTAAGCCATTGTTCCTGCTTTCATCAACCATTCCGTCTCCATCATTATCTTTTCCATCGTAAGGGTCCCCAGGGCTTTCAAGAAAAATATATCCAAAATATCCAGGCTTTCTTCCCGCGACATCTGATTTACCATCTTCATCCCAGGCATAGACCATATTTAAGTCTCGATCAAAATAAGATAAGTCATCTTGCCAGTTTGAAGGTCCTCCAATATGCGGGTCACCCCACATACCAAATACAACCTCATTTAAATCTTTCTCGCTTTTATTTGTCACCTTATAAATTAGAAAAATGACGTCTTCTGCAAGAGGATTAGACCATTGATAATATCTGCATTCAATTTCAATCCCTAGCCCCATTCGTGTTGAATCATCTGAAAAGGGATAATACTTAAATTCTCTATTGGAGCGATCATCTACAACAAAAAATGATTCCAGATCTGAATTGGACGATCCTTGCCTTAGGGCGCCTGGCCACACATAACGCTTAAGATTAGGATTATACCAACCTTCTGGCCAGCTATCAGGTTTGCCATCGCCATCGCGATCAATATCATTTGATGTAGGAATACGAGAACTATTGGGATCACCGTAAGGAACCCCTTGATTATTGTAGGCCAAAGGTTCCCACCCGTAAAATGTTTTTCCATCAGGAGATATTTCCCCGCCTAAAGAAACAAGCCCATCGCTAATTACACGTGCTGCCCAGACTGGATTACCATCGCTATCTAACAGAGGGTTACCCAAGCTATCGGTTTTAATGAATGCATCCTGATGGCTTTGAGCGGGGACTTCAACCTCTGCACCAATAAATGGACCAAATTCATATCCGTATCCTAGGCCTTCCCAAATAATATCAGTCACGCGATTACCTGGGCTCGAAATGGAGCCATAGTTCCAAATTTCCGTTGTGATTTTGTTGCCATTGATAATCGCTTTTTGGCGCCGAAGAATTTGATCGTCTGAAAGAGCTCTTTTTTTTCTGATATCATCTCGCCATTTATAGAAATATTCATGTTCAGTTGAATTCCATGATTTTTCTGGACCTCTTTTCTTCCATTCTTTTGAAAAACGACGAACTTTTTCTGATTGGGCAACACCAAATGAAAATATCAATATCATTGTTACAATTATCTTAGTGAATGAAAAACTATTCATTAGAAATCTACCGAAAAGCCCATATTAATAGATCGAGGTGCTGTATAATAATGAGGTCTTACTTGGTATTCAGACCACTCATGCACTCCAGGTTCTCCGTAATGGTTTTTGAAACCTTGGGTTTCTTGCGTTGATTGAAAAACATAAGTATATCCTGCTCGCCCCGTATCATCAAAGACATAACGCTCATTTCTTCTATCTAGAAGATTATANACTTTCATATAAAATATATAATTNAGNTTTCTAATTTTAAAATTTTTATGGATTCGCATATCCACGCGCCATTGCCATGGTTTTCTTCCGCTATTGGGTTGTGGTACATAATTAGCATCTGGAATATTAGGCGTATATGGCCAACCACTCGATAGCTTACTAATAATGCCTAAGTTCCAATTTCTAGGGTCACCTACAGAAAAATTTGTATTAAAGATATGCCGCTGATCCCAAGCTAATGGCACAATGCGCTTTTCTTCCTGCTCACCTGATAGCGCATTGTAGTAAAATGAGCCTGAATTAACACTATTTCCTTCCGTGACTTGATAGGTATAATCAACAAAGGCAGAGGTTTTTGATATAGGGTCATATCTTTTGGTAAGGCTAAAGGTATATCCTTTTACGTTTCCGTAATCTTTATTCATATAGATAGCATAGTTTGATGGCCCGTATTTTTGTGATTCATAGCGAATAGATTGNACCGCAAGAAGGTCTCTAATATCTTTATAAAATGCACTCATTTCAATTGCGGTTATCTGCCCCAATTGTTGCTGTAGACCAAATTCGTACAACACAGTCTTTTCAGGTTTTAAATCAGCATATCCAATGGTTGGAGCAAGTCCGGCACCAAAAATACTTTTTTTGTACAACCTNCTCAAGGTTGGCATTTGATAAAAATGCCCATATGAGAAATGCAAAATTCCTTGATCGGTAATTGGAAACGCTACACCTGCGCGCGGTGAAATCATCACTTTTTTCTTGGCCTTCTTTTTATCTCCTTCAGGGTCTAGAAAATCAGTTATAAAATCCTCATCCGGATTAAATTGGTCATAGCGNATACCAAGATTGGTAATAAAATTTTCATATTCAATCTTATCCTGGAGGTAGCCAGAAAAGAAAACCGCCGTATTGTTATAATAATTATGGGAAGGAGAATCGTTTTCTGGAAGAATTGTAGGTACGCGGTATTCCTGATTATCATATAGAACGGTAAAATTGCGTTCATCTAAGTTGTCCGAACGATAATTGATCCCTGTTTTTAATTCATGTCGGTTATTGATTTGGCTAGTAAAGTCAAATTTAAATGACACGGATTTAGATTGCCGATAGGAATGTCCGCGATTAGATCCTCCAAACAAAAAAGTTGAGGCTGCAGGAGACCCTTTGATTTTAGAGGTAGGGGCATAGTTAGAGTCATTAAGTATCCAGTATTTTGATGAATCTTCGAATTGATTAAAAAGCACATACTGTCCTGCTCCAAAGCGATCTGCTTCATCTTCATGAACTGCAGAGCTGAGGTCGATAGGTTTAAATTGATAACCCATATAATTTGTATTTGAAAATGACAAATTAGCTTCGTAGAAATTTCTAGCACCTAATGCATGGTTTAGTTTGATTGAATAATTATTATTTGCCGATTGAGCAGTGGAGGTGCCATCCGGATTATATTTATATATGTGAGAATATGATTTCGATTTTCCACCAGAGTGTAAAAGCTGTAGCGACACCTTTAATAAAGGACTTACCCGATAAGTAAATTTACCCATTAGGTTAAGGTTTTTTCTCGGTGACATTGGAACATAGCTACTATCGCCATTCATTTCAATGTACCAATTATCATCGTTCCTGAAGTCTGCCGAATCGCTAACCGTGTGCTCTCTTATACCATAATAATATCCTTCGCTATCGCTATAGCGTGCGCTAAGATTGAATGTAAACTGTTCTTTGTTTTTCATAAATGGCATAGGACCATTAATGGTACCCTCAAGCACTTTATTTGTGAACAGACTAAATTGATCAATATTGGTAAATATTTGNGTATCGGTAGATTGGTGATCACCTGANTGATAGGAAAGACTTCCATGGTAGTCTTTCCCGCCATCNTTAACCTGTAAATTCACGATACCGCTCATCGCGTTACCGTACTCTGCATTGAAGGCGCCTGAGACCACTTTCATCTCTTCCAGAGCTTTATTAGATATGCTTACGGCAAGCCCATTGGTAAAAAAAGGATTTGCTACCGAAACGCCATCAATGTAGTAACCNACTTCATTTGATCTGCCCCCGCGAATATGCAATTCACCACCAGCCCCTTGATTAACGCCAGCCTGCGTGGTCAATACACCAAGGAAAGTTTCAACGGGCATTATTTTGATTTCATCAGATGTGGTAATTTTTTGCGAGGCGGTGAGATCCTTATATACAAGGGGTCGATCTGCCAAAACAACAACCTCTTCACCTTCAATTACAGCTTCTTTGAGCGCAAAATCTTGATTGGTCGTGCGATCAAGACTGACGCGAACATTGGTTACTTTGTAGGATGCGTAGCCAATGTAACTTGCCTTGACCGTATAATTACCAGGAGGGATATTTAATATGACGTATTCGCCCAACTCATCCGATGCAGCTCCATAGGGTGTATCCTCCAGGAAAACATTTACACCTGGTAAAGGGCTACCTGTTTTTGCATCTGTAATTTTACCTGAAATTTTNCCGGTATTAGCTAAAGCCGATGATAGCAGTATACCATTTAAAACGANAGTGTAAATAATTGAATTGAAAATTTTGTTAATCTCTCACTCCCTAAAGCTAGATAAAAGCTACCCTTTTTCTAATATAGCCCTGTTATAAAATAAAAACATTTTGACTAAATAGGATTGAAAATTATTTNAATAATTTTTGATTGTGTTTNCCGATNGTTTATGTTTAGAATCCTTCAAACTTTATACAGTATATAACAACAATATTTAATTCAATAAGTTAAGGAGAGAGGTATGAATAAAATTGTTAAAGGTTTAATGTTCTTATCAATGGGAACATTTCTTTTTTCACAAAATATTTTAACCAATCCTAGTTTCGAAGATTCATTATCGGGATGGAATATCTGGCCAACAGATAAAACCAATCGATCAATTGAAAAAACTGGAAATGATATCTATGGTGGTACAGCAGGTACAGATACTGTGACGGCTCGATATGGATCATTAATGCTAAAAACATGGGGTCAGAATAGTGGCGCAGACAATACAACCCCAAGTTATTATGAAGGTGACACCGAAGCTGGAAAAGTATATAATTTTTCTGTGTATGGCAGAACAAATTCACCAGATACACTTAAAGATGGCTCCCAAGCTTGGCTACAGATCAAGTTCTTTGACTCGAACTGGGCGGAACTTGCTGGAAGCACATCCGATACCATGAGTGATGCATCATCAACTGATGATTGGCATTATTTATATACGAGCGCTACCGCACCTGCTAATGCAGTAAAGGTTCAAGCGGTGATCGTCCATAGCCAAAAAGGTTATTCTGGTGGAAGTGTGTATTGGGAAGATGCGTATTTTACAATGAACCATTTCACTGAGCTTGCCGTAGTATCTAGCAAACATTTATGGTCTGGCAGTGGACATGCTAGAGGTGTGGCTGCAGGTACAGATGTAGATGGTGATGGTAAGCAAGAAGTCTGGACAACACACTATTTTACTGATAATAAGAATGGTCTTGCCGGTAGCGGTGTGTATGGGTTTGAATATGTTGGTAACGATACTTTAGTTCAAATTTTTGATGAGACCAAACCTTTTACTCCAGGCAATGTACTTGCAAATCCTGGTTTCGAAGATTCGCTTACAGGTTGGAACATCTGGCCAGCAGATAAAACCAATCGATCAATT
>PBPW01000016.1 GCA_002725545.1 Fidelibacterota bacterium | reverse complement strand
CAGATGTTTGTATTGAGATTATGCCTAGATTTAACCATCGCGCTGCAGAACTAGAACCTTTAAAAATATATGCCAACTTAGTTATTAAAAGAAGAATTATAGAGAATATTATAAGATACGGCGCTACTGTTTTTAATTTTCTATAGTCTGTTATTGTAAAAAAGAACATTGCTAAAAATCCAATTATCATTCTCTTTAAGTGCGATCGAAGATATATTGTATCCGATAAACCGCTAGATTGATAAAGAGACTTGAATGAGCTGGCACTATATAGCATAACCATACCAATTCCGCATAAAATCAATATTAACCATAGAAGAGATTTATCGTATTTTTTAATAATAATATCAAGCTGTCTCATGCTTGTGCCATTTCATTAACTATTTTTTTGAATTCATTTCCGCGCTCCTCATAATTGTTATATTGATCAAAACTAGCGCAGCCTGGAGATAGAAGTACAATATCTCCAGGAACTGCGCTTTTATGACAGACCTCTACCGCATCCCTGAGACTGGACACTTGATCCAGTTCTACCGCATCCCTGAGTGCAATAGCTATTTTTTTGCTAGCCTGTCCATAGGAAATTATTTTTTTTACATTATGCTTAATAAATGGTATTAATTCAACAAAATTGCTGTCTTTATCTTTTCCGCCGAGGATTAAAATAACNGAATTTGAAAAAGACTGAATTGCGGCAATTACTGATTCAATATTTGTCGCTTTTGAATCATTGTAGTAAGCAACACCGTTATTGATTACTACTTTTTCTAACCTGTGCTCTATCCCTGAAAAATTAGAAATTGTTTCTGAAATTTGTCGGTTACTAATATTTAGAATTTTTGCGGCAGTAGAAGCTGCTAAAAAATTTGAAAGATTATGCTTTCCAGCTAACGCAATCTTACTTAGATCTAAAATATGAGAATCCCCTTCAATAATTTTAGAATCTCTTATTTTGAATAGATTTTCAGAATTATTATTTATGCTAAAACTTAGAATTTTAGGTACAGCATTTTTACATCGTTTATTTAATATTGGATCATCAGAGTTATAAATCAAGAAATCGTTACTATCTTGATTTGCTATTATATTTAATTTTGCCTCAACATAAGCATTCATATCTATATATCTATCTTGATGGTCTGGAGTTATATTCAAAATAATTGATATGAATGGTTTAAAATGGATGATATTCTCTAATTGAAAACTTGAAAGCTCTAAAATATAAATTCTATCATCTGTTTTTTTATTTAAATCATTTAATATTGCNCTAGAAAAGGCAAATCCCATATTTCCAGCAAGTATGGGTGAATAATTATCACCCTTTAGCATTTCATAAAGCATATTTACAGTGGTGGTTTTACCGTTTGAACCTGTCAATCCAATGATTGGTTTATTTGTAAACCAACTTGCAAACTCAATCTCACTTATTATATCTATATTTCTTTTTTGGGCTTTGNTTACAATATTTGAATCTTGAGGTACNNCTGGNGAAAGTATCCAAAGATCAGAATCATAAATATCATTACTGTGCTTTCCTATTTCAACATCAATACCATATTTTATTAAATCTTTTTTGACTGATAAGTTATTTGGAGATTCATTAAGATCGCTCAGCAACACATCAGCCCCTAGGTGATTAGAAAGTAAAGCTGCAGACGTACCNGTTTCTCCCATACCAATTATTGTTATTTTTTTTGATTTTATATCAACTATTTCTTTTCTCAAAAAGCTCATTATCTAATTTTAAATGTTGCTAATGTTAAAAGAGCAAGCANAAGTCCAACTATCCAAAATCTAATTACTATTCTTGATTCTGGATATCCCTTCAGTTCAAAATGATGATGGAAAGGCGCCATCAAAAAAAGTTTTTTNGGCTCACCATACTTTATTTTTGTATACCTATAATAGCTAACCTGCAATATTACCGATAGAGCTTCTGCGACAAATACGCCACCAATTATCACAAGTAAAAATTCTTTTTTTAATAATATAGAAAGTGTTCCAAGTGCAGCTCCTGTTGAAAGGGAGCCTACATCACCCATAAACACTTCAGCTGGAGCAGCATTAAACCACAGATATCCAATGCATGCGCCTACACAANCAGCTGTGAAAATTGTAAGNTCACCTGAACCTGGAAGATAGATGATGTTTAGATAATCAGAAAAGTCAACTCGNCCGCTTATATATGCGATCGCAGCAAAGACCGTGAAGCATATTGCTAGAAGCCCGGAAGCAAGCCCATCTAATCCATCAGTAAGATTTACAGCATTAGATGATCCAGTTACGACCAAAACTATAATTAATGGATAAAGTAGGCCAAAATCAATGACAGTATCTTTGAAAAATGGCACTGAGGTTACAGTTCTAAAGTTATCCCATGCACCAGTATTATAAATCCAAAACGTTATGATTNNACCAAGTGAAATTTGACCAGCTAATTTGTATTTAGCTACAAGACCGCTTTTGATTTTTTTTATGGTCTTTAAATAATCATCCAAGAAGCCGATTAATCCCATCCATATTGTTGAGATTAGAATTATTTGAATGAAAGAATTTCTGAGGTCAGCTANNAGNAGGGTANGGAGGATANTNGCTGTAAGGANAATTATCCCCCNCATAGTTGGAGTGCCTCTCTTTTTTTTGTGGCTCTCCGGGCCATGTTCACGTATTTCTTCACCAATTTGATAATGACGAAGTTTTCGTATAATGGCAGGTCCGAGGATGAAACTTATTATAAGAGCTAGAATTGCAGCAGAGGCGCTTCTAAAAGTTATATATTGAAAAACATTTAAAGGTGAAAATGAATCTCGTAATGAATAAAGAAAATGATACAGCATTAATTTTCCATAATACCCTGAATGATTGTTTCCATTCTCATACCTCTTGAGCCTTTGATTAAGATTTTATCATTTGATTTTATTATTTTTTGGAGAAAATCAATTAATTCCTCTTTAGAGTCAAAATGCTGATTTATTTTAACTTTTTTAATTGATTCACTTGTTGCAATAGTTTCTTTTCCATAAGTCAAGACTGCAGATAATTCCATTTCATCGCATTTTTCCCCAATTGCGATATGCTGCTCTCTAGATACGTCCCCAAGTTCAAGCATATCCCCAAAGATAAAAACTTTTTTCCCTTGCCCGCTAAATGCGCTTAAATAATCTATTGCAGCTAGTGTTGATTCTAAATTTGCATTATATGTATCATCAATAATGATGTAAGAGCCATTATTTTTTACTTCACACCTTCCTTTTGGTGGTGAAAAGGTTGATACCCTATCTTTTATAGCTTCCCATTCTACATCCAGCTCTCTTGCTATCGCACAGCATGCAATAATATTTTTTGCAAATGATAGGTTTGAAGATAGAGTGGGTATTTCTTCAGTATTAATTGTTAACGTTATCGTCCCATCTTCTTCATAATGTAAATCTGCTGGATAGTCACAATCTGGATTAAGCCCAAAAGAAATAGAATCACCTTTAAGGGCTATTTCTTTTACTCTTCTATCTGCAGCATTTACAAATGCTATCCCATTTCCCAGGTTTTCAAATATAGCAGCTTTAGTTTTAGCTACCGCCTCAATGCTGCCAAATCCTTCGAGATGAGCAGGGGCTATATTCGTAATAAGCCCAAAATTAGGATTAGCAATTTTAGCTAATATTTCTATATCGCCTGCTCGATTTGCGCCCATTTCTAAAATCGATGCACCGTGAAAAGCATTTAATTGTAATAGGGTAAGAGGGAGGCCAATAGAAGTATTATAATTCCCTTCTGTTGCGTGAATATCAAATTTTGAAGAAAGAATATGCCTAAGCAGCTCTTTTGTTGATGTTTTTCCATTTGATCCGGTTATTCCAATAATTGGTATATTGAATTGACGTCGCCATTCCGTTGCAATTTTTCCAATTGATTTAATTGTATCGTGAACCTGAATCTGATTCCCATGTNCTTGGTCATTTATATCTGAAACAAGCGCTGCNNATGCCCCATTTTCGAACACCTGATTAAGGAANGANTGTCCATCTACTTTTTCACCTTTGATGGCNATATATAAATCACCGCTTTGAATTTCTCTGCTATCAGTGGCTATGCCTTTAATGCTTTCGCTTATCTTAATNCCTGTAGATTCATTAAATATTTTTGAAAAAGTTTTTGAGTTGGGAAGGTTTATTCTCATAAAAAACTCTTTATAATTTCTAGATCAGAATATGGAATTTTATTCCCTTCAATTTCCTGAAATTCTTCTCTTCCTTTTCCAAGCACTACTAAAACATCACCAGCATTAATTTCATTAATAGCCTCTCTGAGCGCAATGGATCTATCGCTAAAAATTTTATATTTTTTGTTTTTTAACCCTTTAATTATGTCAGAATTAATGTTTTTCAAATTTTCATTTCTAGGATTATCTGGAGTTATCCATAATTTATTTGAAAATTTTTCTGCAATTTCTGCCATTTTTGGACGCTTAGATTTATCTCTATTGCCACCGCATCCAAATAAAACATGAACTTTATTTTTTTTGGGAGTTAACTCTCTTATTATAGAAAGAACTTTAATATACGCATCAGGAGTATGTGCATAATCAATAACTATATTTTTATTATCTTTAGTTTCAAACAATTCCATTCTTCCTTCAATTGAAGTTGTTTTTTCTAGTCCTTCCTGAATCGCATCTTTATTAATATTTAATGCCATACCAACACTAGCAGCTGCAATGATATTTTCAGCATTAAATTCTCCAATTAATTTTGAATTAAATGAAATCAAACCTTTGCCTGTATTTATTATTCCTTTAATACCAGATATTGAGTATTCGATTTTTTCATAGTAAATATCAGAATTTTTGTATTTAGAAATATTTACCACAGGAGCCTGAGATTCTGCTGTCATTTTTTTGCCATATTCATCATCAGTATTTATTATAGATGTGCCGGTTATAGGCATCATTCTAAATAATTTTGACTTTGCTTTAAAATACTCTTCAATATTTTGATGATAATCAAGATGCTCTTCAGTAAGATTGGTGAAGACTGCAATATCAAAATTGACATCTGCAACTCTGCATTGATCTAAGGCGTGAGAAGAAACTTCCATTACAACATGAGAAAAGTTTCTATCAATTAATTCATTAAATGTTTTATGTAGTGTAATAGGGTCAGGGGTAGTAAGTGTTTTTTGATTTTGGATTCCATTGGCAATGACTCCTAAGGTACCAATCTGCGCTACATTTAGCTTTGCGGCGTTTAATATTGAATAAATTAACGATGCAGTTGTGGTTTTTCCATTTGTACCTGTAACACCTATAACTGTTAACTCTTTTGAAGGGTGCTTAAAATATTCAGCAGCAATTCTACTTGCCGCTAGTCTTGTATTTCCAACTTGAATATTAGGTACAGGTAATTTGCCAATATCTCTACCATTAGATATAACTGCCGATGCACCATTTTCAATAGCTTCTTCAATATAGTCGTGCCCATCATTTTCGACTCCATCTATAGCAATAAATAAACTTCCATTTTTTACATCTTTAGAATTAGTGCAAATCTTTTTTATTTCTATTGGTGGAAAAATACCTTCATTTTGAGCAATATTTTTAATTAATGAATTAAGTTTCACTAGTCTAATCCCATAATACATAATGATCCTGGAACTTTTTTTGTTCCTGGCGCTGGACTTTGCCAGATAACTTTTCCTGATCCTGAAAACTTCGGTCTCAATTTATTTTTTATTAATATACTTTTTGCTTTCCTGATGCTCATTCCTCTAACATCTGGAGTAATGGTATATCCATCTGTATAGGAGCTAAAAATATTTTTGGTTGATAAGGGAGTTGGGCTAGTATATTTTTTTGAAGCTATCTTGATTTTCTTATCTTTTTTTATTGATTTATGATGCTCAAAAGAGTCATCTAAATTAATTATTCTTTGAGCAATTCTTTTAAATAGGGGAGCAGCTCCATACCCGCCCCAATGCAATCCATAGTTAGGTTCGTCCAAAACAACAACTCCAACGATTTTGGGGTTTTCGGAAGGGAAAAAACCTGCAAAATTAGATATATATTTTTTTGAATAGCCGCCATTCATATATTTTAGAGCTGTTCCTGTTTTACCTGCTATGGACCAACCTTCTATATCAGCTTTGTAGCCAGTACCTTCATTTATTACCTTTCCTAAAATATCTTTCATAATTGACATAGTTTCGGCTTTGACAACTTTTCGAATAGGTTCAGGTTTGGCAGAATAAATCACTTTTCCTTTATCATTAATGATTTGTTGAATTATTTGAGGTTTTAATAATCCCCCGCCATTAGCAATTGAGGCATAGGCTGATGCGATTTGAAGCGCTGTCACTCCAACCTCATAACCAATAGAAACCGATGCGAGAGACATATGACTCCAATCGCGTTTTTGCTTTAAAACGCCTTGAGTTTCTCCAGGAAATGAAATTCCTGTATAAGAACCAAATCCATAATCCCTTGAAAGATTATATAATGGATCTTTGCCTAGTTTCTGAGCAATTTTTATTACTCCAACATTACTAGAGTTCGCAATGATTTGAGGAAAAGTGAGAACACCAA
>PBPW01000015.1 GCA_002725545.1 Fidelibacterota bacterium | reverse complement strand
CATATGATCCTGATATTGGTTCAATTTAATATTGCTATTTTAGCAGCATTTGGTCTCGATTTAATTTTAAAATTAAAAAAGGAAGCAATATTAAAATCATTCTATCCTAGCTTGATCCCATTTGTATTGTTATTTATAACTTTGATTTTTGCATCATCAAGCATTGAAAGGTTTATTCAAGGGTATTTTTCTATACCTGCTGTCCGAGATGCATCTCAAATACAAATGATTAATGCTTTGCGCTGGGATCTATGGCTGAAGGATGCCTGGGCAATGTTATTATTTGTAGGATTATTCTCCACCCTCATTTGGCTTTGGATTACTAATAAAATAAACAAAAATACTTTTTTAGCAATTGTGGTAATTCTAGTAACGCTGGATTTAATGATTGTTAATCAGAAAATAATAGAACCTGATAGATCTAGCGGAAGAGGATCGCAATTGATATCAAAAAGATTTGTTAGGGAGTATTATAGACCCGATGAAATTGTAAATTACCTTTCAAATGACTCGGAAAAATTTAGAATCTACCCTGCAGGCCAGCTATTTGGTGATTCTCGTTTTGCAGCTTTTGGACTTGAATCAATTGGAGGATATCATCCTGCGAAACTCAAAATATATAATGATTTTTTAATTAATACCCAGAATGCTGGAGTTTTTCCAGTTTTAAAAATGCTTAATGCTAAATATTTAATCCTTCCAGATGCTCAGCAAATTTCCCATCCTAGTCTAACCTTGGTTAAAAAAGGATCTATGCGCACTTCTAGAGGAAGTCTACCAACAGCTATTTACCAATTAAATGATTTTTTGCCAAGAGCATGGTTCGTAAAAGATATTGAGAGAGTTGATCAATCAGAAATTTGGCAAAGAATCACTAATCCAGAGTTCAATCCAAAGGAAAAAGCCCTAATTTTCGAATCAGATAATTTTTCGATAAATAAAATTGGAAAAATTAAATCCATTAATCACTCTATTCATAAAATAGTAATCGAAACTGAATCTGATGAAGAGCAGTTTTTAGTACTTAGCGAGGTTTATTACCCAAAACGATGGAAAGCATTTATAGATAACTTACCAATCAAAACCTTTCAGGTAAATGGTCTGGTTCGAGGTGTATTCATACCTAAGGGTAGTCACAAAGTTGAATTTATTTATGATAAATCATCCTTTGAAACTGGTCTCTTAATTTCTTTATTTAGTTTATTTCTATCGTTAGGTCTAATTGGTTTTGGTTTTTATCGAAAAAAAATTATATGATTACCTATACAACCGGTACAAAAATTAAAATTGGTCTACTTTTTTTTGGTTTAGCATTAGTTGCTGGAACAATTTTCTATTCTAATTCTATTGTTGTTCAATTAAGAGAAGATAATAGACAAATTGTTACAGTTTATTCCCGCATCATAGCAAAAACAATCAATGAAGAGAATGATGCAAATCTTGGATTTGTTTTTGATGAAATAATAAAAAAGGTTCAATTTCCCATTATTTATACAGATGGCTCAAATATTCCCTTATATTTTAGAAATTTAGATCAAGACCTAGATCAAAAAGAGATACTAGGCTTAGTTAAATCAATGGATCAAAATAACGATCCGATACCAATAAACTATTTTGATACTAATTCAGATCAAACAATCTTACTGGGCTATTTACACTATGGAGATTCGATCCTTATTCAGAAATTACGATGGTTACCATTGTTAGAAATATTCATGGTAGCTATATTTATTTTTATCGGATTTTTAGGGTTTAACTCTATTCGAGAAAATGAAAAAAGACAAATATGGGTAGGAATGGCAAGAGAAACAGCTCATCAGCTAAGTACTCCAATTTCAGCTCTAATTGGATGGGTAGAAAGAATAAAATCTCATCCTAATGATGCATTAAACACCGCCAATGAAATGAAATCAGATATGGTGAGATTAGAGCAGATAGCAGAAAGATTTAGTCAAATGGGATCGAAATCGGTTTTAAAAAGAATTTCGATTAATAATTTGATTGATGCGCAAATAAAATATTTAAGAAAAAGAATGCCTTCTCTAGGAAAAGATACCGAATTGAATGTCTCGAAAGATAAGGACATTTTTATTAAAGGTAATGAAATTTTACTTGGATGGGCTATTGAAAATATAATCAGAAATGGGATTGATTCTATCAAATCTTCTAAGGGTAAGGTTGATATTACTGTAACAAAAGAAGGAAATTATGCCTGCTTAGACATAACAGATAATGGAATTGGAATAAATAAAAAAGATTGGAAAAATATTTTTAAGCCAGGTTTTAGTTCAAAAAAAAGAGGGTGGGGCTTAGGTCTTTCTCTCGTAAAAAGAATAATTAATGAAATCCATCATGGAACAATCAAAGTGATATCAAGCACAATTGGTGGAGGTACAACTATCCAAATAAAATTAGACATCCAAAGATAGTTTAATATTTTAATCGATTTTAGGTAATTTTTATATAGAAATCTGGAGTTATAATTGAAGTTATTTTTATTTATTCAAACAGGTCAAAGTGTTGGAATAATGGCTTACTTCCCATTTATTCTAATTCTGGCAATTATGTATTTTTTAATGATTCGCCCTCAAGCAAAGCGCCAAAAGGAAAAACAAGAGATGATACAGGCATTAAAAAAGGGTGATAAAATTATTACGATTGGTGGAATTCATGGCACGGTAGCAGGTTTTAAAGGTAAAGATGAAAAAGCGGTTTTNCTGCAAATTGATTCAAATACTAAAATAACAATTAACCGAGCATCTGTTTCAAGCCTTGCTAAAAAAGATGGCGCAAATCAAAATGATACTATTGAGGAAAATTAATAGTGGCAGCTAAGGAAGTTGTGCATTATGGAAATTCCATTTTACGTAAAAAATGTGAATTGATTAAAAATTTTGACAATCTTGATAATTTGATTGAAAATATGTTTGATACAATGTATGAGGAAAATGGAATTGGATTAGCGGCCAATCAAATTGATGTAGATCTCCAATTATTCATTGTTGATATTTCTGATATAGAAGAAGAAGGTGAATCTATACATGTTTTTGCAAACGCCGAAATTATTGATTCTCATGGTGAATCCTGGTTAAACGAAGGATGTTTATCTGTGCCCGATATACGCTTGGATATCAAAAGGTCAAATAAAATAACTCTTAANTATCAAGANAGAAATGGTAAAGCATTTTCAAAAGAATTTGATGGGCTNTTAGCGCGAGTAATCCAACATGANATAGACCATCTTAATGGCAATTTAATTATAGATAGAGTTTCAAAAGCTGAAAAAATTGGCATAAATAAAGATTTAAAATTGATTAAAGAAAATTCACTTAGAAAGCTGGAATCTGGAAGAGCTTCCAAGCTATAGTATTTTTATTAATCCATTTCTTGTTGGCAGGTTTTAGATGAAAATTATTTTTATGGGCAATCCTGAATTTGCTTGCCCCTCACTCAAAGCTCTTTATAGCTCTGATCACGANTTAGTTGGTGTTATTAGCAATAAACCAAAAAGAATGAAGCGATCAATGGATAAAAGCTTTACTCCATTAGGAAGCTTGGCGATCGATTTTGATCAGAATTTATTTACAACGGATAACCTTTCTGACACAAATCTTCAGACATGGGCAAAAAAATTAAAACCAGACATCTTTATTGTTGTCGCCTTTAAAATTTTACCAAATACTCTTCTTGAAATACCAAAAATTGGCGCTATTAATCTTCATGCATCCTTATTACCAAGGTATAGAGGGGCAGCGCCAATTCAGCACGCTCTAATTAATGGTGACAAAGTAACTGGAAACTCCACTTTTTTTATTAAGCCAAAAGTTGATACAGGTAAAATAATTTTACAGGAGAAAATTTTAATAGATGATAAAGATAATTATGAAAGCCTTTCAAAAAAAATGTCTACCAGTGGTGCAGAATTATTACTTAAATCATTAGATAAAATTAATNACNCGNGCTTTANAGCTTTAGAGCAAAATGATAAAAAAGCAACATATGCCCCTAAAATTGATAAATCTTTTTGTAAGATTNATTGGAANGAATCAGCTCAGAGTATTCATTCAAAAGTTAGAGCATTATCTCCAGTTCCTAGTGCTTTCACATTATTAAATGGCAAAAGATTGAAAATATATGATACTAGATTGGTTAAAGATCCATTAAAAAGTCCTCCCGGCTCAATAACTCATATCAATGATAAAATTTTGATTTCTTGTTTTGACTCTCAATTAGAATTAATAAGTGTACAATATGAAGGCAAAAAGAGAATGTCCGCAATCGATTGGATTAGAGGAATAAATTATACTTCTGGATTTAGCTTTGATTAAAGAAAANAATTCAAGATATCATGCTTTTAACATCGTTTATCAATTTGATTCAACAAAACATCAACTGAAGTCNATTAGGCATGAGTATTATANGAAAAATAATACTTCATCCTCCGAACGTAGNCGGTCAATGGTTTTATCAAATGAAGTTGTTCGATGGCAAAGAAGATTAGATAGCTGGATTTCACTATCTTTGGATAAACCCATCAANAAACTACCNCCCAAAGTTTTAAGTATTTTACGCCTAGCTTATTATGAATATATAATGGATGACAATATTCCAGTTCATGCAGCGGTAGATTCATGGGTAGAGTTATCAAAAAAAATTACAAACAAAAAACTTTCTGGATTAATTAACGCTGTACTTAGGAAAGCNCATTCCATAAATAAAAAAATGCCTATCCCAAATCAAGATCTTGCCTCATGGCAATCCTTTCCAGATTGGATGATAGCTAATTGGGTTAATCAGTTTGGAAAATCAAAAACTAATAAATTAATTGATTATTTGAATCAAAGCCATGGCACTGATTTAAGAATAAACCTTCCTATTGATAAAGTTGAGAGTAGGCTATTAGACCAAGGAATTAGTTGGTCTAATAGCCCTAATTCAAAAAATTTTATTAGAATTAATTCAGGGCTAAGAAAAATTTTATCAAGTCAAATCCATTTAAGCGGTAAAGTATTTGTTCAAAATAGAGCTGCTGGTGCTGTAGTAGAAATTCTTAACCCGAAGCCTTCTGAAACAATTCTTGATGTGTGCGCAGCGCCAGGTACAAAATCAATTTATATTTTTCAAAAAATGAACCAGTCTGGAAATTTATTTGCTTCTGATATTAATTCAAGTCAAGTTGCTAAAAGTTTTAAGCGCTGCAATGAGCTAGAATTATCAATTGATTGGAAGGTTAAGGATGCAACTAAGGATATCTTTCCGATGGCAGATAGAATATTGATTGATGCGCCTTGCACTGGAACTGGCGTAATAAGTAGAAATCCAGATATTAAATGGAGAAAAGATAGTAAAGACACTGATAAAATGTCTGCCTATCAAATAAAAATATTATTTCATATTTCAAAATTTTTAAAAAATAATGGAGTTATTGTTTATGCTACGTGCTCGATGGAAAACCAAGAAAATTGGAATGTAATTGACTCATTTCTTAAATTAAATTCGAATTATAAATTAGAATCAATAGACAACCTTGCTCCAAGAGAATGGATAAATAAAAAAAATTGCCTTGAAACTTTTCCGCCACGNGATCATGTTGATGGAATGTTTGCAGCAAGAATTAGAAAATGTTGAACAAAATAATTAATTTCACAATTGCTCTGATAATTTCATCGGCTATTATTTTTTTAATTTTCGATTGGTTAGTTATGCCATTTTATATTAGAAAAGGCAATAGTGTAATTGTAATGAATCTACAAGGTAAAAATATTGATCGCGCATTAAAAGAGTTAAATGCTGAAGGGTTTAAAGGTGAAGTATTTGATACTCTATATTCATCAAAAGTTGAACCGGGAACGGTTATTGATCAGTATCCAGTTTCTGGAAATAGAGTAAAAAAAGGCAGAACTATCAGGCTAAAAATTTCTCAACAGGAAAAAATGATTAAAGTTCCAAATCTTGTTGGACAATCTAGAAGAAGCGCTGAAATTTCAATTCAACAATTAGGTTTAAATATTGATACAATCTATACAGAATATAATCCTGACTATCAACGAGGGACTATTGCTTGGCAATTCCCAAAGTTTGGAGATNAAATTAAAAAGGGATATGGNCTTCAATTAACAGTAAGNATGGGNTTGCCTCCAGATTTTTTTCAAGTACCTCAGTTATTTGGNCTNAGTTTAAATAAAGCAAAGGAAGAATTATCTAAATCAAAACTCCANCTTGGTAAAGTATCATATCAGCAAGATGAAGATNTAGTACCTTANACAGTTTTAGATCAATCTATTATTTCCGGAACAGTTCTTGATGAACCAGCAAAAATAGACTTAATTGTCAGTATCCTTGATTTACAAGATATTTTTGATAAACTTCAAAATGAAAAATGATTTCNATTCATGAATATCAACGTAAAGCTATTCATCTATTTAATCTAATTATTCCATTTGGTTATTGGTTTATAATTCCTGACCAAAACAAATTCAAAATAATAATTATTACCTTTACAGCCCTTTTTATTTTAGCTGATTATTTTAGAACAAAATCAAAATTAATTAAAAAATTATTTATAATATTTTTTGATAAAATGCTTCGAGAGCATGAATTAAAAGGGCAATTTACNGGTGCAACATGGGTAATGATTTCCGCTTCAGTTACTATTTTAGTCTTCCCAAAATATATTGCTATAATCTCTCTAATATTTATGAGCATAGGCGATACGTTTGCAGCTTTGATTGGTAGGAAATTTGGTAAGTTAAAAATATATGATAAGTCTTTTGAGGGGTTTTTAGGAGGTCTTATTGCATGTTTANTAGNAGCATATTGTTACGACCCATTGCCATTTTACATTTCAGGTTTTGGAGCTTTGTCGGCAATGCTTTTTGAAACTTTACCGCTCCCNCTTGATGACAATTTTAGAATTCCAATTGGATCAGCAATAATTATGACTATGTTAGTAGGAGTATTATAAGTTGTCTTTTCTTTTTCCATCGGTACTTTGGGTTTTATTTGCCTCTTTCATCCCTTTGATAATTCATCTTGTTAGCAGGCGGACTAATAATACAGTTGAATTTCCATCAATTCAGCATATTAAAGCACTGGAAGGNGAATCAATAAAAAAATTACGAATTATACAATGGCTNNTAATCNTNGTTCGAACNCTAATTATCNTATGNTTAGTTTTAATGTGTTCTGGTCCAATTATACTAAACAATTCAAATTGGGTATCAAGCAAAAAAGAATCTACTTCAATAATATTTATAGATAACTCTGCAAGTCTTGGTGTAAACAAGAGCGGAACATCTTTTTTTGATAGTAATATTTCACTAGTTACAAAAATTCTTAATGCTTTTGATGGTGTTACCAATCTAAAAGTTTACCAAACTAATCCCCCTAAACTTATATATAATGATTATATCGAAGAGGGGGTAAAGGTTGATCCAAAGGATTTTAAAATTAAACATTCAATGGGACGTGATAATTTATGGTCATTCATCGATTCGGTTTTACAAGATATAGATACAGAATTTCCAAATAAAGAATGTTTTATTTTAAGTGATATTCCAGTAAGTCCTCCGTCAAATCTCCCTGAAAAATATAAAGATTGGCAATTTTATTTTTCTGAAAATGAAAGCTCAACTGATAATATTTCAATAAAAGAAGTTTCTTCAATAAATCAAATAAAACTACCAAATCGTCTTTTAAAACTTAATTCAAAAATTGAGAATACAAGCAATTTAGAGAAACGTAATATCCCTATAGAGCTTTACTTAAACGATGATCGTATAGGGCAAATCATTTCTCATTTCAAACCTAAACGAGTCAAAGGCTTTTTATTCCAGGCTTACCCTGGAAAGAGCGGCGTAATTAAAGGAAGGATGCAAATAAGCAAAGATGAATTTATTTATGATAACATCAATACTTTTGAGCTAAACATTCCTAAGCAGATCTCATGTAAAGTAATTACAACAAATATTAATGATTCATTTTTGATCAAATCAGCGCTGGAATCAATTAGCGGTGAAAGCAGATTCTTAGATATCGAGCTTAAGGAAATGCTTACAATAGATATGATGTTCTTAGACCAAACAGATATACTCATATTATTAGACCCAAGCTATCTATCACCAAAAGCAATTCAAATGTTAAAAGCCTTTCTTCAAAGAGGTGGCTCAATAATTTGGTTTAGTGGTAATAATTATAGTCTTTTAGAAGAAATGGTAATTTCAAATTTAAATCTTCCTATATTTCAAGAAATGATTTCCGCAGGAGGAGAATCATTTTTTTCAGTTGAAATAGTTGACAGAGAAAATCCTATTTTTCAAGAACTAAATTTACGCGATCCAGACCTGTCGCTTCCAAAAATATATAAGTACAATCAGCTAAAGTTGAAAAAATTTCAAAAATCTATACTCTCTTTGAATAATAGCGATCCATTTTTGCTTGAAATCCAATCCAATGATGGGCAAATTTTATTTTTATCTTCTCCTCTAGACCTAAGCTGGAATAATTTCGGACTTAAAGGGCTTCTAATACCTCTTATTCATAGGGCATTGATTTTAAGTGCTACAGATGAGTTTAATACAACTC
>PBPW01000014.1 GCA_002725545.1 Fidelibacterota bacterium | reverse complement strand
TGGTAAATTTGAGTTTTTACCAATTCCTCAAAAAAAACAAAAAAAATCTGAAAAATCCTCCTAGATTATAAATAAGTATGCCAATATAGCATACTATTATATATATACATGTCAAAATGATTTATTAGGTGGTTTGGCATATTTATTGCTCAATACTAATATAAAGACATTTTTTAAATTTAGGAGAAATAAAATGGGAAAGATTATTGGTATTGACTTAGGTACAACTAATTCATGTGTTGCTGTTCTTGAAGGGGGAGAGCCATCTGTCATCAGTAGCTCTGAAGGCGGGAGAACAACTCCATCGGTAGTTGCATTTACTAAAGAAGATGATCGATTAATTGGGCAACCAGCAAAGCGTCAAGCCGTTACAAATCCACAAAATACTATTTTTTCAATTAAGAGGTTTGTAGGGAGAATGTTTAAGGAAGTTAATTCTGAAATAAAAGATGTTCCCTACAAAGTTGTTAAAGGTAAGGGAGATTCAGTTGAAGTAAAAATTTCTGATAAATCATATACACCTCCTGAAATTAGTGCAATGGTATTGCAAAAATTAAAGCAAACCGCTGAAGAGCACCTTGGCGGTGAAGTTACAGATGCGGTAATTACAGTTCCAGCATATTTCAATGACTCACAGCGCCAAGCAACAAAAGATGCAGGTAAAATTGCAGGATTAAATGTTCGAAGAATTATTAATGAGCCAACAGCTGCGTCTCTTGCTTATGGATTGGATAAGAAAAAAGAGGAGACTGTAGCAGTATTTGATTTAGGTGGNGGTACATTTGATATATCTATTCTTGAGCTTGGTGATGGAGTTTTTGAAGTTAAATCAACAAATGGTGATACGCATCTTGGTGGTGANGATTTTGATCAAAAGATTATAAACTGGATTGCTAGTGAATTTAAATCTAGCGATGGAATTGATTTAACAAAAGATCCNATGGCACTCCANAGNNTGAGAGAGGCTGCTGAAGGAGCTAAAAAAGAACTTTCAAGCTCTAAGCAGACTGAAATNAATNTGCCTTTTGTCACTGCAGATTCATCAGGTCCTAAACACTTAAATATGACATTAACACGTGCCAAATTTGAAGAACTTGTTTCAGATTTAGTTGACAGAACAGTTGACCCTTGTAAGAAAGCATTAAAGGATGCAAACCTATCGACATCAGATATTCACGAAGTTATCTTAGTNGGAGGNTCTACAAGAATACCAAAAATTCAAGAAAAAGTTAAAGAAATTTTTGGAAAAGATTTAAACCATAGNGTGAATCCCGATGAGGTTGTAGCTCTTGGNGCAGCAATTCAAGGTGGTGTATTAGCTGGTGATGTAGATGATATCCTCCTTTTAGACGTCACTCCGCTTTCGCTAGGAATTGAAACCCTTGGAAGTGTAGCAACAAAATTAATTGAAAGAAACACTACGATTCCAACGAAGAAATCCCAAGTTTTTTCAACTGCAGCAGACAATCAAACTACTGTTGAAATCCATGTCCTTCAGGGAGAACGAGAGATGGCTGTAGATAATAAAACAATTGGAAGATTTCATTTAGATGGAATTCCACCAGCNCCTAGAGGCGTTCCGCAAGTAGAGGTTACATTTGATATTGATGCAAATGGCATTTTAAATGTTGGAGCAAAAGATAAAGCTACAGGTAAAGAGCAAAGTATTCGAATTGAAGCTTCAAGTGGACTTTCAGATTCAGAAGTTGAAAAAATGGTTAATGATGCAAAAAAACATGAATCCGAAGATAAAGAAAAGAGAGAGTTAATTGATATTCANAATCAATCAGAGCAATTAATNTATCAAACNGAAAAGAATCTTGATGAATATAAAGATAAATTAGATGAATCAGAGAAAAAATCACTNCAAGATGCTGTTGATAAATTGAAATCTGCTAAAGATGGNGAGGATATTGAAAGTCTTAAATCTAGCTTAGATGAATTAAATAATGCCTGGAATGCTGTTGCGTCTAAAATGTATGATTCCGCTAAAGAAGATGGATCTCCTCAAGCTGATGAAGCAACTTCATCTAAGAAAAAAGGGAAAAATAAGAAAAAGGATGATGCCGAAATAGAAGATGCTGATTTTGAAGTTGTAGATTAATTCTAAATCAATTCATCATTAAAAAAAGCACACTTTTTAAGTGTGCTTTTTTTGTTTATGGAACTCAAGAGATGTAATTTCATACTAATGTGTATAGCTTCAATTATAAAATGAGAAAAAATCATCAACAATTATTAATTTTTTCAATAATTACATTTTTTGTTTTATTGATATATTTATTTCGACCAAATNTGTGGCAAAGTAGAATTGAAAAGTATTTAAACAATCAATTAAGTGTCGCAGGCTGGTCATTAAACAATAGCACATTTTCTGGNCATTTATTGACAGGTATTTCTTCAAAAGACGTGATATTAAATAATGTTGATGGCACTTCAGTTTTATTTCCCTTAATTAATGCAAGAATAAAAATCGTTCCTTTGATAATGGGAAGAATAAAATTAAATGAATTAGATGTTTCAAATGCTGTTATCAAGCCATCTTTTAATTTTCANAGCGATAGTAAAAATGAAAATTTTAATTTTGACCCAAGCAAACTACCNATAAACATAAATAACCTAAGTATAGATGGANATCTATATATTCCTTACGATGACACTACTCGATCGCTAAATTTTCTTTTAGATGGNGCAATAGCTAATAATANTGAGAAGATNATAGTAGATTTAAACCAATTCAACCTCTCTTCATTATTACCTTCATTTAATATTAGAACTAAAGGCGTAAAAGGCTTTATAGCGAAAGATAAAATTTCGATTGATTTAAATGAAGCCAGTATTAATGAAATTGATATTGCCGGGTATTTTGAATATGATTTAAGCGATAATTCTAATATATATGCTGAAATTGAATTAAATGAATATAAACTTCCAGAATCGATTTTTTCAGAATTTCCGCTTCAGCCTAAACTATCTAGTATTTCAGCTGAATTCACTTTTGAATCTGACCTTACTGATTATAAAGGAAAACTTAAAGTTAGGAATGATCTTGGTTTAAATATGGTAGGTAATTTTGAATTAAAAAGCGATACTGGCTTTATTCGATTGAATCAATTAGAGCTGGCAGGTAATGATGCAATTCTTTCTCTAAATGGACTTATTGAAGAGCAAGGCAGATTTAATGGAATATTAAAATTAGATAATTTAGACTTCAGTCAGTGGGTATTAGATTCCAGAGAAACTGGTATTTCGGGATATTTGCTTATTGATGGGCATTTTGAGAAAATGTTAATTACATCTTTAGATTTAAATGCAGATGTAAGCGAATCATCAATTTTTAAAGGTGAACCTTCATCGTTTTCTGGAGGAGTATCATACTCTGATTCATTATTGTCGATCATTAATCCTGTGATGTTATCAATAGGTCCATCGATAGTTACAATTCAAGGTGATGCAAATTACAAAGAAGAGTTGATAAATCTTGATTTATCATTAACCGATGCTTCAACTAATTTGATAAATAATTTTTGGTCAGACACTCTATCAAGCGGTAGCGCAACAGGTTCAATGTTTTTAAATGGATCTTTTGATACTATTGCTGTTGATGCAGATTTAATTATTAGTGATTTTGCATACAAAAATATCCAACTTTCCAGTTTTGAATTATTTGCAAAATTAAAAAATCTGAATAATTTTGATAAAGGGGTCATCAGAACAAAGTTTCAAGATGGCTCCTGGGATGAATTTTCATTTGAAAGTGGTAATGGTCAATTTTCCCTCAATGAGAATATCATTACAATTTCTAGCTTTGAATTACGAAACAAAAAAGACTTTTTTCAAATGAATGGTAGCTTAATAAGTGATTCGTTATTAATTATTGATCAATTGCAATTTGCATATCAAGATCATTATTTAATTAATCCTTCCAAGTTGAAAATAAAATTCTCAAGCAATAGTTTTCGTTTAGAGCCATTCGAAATTCATGTGGATGATGGAATCGTAAAGGGATATTTTGATACAAATCCATTTGCTGGTAAAGTTAAGTTTTCTAATGTTACTACAGATTTGCTTCCATTAATTAAACTTAAAGGAAGTGAAAAAATTAAAGGAAATTTATTTGGAGAAATTTTCTTTCCTAAAGATACAAAGATGGAGCAGGTTAAATTTAATTTTAGCATCAAAGATGGATCGTATAGCTATCAAGCATTTGATGATTTATATGTAGACGCTTTTTATCAAAATGGATTACTATCTATTGATAGTCTTTCACTTGTGGATGGAGATCGGTCTNGTCTTAAGATAAAAGGAAAACTCCCTTTTCCATTAGATAATAAAATAGCTCAACAAACTTATTTAGAATCTAAATATAGAAATATTGACCTATCTTTATTTTCCGATTTATCTAATGATATACTATCACGTATAAAAGGCCAGTACACAGGAAATTTTTCGATAAAAGGAACTACGAATAAAACGCAATATTATCTTGATGGAAAAATTGCTAATGCATTTTGGGGTAGGCTTCCATTAGGGCAAGTAAAAGGCAAAGGCTTTTACAAAAATAAAAGATTAGTCTTTGAAAATTTTTATTCTGATTGGAATCAAAATCATATTGAAGGTAGCGCATCTATTCCAATTGATATTGATATTGCATCAGAGTCTAGAAAAATTTCACCAACTGCAACGCTAGATCTAAGATCAAGCGGGTATTTTCGTTCAGCTGAGTTTTTATCTTATTATATATCAGATATCGATTCAATTATTGGAAAAATAGATATTGATTTAAATATCAATGGCCCAGTGAAAAGATTGATTAGAAATGGAAGCCTGAAAATTGAAAATGGAAGTGTTTTTACGGTATTAATGGATGAACCTATTAATTTAATTTCTGCTAATGCGTTATTAAATAATAATATCATGGTAATTAATCCCTTCAATGGTTCAATTAATAATTCTCAATCAAAGATTTATAATAAAAATAATTTTACCATAAAAGGGGATATAGACTTTACTAAGTTTTTTGAGCCAAGATATAATATAAGTGCAAATGGAAAAGATATTTTTTACCGCTCTTTGAATCAAGACATTGAAAGCTATGCTGATATTGATTTGTTGATTACAGGAAAAGATACAATTGATATATCGGGTACAATCAACGCTAGGAATGGTGCCATCTATAAAGAATTTACGACAAATGAGATAAATAATAGCTCCGATGAATCAAAAAAAATAATTACAAATTATAATATCAGATTTCCCATTGAGGATACATTTTCAATACGCAATTCTCAGATTGACGCAAAAATTTCTGGAGAGCTTGGTATGTCAAAACTGTACAGCGATACATGGAATTATTCAGGGGAAATTGAATTTATTGAAGGACAAATTTATTACTATCTTGGTGACGTCTTTGAGGATCTTAAAGGAACGATGGTTTTTGATGGGCAAGGATTTAATCCCTTTTTAGAACTATCTGCGTCAACTAAGATTGGTGATGCAGAAATAATGCTAGGCGTTCTTGGTCCCTTTGATAACCCAGAATGGAGATTTGATAGTGATAAGGGTTATTCTGAAAGCGATATTCTTCAATTACTAACCTTTAATACACGTGTGTCTGAAGAGGGTTTTTCTACAGAAGGCCTTGGAACTCAAGCCCAAACTATTTTAGGTGCATATTTAGAGCGTCAACTTGAGAAAAATTTTATAAAATCTACAGGATTAAAATCTTCAGGAATTATTGAAGATGTTCAAATTTCTGGCGCTTCAGAACTTATTAATCCAAATCAAGGTGAAGAATTCAGTATCAATGCAAGACTGAATCAAAACTTTAGCTTAAGCTATAAAAGATCATTTTCATTAGAAGCAGCTTATAAAAACAAGGTGGGCGTTGAATATAAGTTAAACCCTAATTTCTCAGTCATTGGTAATGTAGATGAAAGCGGACAAGTTCAAATGAAGTTCCGCGTTCGAAGAGTATATTAGACTGAGATATATGAAAAATATAAAATTCTTTTTTAACAATTCAATTTTTATTTTTTGCCTATATGCTCAAAATAATGAAAGAATATCAGTAAATAATGTTTTATTCATAGATAATTTTAATATTAATTCCAATGAACTTAAGAGCCAACTTGAACTCAAACCCCCCTCAATACTTACATTTAATTCAGTAGAATTTGATAGAAGACTTTTAAAGCTAGATGCAATAAATATTAAGAACTATTACAACTCAAAAGGCTTTCTTCAAACGACGGTTAGGGATTCATTTATTGTAAATAATGGTTTAGTAGATATTTTTTTTATTATCAGTGAGGGTAGTCAGTATTTTTTGAAAGATGTAAAGATCGTGGGCCTCAATTCTGTAAATAATGCTAAAATATTGGCAAAATTAGGCTTATTTAAAGGACAGCCATATAATCCGATTAAAATTAATAAGAAGCTATCAATAATTGATGAAGCTCTTCAGGAAAAGGGAAAAATTTTTGCAACAATAAACGTTGAGCAGGTTATTGAAGACTCGGTTCAAATCATTATTCAGGTTAATGAAGGAAAAAATATTATTATTAATGATTCCTGGATTAGCGGCGCTGAACGCATAGATACAACATACATCAGAAATGAAATTGAATTCAAAAAAGGTGAGCTTTTTAATAAAAAGAAAATTGATAAAACAAAGCGTAATCTGCTTCAAGTCGGATTCTTTTCATCGGTAAATATAATCGCACACCCAATCATAGATCAGGACTCAATAGTAAATTTAGAGATAAGACTAAGAGAGTTTAAAAATGTTGGTGAGACTGCTATTGAGTTTGGTTTGGATGAAATTGAATATGTCCCTGGTGTGCGTTCATTAGTAGGCCTAGGTGGATCTATAAATTGGACAGATCGCATGATTTTTGGAACTAAAAATAGATTTGAAACCGATGGAAGTGTTGTCCTTCCCACAGAAGAGGGTTTTATTTTTCCTAGATTAGGNATTGATGTTAAAATCTCAAATCAAAGACCATTATCGATCAATTTTCCAACTCAAATAAAATTATTCTTTCAACAATTTAAAAACTTTGGCGATGAATATGGACCCTATGTCCGCAGATTTGGTGTTCAATACTCGAATATCTTTAGATGGAACNGGCAAAGATCTTACCTGGATTTAGGGGTGACATTTGAGCGATTTGATGAATCAGCAGCATTTAGTGAGGATATTGAGCAAAGAAAATTCAAGATTCATTTAAATCAAGATAACAGAGACAATCCTATAAATCCAAAAAGTGGTAATGTGATTATTGCGCAATTAGATAGCTACGGAGGGCCACTAGGAGGTAATAGATCATATGTAAAGTATAGTATTGATTTTAGAAATTATGTCACTATTTTTAATTNTATAACACTAGCTGCCAGGTTAAATAGCGGAGCTATAGCAGGGTGGTCAGATGCCTATGATCAATATGAAACTATTTTGTTTGAAAAATTTTATCTTGGCGGTAGCAATACTCTTAGGGCAATAAGACCGCTCCGTTTTTTAACAAATCAAACGGATAATTATGATAATGATGGGGATGGTGCAATTGATGAGGAAGATGAGTCAAATAGTATTCCATCTGGCAAAACAGCTATGCTCCTAACCAATTTGGAATTAAGATTTCCATTACCTTGGAGGCTAGGAGGCGTATTTTTTGCAGATGGTGGAAATATTTATAACTCTTCTGCCCAAATAAATTACAATGATCTTTTTTGGAACTATGGATTTGCAATCACATTAAATCTTCCAGTAGGCCCTATAAGGATAGATTATGCTCAAGACTCAAAGGATTCTAGTNTTNATCAGATTCAATTAGGTTTTTTATATGCATTTTAAATTTTTATGATCAGAATTATATTAAATCAATATAGTCACTAAATATAAAATTCTTATAAATTTAAGTATTACAAATTCGAGTTTACAATGAAGAACATTTTTACAATTTTAATTATTCTCTTTTTTTGTTCTTGCGATACATTTAAATCGGTGGATGAATATTTTTCAGAAGCTGAACAAATGCGTAGTGAAGGAAAGCCGAAAGAGGCTTTAAGGGTATTAAATAAAATAATTAAAAAATTCAGTAAAGATATTAAAGCTTCTGATGCACAATATCTCATTGCTGAAATTTATTATAGAGACTTACAGGACTTTTCTAAGTCAATAATTGAGTATGATAAATTTTCTGAAAAACACCCAAATAACGATAAAGTCCCATTCTCTTTATTTATGCAGGGGTACATTTATTCAAATGAGCTCAAAGAGTATGACTCTGCAAGGGTATTATACAATAAGTTTATAAAATTATACCCGAATCACGAAATGGTAAAAGATGTAGAATTTGAAATTAAATATATGGGATTTGAACTAAATCAAATTCCTGAACTAAAACATTTAACAGAGTAAAAAATATGTCAGAATTTAGCTTATCCGAAATAAATGAACGAATCGCCAAAGATTCAAAATTTGTACCCCTATTGAAAAAAGCTATTAGTCAAGTTATCGTAGGTCAAAATGAATTGATCGATAAAATATTGATTGGTATGTTGGCAAATGGCCATATACTTCTTGAAGGGGTGCCGGGTTTGGCAAAGACCCTTACCGTAAATACTCTTGCTAAATCAATAAATACAAGTTTTCAGCGTATACAGTTTACTCCAGATATGCTTCCTGCTGATTTAATTGGCACCTTAATATTTAACCAAAAAACAAGTGGTTTTGAAACAAGAAAGGGTCCAATTTTTTCAAATATTATTTTAGCAGATGAAATAAATCGAGCGCCATCTAAAGTACAAAGCGCTCTTTTGGAAGGAATGCAAGAAAGGCAAGTAACAATCGGTGAATCAACTTATAAGCTAGGGAATCCATTTTTAGTCCTAGCTACACAAAATCCGATTGAACAGGAAGGAACATATCCACTCCCTGAAGCCCAGATAGATAGGTTTATGATGAAATTAAAAGTTGATTATCCCAATAAAGATGAAGAACGTCATATTTTAAGATCATCCGCAAGGACAGATATTGTAAAGCAAAAAAAATCAACAATAAAAGCAACTTCAATTATTAAAGCTCAAAAAGCAATTAACGACATTTATGTTGATGAAAAAGTAGAGGATTATGTCCTTAATTTAGTTTTTGCTACTCGCAATCCCGCTAAGCACGATCTTGAAGATCTTTCGCAACTAATACAGTACGGCGCAAGTCCGAGAGCTACAATAAATTTAATTTTAGCATCAAAAGCCAGAGCCTTTTTGGAAGGAAGGGGTTATATAACTCCAGAAGATGTAAGATATATTGGTATTGATGTTTTGCGCCATAGAATAATACTAACCTATGAAGCTGAAGCAGAGGAATTAACATCTGAAGATATAATTCAAAGGTTATTCGATTGTATCGAAATCCCTTAATATTTTTTGTAACTCTAAGTAAATAGATCGTTTTACAGTTATAGTATGATACCAAAAAGGATAATTCAAAAGGTAAAGCATATAGAAATACGAACAAAAGGTTTGGTTAATGACCTTTTCGGGGGCGAGTATCATTCTGCATTTAAAGGCCAGGGGATGACATTTTCAGAAGTAAGGGAATATTATCCTGGAGACGACATCAGGATGATCGATTGGAATGTAACCGCAAGGAATAATACCCCTTTTGTCAAAATCTATGAAGAAGAAAGAGAGCTTACGGTGTACATTATGGTAGATGTAAGCCATTCTGGAGGATTTGGTACAGTTAACCAGCTAAAATCCGATCTTGCCGCAGAAATTGCTGCAGTTTTGGGATTTTCAGCAATAAAAAACCAAGACAAGGTAGGATTAATATTATTTAGCTCTGAAGTTGAAAAATATATTTCCCCTCAAAAAAATAAATCTCATATACTTAGATTAATCAGGGAAGTACTTTTTCATAAATCATCCAAAAAAGGTACCGCAATTCGCAATGCAATAGATTTTTTAATGAATGTATCAAAAAGGAAAGCGGTCGTTTTTTTGATCTCAGATTTTATAGATAATGGATTTTGGAGCTCACTAAAACTCGCAAATAAAAAGCATGATTTGATTGGAATTCGAATTTATGATCCTGCTGAAATAAGCCTACCCGACCTTGGTTTGATTAAAATGTTTGATCCGGAAAATGAAAATGAGTTTTGGGTAGATACCTCATCAAAAAAAGAAAAAAAACTATCAAAAAAATCGATTAGTGAAAATTGGGAAAAATTTAATGATAACTGTAAGAAAAATAAATTTGATGTAATCAATATTTCAACAAACGAAGACTATGTTGAGCCGATTATGAATTTCTTTAATCGAAGAGAAAGACGGTCTTAATTCTCTGAAAAAGTCTATTATTATTTCCATCCTTTTTTTAAGTGCTTGTTCAAAAGAAAAATCATTCAATTCTATTGAGCTTATCACTGCGGTAGATACATTGCAAACCACAATAGGTGAGCCAATAAAATTCTCATTGTATGTTAATCATCCTGATTCAAATTTAATTCAATTTCCTCTATGGAATTTTGATAATTCTATAGAATTGAGAAGCTTATTGACTAAACTAAAAAATAATTCCACTATTGCTGAACTAGAAATTGTTTTTTGGGATACAGGCTCTATAGCTATTCCTGAATTAAATTTAAATATTTTGAATAAAGATAGCTTATTATTGTATTCAATGGCTTCTGAAGAAATAGTTATTGATATTTTATCAATTAAAGAAAAAAACCCTGATTTAATAGATATTTCAAATGATATATTGCCCATTAAAGAACCGGTACCAGTTAATTTAAAAAGATCATTTACTCGCCTCCTTCAATTTATTTTACTTCTTTTTATTTTATTAAGTATCATCCTTCTTTGGAAAAAAAGATTAAAAACATCAAAAATTGAAGATCTGCAGCCATTTAAAACTGAAAATTCTATATCTATTGCAAAGAAAAAATTAGAAGATTTGAAAAGCTCTGACTTAGCTAAAAAAAGTCATAAAAAAGATTTTTACATCAAATTATCGTTTATTATAAGAGAATATATTGAAAATAGTTTTTTCATACGAACACTTGAGATGACAACTGATGAATTAGAGCAGAATAGGAGTATTTTTCCGTTCGATGAGCGTTTAATCAATAATTTAATTAAGATTTTATCTATGTCAGACTTAGTTAAGTATGCGAAATATGATAATAGTAGAGATAAATGCCTTTTAGAGTTGGAGGATGCCATTGATTTTGTAGATAAATCTTCAAGCTATTTATTCAAAATAGAAGAATTCCAAAAAATTATAAAAAAAGAAAATTAAGTTATATATTTCACCCCTTTTAAGGAAATAAAATGGCAAATACATCTGATATTAAAAATGGATCGGTTATTCTTCATAAAAATAAACGAATGAAAGTTGTCGAATTTCTCCATGTTAAGCCTGGAAAAGGACCTGCTTTTGTTCGTACAAAACTAAAAGATATATCTTCCGGAAAAATAATTGATGAAACCTTTAATGCGGGGGTAAAATTAGAGTTTTTAAAAATAGAGGCTAAAGAAATGCAATTTCTTTATAGTGACTCTGATTCTTATATCTTTATGGATAGCGCAACCTATGAACAGTTTAATGTATCTAATGATCAAATTAATGATAATCGGAATTATTTAAAACCTGGTATCAATGTTGATCTATTATTTGATAATGATGAAGTTCTTGATATTAGATTACCTGCGCATATCGCACTTGAAGTTATTGAAACAGAACCCGGTGTTAAGGGCAATACCGCAACGGGAGCCACTAAGCCTGCTACTGTCGAGACCGATTACACTATCCAAGTTCCATTATTTATTGATAATGGTGACCTCATTAAAATAGATACGCGTTCTGGGGAATATATTGAAAGGGTGAAAACTTAATCGTATCTTCTAATCGTTATACATAAAATTTTTACGAGAAACCTATG
>PBPW01000013.1 GCA_002725545.1 Fidelibacterota bacterium | reverse complement strand
GCTAAGGGCAAATGCTTATGACCTTGATTTAAACGATTGCAAACCTTGCACCTATAAAGGGCAAAAGGCAAAAGCAATTAAAATCATTACTGAAAACGTAAGTGATGATGAATCTTTAAAAGCGATTCTCTCAGGGCAAAAGACAAAATCCTTTTATGCTAATATTAGCACTAACGGGAAAACCACCGATTGCACTATTGATGGTCATTCTTACAATGTATGGAATGGAACGGTAACAACTCTAAGGGATGTACCGAACATGACCCCAAAGACATACAAACTAATTCAGGATGATTACAGAAAAGCAGCAATGGAAATTAGCAGCATCACAGAAAGTGAGACTGGCGAAATCCTAACAGCATCCGAAATTCAAGCGATCACATGGGTTGCCTACCGTCGGATTCACAAAAACCTTATATAACTAAATGTTACGATAAGGAGCATCCCCCACTAAGGGGGTTTTTTATTGACTATAATAAAAGGGTACACACAACACAGGATCGCAACCTATGTTATCTTCACTCATCCGCTGCAAAATTAGATCAGGTCTCATTCGTCATGGTCAACTCACTTGCAGCGATTTGGTCAGAACAATGGGACTAGACCCTGCTAGACACAAAGGCACAATCCACGGATTTATGCTCGATTTGGAAAAAGCAGGAGTCCTAAACGCTACTAAGAAAAACGGTAAGCGTCACCTCTGGTCAATTAACCAAATCCGCAAGCGTGACAGAATCGCAAGTTGGGTTATGGCATAAGCACGAATGAGTGCAACCGACCCCGCCGCAAGGTGGGGTTTTTTTTATGTCTAATTTTTGGTAGGCGTTGCGGTGCGTGATGGCAACGGCGATTCGTTATAGGTGATTCGTGCGGCATGCCTACTAGACAGTAGACGTNTGCGNCAGTGATTCGTGACCGTGTGCCGATTAGCGAAGCGGCCGTGAAGGGTCGTTTAAAAAGGGATAGAGACCCTAACCTACAGAGGTGACAATTCGAGAGTGTGTTATAATGTATATGAAAAAATTCTCAGGAAAAAATTCGCCCAAAAAGGTNGAATATATACTATGTGTTCTGAGATATTACTAGGACATTCTTATGCCTGAAAAAATCTATCATATCTACGATAAAGAAACATGTATCGCCCCCTGCGTTACTGAAGAGTCCTTCCATAAACATTGGAAGGAAAAAATAGATGAGCATCCAGATAAGTTAGATTATGAGGAATTCGATGACTTATTAGACAAGGACATGTCAGAAGGTTCTTATTGACAAATAAGNATTATACAGTTAAAATTGACTTGAAGGTAATTATCCACAATGGCAAAAGGTTTTACGGTGAAGGCTGCTGCACCGAAGAAAAAAGCAGTAGAAGATTGGAATTACGATGAGATTAAAGAACGTATGCGAGGTAAAGCAATAGTCTTTTGCCTACCTGGTAGAGGCTGCTCGTATCAGTTCTTAAAGAGTTTTGTACAACTCTGCTTTGACCTTGTGCAAAANCAGATGAGTATTCAAATCTCTCAAGATTACTCCTCTATGGTTAACTTTGCACGTTGCAAGTGTCTTGGAGCAAATGTACTACGTGGTCCTAAGCAGATACCTTGGGATGGTAAACTTAAGTATGACTATCAGTTATGGATTGATAGTGATATAGTATTTGACACTAATAAGTTCTGGCAATTATGCGATCTTGCAGTACCTGGACCAGACAAGGACGGAGTTGCTCAACCTGAGAAGGAGATTGTCGCTGGTTGGTATGCTACTGAAGATGGGCATACTACCTCAGTTGCTCANTGGTTAGACGAAGATGACTTCCGTAAGAACGGTGGTGTTATGAATCATGAGACTGTAGAGTCTATGAGCAAGAGACGCAAACCTTTTACTGTCGATTACACAGGATTTGGTTGGGTTATGATTCGTAAGGGTGTTTTTGAACGTCTCGAATATCCTTGGTTTGCTCCTAAGATGCAAGTCTTTGAGTCTGGTAATGTTCANGACATGTGTGGCGAAGATGTCTCATTCTGTCTAGATGCCAAAGAAGCAGACGTNGAGACTTGGTGCGATCCTCGTATCAGAGTCGGTCACGAGAAGACAAGGGTGATCTAATGTCTTACGGAACCTTATACAACTTATACTATAATAATGAGGTACTTTATCAGTGCCTCACAGAGGAAGAGTTGGGTGATGTTCTACAAGATCTTGCTGACCGCTTTTTCTCGGATAGTGAGAATAATATTGACCCAGATAAAATTGATGTACAACCACAACGGAGATAGTAATGCCCGTCAGAACTAAACAAGGACAATTCGGATCTGTTCAAGTATCAGAGACTACCCCGAAAAAAACTCGTCAAGGAAGAGGCAAGCATACAAAATATGCCGCAACGTCTCGGAATCACGCCCCTAAAAGATATAAAGGTCAGGGCAAATGAACCCAGAAGACATAACCGCCGCAATCGCTCGATTCCCAGAGGAATATAAAGAGATGCAAAAGGGGAAGTTGTCTAAAAGGCAGTTGGAAATATTAGATGGTGCTGAACTAAAGTCAAACGAAGGTATGGTCTTTGGTCAAATGTATGCTGACTGGAAGTTAAGAAAAGGGTATTGGTCGGAAACCGTATAAATATAGTACGACCTACCCCCTCGAAAACATGGATGTTTGGGTAAACCCTGATTATACCGCTAAAGATAGTGGTCTATTAACTGAAACAGATTCAGACAAGTATTTGGATAAGATTGCTAAACGCAATCGAAACTTACGTAAGGAGGAGTTGTATGATCCCTCTGAAGTAGGAACTGATTGGGAAGTCGCTAAATAAATATTAATACTTAATAAATATCATGCCTCTAGAGCGGTCCAGCGTTGGATTTAAAGATATTAGTTTGTCTTTAAAAAGGAATCCCATTACTAAAGACCTTTTGGTGCTTAAGAATGAATCTGCCATTGCACGTTCCGTTCAGAATCTTGTATTAACTATACAAGGTGAAAAAATATTTGATCCTGATCTTGGTTGTGCAGTTAATAGACTCCTTTTTGAGACAATTGACACCTTTACGGCAGATAACTTAAGAAGAGAGATCGAAACTGTAATAGAAAATTATGAACCACGAGTAGAAGTAGATACAGTCACTGTAGAACCCGATTTTTTAGGTAATGCAATGAATGTAACCCTAATCTACCTTATAGTTGGAATTGATGCACAACCGCAACAGTTAGAATTCGTGTTGCTTCCTACTAGGTAAATAATGGCGTTAGTAAATTTTTCAAATTTAGATTTTGACCAGATAAAAAGTCAAATTAAGAGTTATCTACGAACAAATAGTGACTTTACGGACTTTGATTTTGATGGATCGAACTTTTCTATCCTTCTGGACACCTTAGCATACAATACATACATCTCTTCTTATAATGCTAACATGTTAGCGAATGAGGTGTTTATTGATGCGGCAACTTTAAGAGAAAATGTTGTATCATTAGCAAGAAATGTTGGTTATATACCCAGATCACCTATATCTGCTAAAGCAAAAATATCATTTTTTGTATCTACAGCAAATATAGGTACTAATCCTATTACTTTAACTCTTAGAAAGGGTATTGTATGTACTAGTTCGTCTAATTTTGGTACTCAATCCTTTACTTTCTCCATCCCAGAGGACATAACAGTCCCTGTATCGGGTGGAATTGCTACTTTTTCAGGAATTGACATTTATGAGGGCATATATCTTACTGAATCCTTTACCTATGACAGTTTAAACAAGGATCAAAGGTTTATTCTCAATAACAATGCTATAGATACCACCTTATTGAGAATAGATGTAAGAGAATCGAAGACAAGTTCCATTAGTAGGAAGTATAAGTACGTCAATAACATCACTGAAGTTGACGCAACTCAAGATGTCTTCTTTTTGAACGAAATTGAAGACCAAAAATATGAAATTTTCTTTGGTGATGGTGTTTTTGGACGTAAATTACAGGATGGTAACTACATTATTTGTTCTTATATCACTACAGCAGCACAAGATGCTAATGGAGTGTCTGATTTTACCTTTGTAGGGCGATTATTTGACAATAATGGCAACTCTATTAAGGTATCTTCACCTATTGTGACTGCTGATGAGGCATCTGGTGGTGGTACTGCGATTGAAACCATCTCTTCTATTAAGAAGTTTGCTCCTAGAGTCTATGCTTCTCAAAATAGAGCGGTAACTGCTACTGATTATGAGACCATTTTACCCCAAATCTTCCCAGAGACTGAATCTGTATCTGTTTTTGGTGGTGAAGAGTTAGTTCCTCCTCAATTTGGTAAGGTTTACATTACTGTTAAACCTAAAAATGGTACATATTTACCAAATAACATCAAAGATAACCTAAAAATTGCTCTTAAAAAGTATGCAGTTGCAGGAATTATCCCAGAATTCATTGATTTGAAGTATCTTTACATCGAATATGAGTCTGCTGTCTATTATAATGCCAATACTGGTGATGCAGCGTCATTAAAACAGACAGTTGCTTCTAATATTGAGAAGTATAGTAAGTCTACAGACCTGAATAAGTATGGTTCAAGGTTCAAATATAGTAAATTCCTTAAGTTGATTGATGATTCTGGTAGTTCAATAACCTCAAACATCACAAATGTACAAATGAGGAGGGATCTTAGAGTCTTAATGAACCAGTTTGCAGAATATGAAGTTTGTTTTGGTAATGAATTTCACATCAAGAATACTGCTGGATACAATGTTAAGACCTCTGGTGTTGGCATTAGTGGTGTAACTGGTACAGTTTACTTTAGTGATGTTCCTAATAAAGACATGCTAACAGGGGATATGGTTATGATTAGACTTGATGCTAAACAACAACCTGTAGTTGTAAGAAAAAATGTAGGTACTATTGATTATCAAAAGGGTGAAATACTAATTAACGCAGTTAATATCATATCTACCTCCAAAAAAGTATCTGGAGATGAGATTATTGAGTTTTCTGCTCTACCAAAATCTAATGACATCATTGGAAAGCAAGATTTGTACTTACAGTTAAGTTCAGGATCTTCAGCATTGACAATGGTTTCCGATTCAATTGCTTCTGGAGCAGAACTCTCAGGATCGGGATATATAGTATCGTCTAGCTACCTTAATGGGGATTACGTAAGACTATAGGAATATGCATAATAGAGTAAAGGTCCGTCATTTAGTACAGGACCACCTTCCTAATTTTGTAAAAGAGAATTTTCCTGAATTTCAGGGATTTCTTAGGTCTTATTATGGATCTCTAGAATCTCCTGGTGGTCCGACTGATATTCTTAATAATATTGATCAATATGTAAAATTAGAGAATTTATCTGAATTAGTATACTCAACAACTACTACTTCTGATAGTGATTTGTTCTCTAATACAATAGAAGTAGAAAATACACAAGGTTTTCCTGATAATAATGGTTTAATTCAGATTGATAGTGAAATTATCACTTATGAATCAAAAACTCCTGTCTCTTTTGTTAATTGTTCAAGAGGATTTAGTGGAATAACCTCTTATAAGGGACAAGAAGACGATAGTCTTATTTTTAGTCAAACAGGGGTGTCTACACACGCCTCTAGCACGGTTGTTTATAATTTACATGCATTATTCCTATTTGAATTATACAGGAAGTTTAAGAGGCAATATACCCCTGGTTTTGAAGAGGTTAAATTCTTTGATGCAGTAAATGAGAAGAATATTGTATCCAGATTAAAGGATTTTTATTCTGCTAAAGGTTCTACATCATCTTTTGATATACTTTTTAAGGTAATCTTTGGTGTTGACGTATCAATTGTCAAACCAAGGGACTTTTTACTGCAAGCATCAGATGCAGATTATAGAATTGTTAGAGATTTAGTTGTTAAGCAATTACAAGGAGATCCAAACGATCTAGTAAATAGAACTCTTTTTCAAGATGAAACAGAACATATTGTAAAAGCTACTGGTTCTATTACTGCAGTAGAGGAAATAATTAAAGATGGAATGTCTTACTTTAGATTAAGTTTAGACTATAATCCAGATCTCGAACAATTCAAATTTTCAGTACATCCTAAAACTAGGATTACCGAAGCAGTTGGTTTAAATCAAGTTTGGATAGATGTTGATTCTACTATTAGTTTCCCTGATAGTGGTGTTTTAACAGTAACTGTAGATGGGGTTGATTATGAAATTGAATATACATCTAAGTCATCTACTCAGTTCTTTGGTCTAAGTTCTCCAATTCCTATTCCTGTTGAGACTAATGTTGAGACACCAGATTTTGCATATGCCATTAATTCTGCTGGAGAGGAAATAAGAGTAAAAATAAGTGGTGTTCTTGGTACTTTAACTTTTGATAGACAAGCATCTAACTACTATCAAGAGGGAGATCAAGTAGAGATTGTTTCTCTTGGTCATGATTCACAAGATCANATTCTTAAGAGTTGGATTTTGAATATTACACCAGAATATGATATTGCAGGAATAGTAAAATTAACAAATGCAATTAACGGTGCTGCTCAATATAGATTAACTACATTTGATGACCATATATTTACTTTGGGAGATATTGGTACTTTAACTGCTAATGATGGCACTGTTTATGATATTAGTGTTCTTGGTGTTGCAGATAATAAGAGTTTTGATGTTAACTTACCTGCCAATATTCCTCTTATAAACGTATCTTATATTGTTAGAAGAGGTATATCAAAAGTTGCTGCGGTTAATCTTCCAGAATTGGCAAATATGTCTGCAAATATGCAGAATATGTATATTGATGACAGTAAAAACACATATGCAGTATCACCGTCTTTACCAGATTACTTTAATACCCCAATAGATCCAAAACCACTTTCAATGTTGTTTAGTGGGCAGTTTAATGGGTATCAGATGGCGATTGGATCAAACCCATTCTTTACTGGTGATCCTGTTTGGTATAGTGCTAATAATAATATCCCACTTAGCATACCTGAAGGTCAATATTTCATAAAAAAGGTTAATGCAAGTACAATTAGTCTTGCTACTAGTAAATCAAATATTAGAAATGGTATTTTTGTAAGAGTTTTTGGTACAGTAACAAATAATAAGTTAGAATTACTTGATTTTAGAGGAAAATCACTTAAAAGACAGGATCTTGTTAGAAAATTCACTAAACCGAAGTTAGGTGGTAGACCAGTTGATACAACTTCTGGGCAAACTGGTATGTTTGTCAATGGAGTTGAACTAACAAACTATAAATCTAGTGATTTGGTATATTATGGTCAAATTGACGAGATTGAGGTTACTTCATCTGGTGATTCCAATTATGACGTAATTAATCCACCAGCATTGCACATTGAAGATGGTGTTGGGGCAGGAACTACCAATGTTGGTGTTGGTGCTACAGGTGTTTGCAATATTAATGGTTCTTTAAAGAGAATTGATGTTATTGAAACTGGTTTTGACTATACGATTATACCTAAAGTAACTATTACTGGTGGACAGGGTACAGGTGCAGAGGCTCAGTGTAGTGTATCTAATGTTACTCATAGAGTTACTTTTAACGCAGGTGCAGAATATATTGATATAGATCTTGCCAATAATAAAATTGGATTTAGTACATATCATAAATTAAGACCACAAGAGGAAGTAATATACAAATCCGAAGGTCAAACTGTAATTGGTGGATTAGTTAATCAATCAATCTACTTTGCTAATCTTGTTGATGAATTTTCAATTAAACTTCACAGCACATTAGATGATGCTATTGCTGGAGTTAATACTGTAGGATTAAGTACATATGGATCTGGTCTACAGACCATAGAAGCATTTGAAAAGAAGAAGGTAATATCTTCTATTGAAGTTGTTAACGCTGGTTATGATTATAGGAATAAAACACTATACTTCCAACCAAGTAAAGTAGATATATTTGACAATAAACTCAATATTGATAATCATAAACTTAAAGATAGAGAAGTTGTACAATTTATCAATGAAGGTGGTGCATTCCCTGTTGGTGTTGCATCAACTACTCAATATTATGTAAGTGTAGTAGATGAAAATAGTGTTAGACTTGCCGAAAGAAGAATTGTAAGTACTGGTGATAGTATTAGTGAAGATTACAACTATATCAACAACAGATTCCTAGATTTTGCAGATAATGGAACAGGAATTNACAAATTAGTATATACTCCAATTGAAGTAAAGATTGAAGGTCCTATTGGGGTTGGTACATTTGCGGGACAAGACTTTAGAGCAAAAATTAATCCAGTATTTACTGGAGATATTGAATCTATCTCATTAAGTGCTCATGGCGAAAATTATGGTGATAATGAAATTCTGAATTATAATAGACAACCAGTAATAACCCTTATAAACGGTGAAAATGCACAGGTAAGTCCTCTTGTATCATCGGAAGGTAAAATTATTGATATTATTATCAATAATCAGGGTTCTGGATACAATTCACCACCAATTATCGAAATTGAAGGTGATGGTAATGGTGCAATTTTAAATCCTATTATTNTTNAAGGTAAACTTGTTGATGTAAAGATTATTAATAATGGATTTGGTTATAAAAATACCAATACTTTCTTAAATGTTGTAGCAACTGGTAGTGGTGCTAAATTTAATGCAAAAATTAAATCTTGGACTATTAACTTAGTACAAAAGTTAATGTTGACGGGTGAAGTTCCTCAAGATGATGGTGTATTAGCACTTTCGTTAGATTCCAGTAATGAAATTGAGTATACTCATGCATTTGCTCCTAGAGAGCTTAGAAGAAAAGTTCTTGCAACTTCAGTTGATATTGATGGAAGTATAATTTATAGAGCAGATATATTAAACGAAACTAATACAAACAAATATCATTCTCCTATCATAGGATGGGCATTTGATGGGTTCCCAATCTATGGTCCTTATGGATATGCTGATAGAGAAGGTGGTGCTGTCAAGAGGTTGGAAACCAGTTATGAATTAAGAGTCGATGTGTCTGGTATCAGACCACCATCTTATGGTTCTGGTATGTTCTGTGAGGATTATAAGTATGTTGGTAAAGGAGACCTAGATGAGTTCAATGGACGCTTCTGTAAGACCCCTGAATTCCCTAATGGTACATATGCATACTTCTTGACTGTAGACGCTTCTGCAGAGGTTGCAGGACCATTTGCGGGGTATCTAAAACCAGTATTCCCATATGTTATTGGTCCTCAGTATAAAGGATTGCCACAAACATATAATTTCAGTCAATTCTCTACTTTGAGGTTTGTTGATCTTAATGATGGGAATTATACTCGGTATACTAGTCGATATGGTATTAGAGGTAAAAAATCTAGGTATAAAGGATTTATTCAACCTAACGTATTCAGTGAAGGGTTTACTGAAGTTGTAGCAGTATCGCCAGGATCAGTTGACTCACTTAATATTATTGCACCAGGTGATAAGTATAATATTGCGGATAATATCTTCTTTAATGATGAAGGAACTCAAGGTGGTGGTGCATATGCACGTATATCACAAATCTTAGGTCCTTCAGTAACTAATATTGCTTATAATACTAAAAAATTAAGTAATATTCAATTTACTCCAACTTTAGGTAAAGGTAGATTTGTTGGATTTGGAACAACTGCTCATGAGTTTAATTCTGGAGATATTGTAGATTTACAAAATTTGAATCTATTATCTACTGAATTATCAAAGAATTATACTGTTGGTGTTACTACAAATACACTTGTTCTAAGGGGTAATGTTGGTACTGCCAATTCTACTGGTATTACAACCTACTTTAATGTAGATGGTGATTTAACCTTCCCAACTACTGTTGTAGATGATTTTTATACTATTAATTCTGAAATTATTCAAATATTGAATATTGATACTGTATCTAAGAGAATTAGAGTAAGAAGAGATATTGCTGGAGTTGCAACTGCTTTTGCTCATCAGAGTGGTGATATTTTAAGTGAAAATCCAAGAAGGTTTACCATTAATACTGGATTCCAGACTACAACTCAATACCAAATTGATAGAACACTTTATTTTGAACCTGAAGAGGTAACAGGACTTATAAGTGAGAATTTAGTCCTTTATTCAGATGCTGTATCTCCTTCTCTTACTGGTGGTACATGGACCAAAGCAACTGCGGGTAATGGAATAGGAACAGTAACATTCTATCATTCTAAGACTCCAGATGGTAACATTGCTGCTGCTAAAGTTGGAATTGCCACAACAACTTCTGCTACTGATACCGTTGTACTTCAAAATGGTAATTTTACACTTTCAGGTAATGTTCATACATTCTCTGCATTCTTAAAGGGTGATCAGGGTGGAGAAGAAGTTTGGATGATACTGCAGGACACTGCAGTTAATGTTTACTATCATCAAAAAGTAACTCTTACTAGAGAATGGCAGAGATTCAAACTCACAACCCTTACTAATGCTAACCCTCATAGAGCACAGTTTGGTGCTAATGGTGTTGCTGTAGGGTCAGGAACTACTATTAGAGCAACTTTAAATGCTAGACCTACATTCTATGTTGCAGGTGTACAGGTAGAGCAGAGTGAGTTTATGACTCCTTATGTTGCAACTTATGACACTCAAGTTTTAGCTTCTGCAAAGAAAGTAGGTAAGACCTATCTACAAAATCCAGGTGCAGGTATTGATAAGATTAGTCCAATAAAGGATACCTTCTATATTCCTGGACATGGATTAAGAACTGGTGAAAAAATTATCTATAATGTTGGTGCTGGAAGTAGTGGTCCAAATGTAAGTGCAGCAGGAACAAGTTATTGGTTAACTGATAATACAACATTATATGCAGCAGTTCATGATGAAAACTTTGTTGGTATTTCAACAAATAAAATTGGTATAGGTACTACAGGTAATTTTGTAGGTATTGGTAGTACTGCTACTGTTGGATTATTAACTATTGATACTCCAGGAAGTGGAAGATTACATAGTTTTAAAACTTCTTATAATAATGTTATTAGTGCTGATATTTTAAAGAAAACTGCTACAGTTAGTACTGGTGCTTCTCACTATCTAACTGATGGTGATTATATAGATTTAAAGGTTACTTCTGGAATACAAACAACTGTTACTATTAAGTATGATGATGGTAATAGAAGAATGTTGGTTAATCCAAGAGGATTTCTTGCAGGTGATGTTGACGAAGATAATAATAGGTTTACTATTACAAATCATGGATGGAGAACAGGAGATAAGATTCTTCACAATTCATCTACTCCTACTGGAGGAATTAACAATTCTCAAATTTATTATATAATTGTTATTGATGAGAATACGGTTAAATTATCTGACAATTACTATAGTAAGATAACTTCTGATGATGAAATTCAAATCGTTGGTATAACTTCTGCATCTTTTGGTACATTTAGTCCAATTAATCCAGAAATTAAGGCATATCGTAATAATACGATTGTATTTGATCTATCAGATTCTTCATTATCGAACAGTGGATTATCTGCTTTTGATTTTAACATTTATAGGGATTCTGATTTTAGTGACTTGTATTTTACCTCTGAAGCAAATGCAGGTATATCGACTCTTGTTTTAGACTTCCATGTAAAGAAAAATGGTGTAATTGGACAACAAAATGCAAATCTAACTTTAGTTATTGATAAGAGTACACCAAATAATCTTTATTATAACTTAGAACCAATTAAGAGTTCTGGTGCTGCTGCATCTAAGACTGAGATGCTTAGTGATAACTTCCAGATTACAAACCCAAATAGGTTGTCTATAGTTGATAGTAAGTATGATGCAAAAATAACTGTTAGTGGTTTAACTACTAATACATTCAATTATACTTTGTATCAGACTCCAGAAAAACCTTCTTATGATGCAACTGAAGCAACTGTTGTTTATCAGACAACATCTAAGAGTGCTACAGGACCTGTTGGTGATATTGCATTAGATTCTGGTGGTTCAGGATATAAGAGTCTTCCATATGTCTCTAAAGTTGTTAGTGCTGCTGGAACAGGTGCATTATTCCTTCCTAGAAGTACTAGTATTGGTAAACTTAACGAAGTTGTATTAACTGATATTGGATTTGATTATCCTGCAGATAATACATTAAGACCTGCTGCATCACTTCCAGCAACATATAAGATTGAACCTTTATCTAAGTTTAAAAAAGTTAAGCTTCAAGATCCTGGGGTTAATTACTTCTTAACACCTGATATAGTTGTTGTTGATGGATTTACTGGTCGTGTTAATACTGAAGCATTCTTAAGATATGACGTTGGTGATACTGAAATAGAAATTGTTAGAAATACAACTGGTTTGTATAATGTTACTCCAGTTTTGATGCCAACTAATAATCCTAACGGTACAAGGATTGATAGTATTGTTTTTGATTCTACTACTTTGGATGTTACTGTTGCGTTTGCTGTAACATTCTCATCTGCAGAATCTTATCCATTTGAAGTTGGTGGTAGAATACTTGTTGAAAATACTAACACTCTTAATGATGTTGGTAGAGGATATAATTCTGCTGCTTATGATTATAAATTATTCACTATTACAGCAGCAGATGCTAATATTGGTGGTGACTTCCCAACACTCAAGTATAATTTAACTGGACTGTTAAATCCTGGTGAACAACCTGGTGATTTTGATAACTTTGAATCATTTGGAACTGTAACACCTGAATCGTACTTCCCAACATTTGAAGTATTCCTTGAGAAGGATTCATTTGCAAGAGGTGAGTTTATTACCAACCAACTTGACAATAGTGGTGTAGTTCAAGAATATGACAATAAGAATGAGTTCTTAAAGGTAAGATCTCAAGATCAATTTAATAAGGGTGATGTTATCATTGGTCAATCTACCCAAAACCAAGGATTAATATCTTCTGTTGATGGAGTTAGGGGTACATATTCCATTAATTCTAATAGTGTTACTAAGAAGGGATTCTTAAAAGATACTGGTAAATTGAATAGATTCTTCCAGAGAATGCATGACAATGATTATTATCAGTACTTCTCATATGCTGTAAGATCTCCTATATCATTCGAGAAATGGAATGCTTATGTAAGTAATCTTAACCACACAACTGGTTATAAGAAGTTTGGTGAGTTATTAGCAGATTCATATGACCCAGCTATCGTTGGTATGGGTACAGGACAGGATTTAAATGCATTTATTGCAGTATCTGACTTAACTAGTGTTGTTGACCTTAATATGATTAAGGACTTTGACACTGCAAGAGAAAAAGCAATTACAGTAAACAATAAACTAGTATCTAATGAGATTCTCTTTGGATTACCATTCTTAGCAAAATATCAAGAATTCATTGGTAATAGGGTTCTTCCTATTGATGATTTTAGTGTTGATTTTGATGGTACAAAGAGATATTTTGGTTTATTCTGTGCAGGTGATCCAATCTTTGAGCAAACATTTGATGGTAGTGATACATCTATTGTAGATGTCAATGAACAGTCTGTTAATCTTTTTAATCACTATTTTGTATCTGGTGAAAAGATTGAATATATTCCACATGGAAATGACTTTGCTAATGCAATTAATATTGATCCTACAGACTTTGGACCAGGAATTGGAACGACTACAAAACTTCCAGGATCATTCCATGTAATTAAACTTGATAATCAGAAGATTCAAGTTGCAGTATCTGCTACTGACTCACTTAGATTTAATCCTGTATATGTTGGTATCAATAGTGTTGGTATTGGAACACAACATAAGTTTAGAGGAGTAGATCCAAATAATAGATTGCTTATAACTGTTAATGGTACTATTCAATCACCTGTCGTATCAACTGCTAATACTTTTGCTGTTGGTTCAACTAGTGTTGGTATTGGTACTACTATATTTGGTATAACTGGTATCTCATCTGTCTTTAGTGGTGATTTAGTCAAAGTTAATGATGAAACCATGTTGGTTGCTGGTGTTGATAAACCCAATAATTTATTGACTGTAAGAAGAGGGTGGATGGGTTCTACTGAGGCAACTCATACTGGATTGTCAACGGTTACAAAATTAGTTGGTAACTTTAGTGTCGTAAACAATGATATCCACTTCTCTGAAGCGATGTGGGGTGATATTCCAGTTGGAATGGGAACAACTGGTACAAGTAATAATATTGACTATACAGGACTTACAACTAGCAGTAGATTTAGTGGTAGAGTATTCCTAAGATCTGCAATTAACGAAGCATTTACAACTAGTTTTGTTAAGGCATACGATAATAACTTTGTATTTGATGATTTATCCAGCAAATTTAATGGAATATCAACTTCCTTTATATTACAGAATAAGGGTAATGATATTGATACCATTACTGCAGGTAATGCAATTATTCTTATAAATGACATCTTCCAAGGACCACAAAGACTTGGTAATGAAATAACTACTATAGAAGGTGATTATAAAATTGAACAGCATAATGGCAATACACAGACTCTTCTAGGGTTTAATGGTAAGGTATCTGATTATAGTTCTAATAAGGATATTAATGCTAACAATGTTCCGAGAGGTGGAATTATAGTTAGTGTTGGTTCGACTGATGGATATGGATTCCAACCATTAGTTGCTGCTGGTGGTACTGCAGTTGTATCAAGTGCTGGTACAATTACTAGCATTGCTATTGGTAATACTGGTTCTGGATATAGATCTGGATTACAAACAGTTGGTGTTGCAGTTCAAACTAAGAGTTTGGGAATAGCAAGTATTACTTATGTTGGCAATGCAACTGTAACTGATGGACATGTTACTGACGTAACTGTTGATAAAGTTGCAAGATTCTACAAACCACGGAATATTATTCACGTTGGATATAGTTCTGTTACGGGTATTACAACAGTAAGAACGACTCAAAAACATCAATTAGAATTGGGTGATGAGGTTCAGATTGTTGGTGCAGCATTTACTTGTGATTACTATAACTCTGTTGATCTTACCAATGCAATATACAATAATACTACTGGTATTATGACTGTATCTGTCGCCACAACTTCTGTAGCGATTAGTGATTTTGTTTATACAAATACTACTGGTATTGCAACTATTACTACTGCAACACCACATAATCTTGTTAAGCAGACTGCAATTGGTAGAACTTTTGCTCTATCTGGAATTGCTTTAACTTGTGTGGGTTATGGTCAAACATTTGCTATACATAGTGCTCAATACGATCATACAACAGGTCTTGCTACATTCTTTACTGTAGGTAATCATGGTTTAACTGCTACAGATGATGTTAAACTAAGAGAACTTAACTTTACATGTCCTGTTGGTGGTGCTGAAGGATATGGTCAACAATTTGGTATTAATGGATTTACATATGATAATTTAACTGGTTTATGTACAGTAACTACTGCAACATCTATTAGCGGTGTTATCGGTGTTGGTAGTGAAGTTAGATTGGATAATATTGGTCTTAACTGTGCTTATGGTAACTCATTATATCCAGACGGTAGTCAAGGATATACATTCAGTGTACTTACTGTTCCAACATCAAATCAGTTCACATTTAATGCTGGTGTTTCAACTCTTCCACACACTTATGTGTCTGGTGGTACAGTTAATGCTGGTATTACTACATCTGTATTCCCAGATGGATCACAGGGATATTCATTTAAAACTATTGGGGTAGCAGCAACATCATTTACTGCTAATGTTGGTATATCAAGTATAAGACANACATGGAACAATGGTGGTGTTGTTCAAGTTGGTATTACCACTAGCATATTCCCAGGCAATGCTCAAAACTCACCAACTGGAGATACCTTTGCNTGCATATCTGCTCCAGATATGTACACTCTTACATTCCAAGCAGGAATCTCTACTATTCCTCATTCTTATGTAAGTGGTGGTGAAGTAATTCTTGGTCACAAACTTAAAGTTGGTACTGATATTGCATTAACTGGATTNGGAATGACNTGTGGTATGAGTACNGAAGTTCACACNTATCCTAGAAATAGAGATACAATTACTGATACTTCGGTTGANATTATTGCAGATGGAACNGANCATACAGTAANTAANGCNGCATATAANCCAACAACGGGTATTATGACCTTAACNATCAACAATCATGGATTCCATGTTGGTGATAAAGTTAAACTTGCTGAGAAATCATTAACATTTACATGTGCTAAAAATAATCATGCTTCAACACATTCTTATCCTAGAAAGAATGATCCGATTTATGGTCAGTGGGTAGGAATTGCTAATACAACAGTTAATACCCTTAAGATACAGGTATTAGAGACTATTCCGTCTACTAATGTAGATGCACATACATTTGTATCTGCTACAACTAATGGTTTAACTCACAATAATAATACAATTACCTTAGATGTTGGTCCTTCTGGTCCTAAGCACCAGTTCTCTCATACATTTGAAGGTACAGACACATTTACACCTACTGCAGCAGCATATAACCCTAATACGGGTGTAATGACACTTACTATTGCTAATCATCCATTCCAAGCAGGTGATTATGTTGGAATTGCTCAAAGTGCATTAACATTCACATGTACTGCTGGTAGTGGCAATCATGCTTATCCAAGAGCAACTGATCCAATTTATGATAAGTGGATTCCTGTTAGCAATATCACTACAGATACATTTGATGTACAAGTTTTAGATACTATTCCTTCTACAAACGTTGGTGTTCATACCTTCGTATCTGCTACAACTGGTGGAATAAGTAGATCTGTTGTACATACTGGTGGTGTTTATAATCATCTATTCGTAAGTGCTGAAGGAGATGCTATTAGTGTTGGTGGAACAAATACGAAGTATACTCCAACTAATGCAGAGTACACTGCTTCTAATGGTAATTTAGTATTAACAATTCCAGGACACAATCTATCTGGTGCAGCAACTACTACTGCAACAGGAGCACAATATGACGGTAATGTTGGTATTCTTACTTGTACAGTATCTGGTGGTCATAATATAACCAGTGGACAGTGGATTAAGTTTGTAGATAACTCATTAACCTTTAAGTGTGCATTGGATAGTTACAGTAAAAATCATACTTATCCAAGACCACATGATCCAGCAGGAACTAATTGGTTACAGGCAAACGTAACTTCTGGAACAACTTTTGAAGTTCAAGTATTAGAATCTATTCCTTCTACAAACACTTCAATTCATACCTTCCAAGGTGCTGCTGCTAATGGTATTATGATTGCACAAAATACCATTGGAATTGCAACAGAATCTATCAAGTTGTCTTGTGATATGGACAAGCATGGTAGTGAGCATGTTTATCCACGTAGAACTGATCCAATTTATAGAAAGACTATTGGTGTTGCATCAACAACTTCTGATACTATTACTGTTGATGTTGGTATATCAACTATAATCCCTTATGGTGTATCTGCTGCGTCTTATGATCCTGCATCGGGTGCTTTAGTATTAAATGTTGGTTCACATAATCTAAGTAAAGGAACTACTGTTAAAGTTGCTACAAACTCACTAGTATTCACATGTTCTCAAGATAGCGATACTACTAAACATCGTTATCCAAGAGCAGGTGATCCAATTTATGCTGGAACTAAGGTAACAAGGATTAATTCTAATACTGAGTTTGAAATTAATGTTGGTGTTTCTAATGTCCCAACATATTATAAGTCTGGTGGATATCTTGAAGAAATTATTCTTGCACCTAGGGCAGTTAATAATATGCCATCCAGTCAGGATGTTGGATTTGATGGAACAGCAGTAACTAATATTCTTGACGAATATTCATTTGAATGTGATTCTGGTACTTCTCCATATCTACATTTTTATAAGAGAGCAGGTGAAGTTACTAAACAAGTCGATGTTAGATTTGATTCTCCTCTTGGATATGAGGATATACCTTTAATTTATTCTGATGATAATGACTTAGTTGGATTAGGAACTGGTGCATCTGTTGATATTGAAGTAAGTAATGTAACTGGTGTTGCTAATTTTGAAGTTAATAGATTTGGATATGCGTATGGTTCAGATGATGTTTTAACTGTTGCTATTGGTGGTACTGTTGGTATTCCAACGTTTGCTACTAAGACAACAAACGCTCTTGTTCCAGTAGTCTCTGGTGGTCGTTACCCACATACATTTGTTGGTGCTGCAAATAGTGCTGTTATAAGTGGTGGTGGATATGATCATACATGGGTAAGTTCTCTTACTAATGGAGTATCAGTAACAGGTGTTGGAAACTTTACACCTACTGATGCAACTTATAATCCAACAACTGGTGATATGGTTCTAACCATTGCAGGTCATCCATATACAACTAGTCAAACTGTTGGATTTGCAACTGGTGCAATTACATTTAATTGTATGATGGATGGTCAGGCAACTCTCCATTCNTATCCAAGACCTGGTGATCCTGTTCTTGGTTATGGNGTAACTGCAATTACTGCAAANGATACAAATACAATTACTGTTAATGTTGGTGCATCTGCTACTGTCGGTCATAGTGTTAATAACGCTACATATACCCCTGAAACTGGTGAAATGGTACTTACGATCCCTAATCATGGATTGAAGGGTTCTGAGGACTATACAGTGACTCATGCATTGTATAATGCTGGTACTGGTGGCATGACATTAACGCTATCTGGAATTACAACACTTAATGCACTTAATGTTGGTGATAGAGTTAGATTTGACGATAATTCAGTAAGCTTTACTTGTGCAATGGATGGTAATTCAACTACCCATTCTTATCCAAGAGCAACTGATCCTAGCAGCAATAAGTGGTTACCTGTTGTTGGTGTTACAACTTCAAATATTGAAGTTATGGTTGGTGCATCTGGCACTGTTTACTATACACCTGTTGGTGCTGATTATAATTCAATCACTGGATACATGACTCTTGCGATTGGAGAACATGATCTTACAGGACCAAGTAATCATACAGTAACTAACGCCATATATGATCCAATGGCAGGTATAATGACATGTACCGTTCCTTCTCATGGATTCTCTAACGGTGATAGAGTTAAGTTTGAAGATGGATCAATATCATTCAGTTGTAACTTTGGTAGTGGTGGTACTAAGTCTTATCCTCGTTCTGCTTCTATTGGTTCTACAATTACAGACCCAATTTCTGGAAAATTCATTGTTATCTCTGGTGTTACTGATGATACCTTCAATGTTGGCGTTGGTACTGCTACTTTAGGTATAAACAATCCNCATACCTTCGTCTCTGCCTATCAGAACGGTCTACAGAAGGCAGGAGAACCTGTCGTGATTGCACCTAATAGTATTAACTTCCAGTGCTCTCAGGACAACTACACAACCACTCATCAATATCCTCGTCCAGGAACTGATCCTATTGCTGGAGTTGGTACACCTATTACTGGTGTAGGTAACACTACAATTACACTCTTTGTTGGTATTGGAACTGATTCTGATCATAGATTTGTTGCTGGACTTAGCAGTGCAACAAATGCAGTAAGAACTGGTGGTAATTANACACATACGTTTGTATCTGCAACCACAAATGGTTTACGTAAAGCAGGTGCATCTGTTAGATTAAGTGATAATGGACTTACCTTCAAGTGTGAGATGGATGATTATGCATCTGAGCATAGTTATCCTCGTGCTACTAAGAATGTACATAAGTTTGTAAGAGCACTTGAGGATTCTATTGTTCCTAACACTGGTAATGCTCTTAAACCTACAGGAGCATCTTACAATGGTGTTGATGGTAATCTTGTATTAGACTTTGACTTCAACTATGGACATAAATTTGTAGCAGGATCTAGTAATTTAGATGATGCTGTTACTGTCGGCGTTTGGACAGGTGGAGATAAGTTAACTCCAAGAGATGCTCAATATAACCCAGTTAGCGGTGATTTAGTATTAAACTTTAATAACAATTATGCACATACATTTGATGCAGCAGGAAGTACTTTAACAAATGCTGTTACTGTTGGTGTTTGGACTGGTGGTACTAAATTAAGTCCTAATTTTGCAACATATGATCCTTTGAGTGGAGAATTAGAATTAACATTTGTTGCAGATCATAATCTTACAACTGCTAATACAATTGGTATTGCTACTAATTCATTAGCGTTCAAGTGTGCTAGAGATGATTATGCTACAAGTAAGACATATCCACGCACAACTGATCCAATCCACAATTTATCAACAGTTGCGATTGCATCAACAACAGCAAAAACATTCAAGGTTCTTGTTGGTAAGTCTAACCATAACTTAACAACATCTAATACAATTGGTATTGCTACTGGATCTTTAGCATTTACATGTTCTAGAGATAATTATGGTAGTGTTCAATCTTATCCTCGTGCAAAAGATCCTATTCATGGATTGAGTAATGTAGCAATTGCAGCAACTACTTTAGATACTATTACAGTTAATGTTGGNACTTCTTATCATAAGTTAGTTGCAGGTTCTAATACTGTTGGTATTATTACTGAATCAATGACATTTACTTGTGATTTGGATGATCATCGTACTGAGCATTCTTATCCACGTACAACTGATCCTGCACATAATGCAACAATAGGTATTGCAGCAACTACTCCAACTAGTATTACAATTAATGTTGGTAAGTCTGGTATTAGTACTGCTGATCCTTATCATAATAACGCTGTATCAATTGGATCAACAACTGAGAATACAATTAGTGTTAATATCGGTAAAGCACCTGCAGAACGTAGATTTAAAGTCATTGATGCTGATTATAATGGATTTACAGGATGGTTGACTTTAACTGTAGGACAGCATAGTTTACATACAGGAGAAAGAGTTAGACTTGCAAATGAATCTTTACTCTTTACTTGTTCTAGTGATGATTATGGTTCTATAAACCCATATCCAAGACAAACTGATCCAATTTATGGTGGTGTTGGTATTGCATCTACAACTCCAACAACAATTAAGATGAATGTTGGTATGGCTCCTGTTGGTAAGAGATATGCTCACCAGTTTGTAGGTGTTGGATCTTACAGAGAATTCCAGTTAACTGTTGATGAGACTTATGCATCTAAATTCTCTGGTTGGAATGTTGGTGACTTCTTAGTTCTTGATGATATTACTCCTTACTTTAATGGAATCAGAAGACTATTCCCATTAGCAAGTAATGGTGACAGAATATCCTTCTTTGCAAGAGCAAATGCAGGTATTAATTTACAATCTAACTTACTAGTATTTGTTAATGATATATTACAGACTCCTGGTGAGGGTTATACCTTTACTGGAGGTAGTACTCTTAGATTCTCAGAAGCACCTAAGGGTGGTGTAGCAGGATTTACTACACTTGGAGATAAGTGTAAACTGTTGATGTACACTGGTACACAGACTATTGATGTTAGAGAAGTTGATGTTCTACCTACACTCAAAGTTGGTGATGATGTTCAACTTTACAGTGATGTAGATGTTACATTTAACCAAGATGAGCGTCTTGTTATGGATGTTAAGTCAGCAGACACTATTACAACTAATAACTATGCTGGTCAGGGTGTTACACCTAATGAACTTCTTCAAAGACCAATCTCTTGGACTAAGCAGGATGTTGACAAGATTATTGATACTAACATTGTTGGTAAAGATAGAGTTTATTATGAACCAGTAATTAATCCACAAACCAATATTCTTGAGACTGTTGGGGTTAATTCTACTTCTGTATTTGTATACTCTTTAAGATCTCTATTCGATGATCCTAAAGAAGCAATGTTAGTTGGTGATAGAGAGAAGATGCAGATTATTACTCAAGAACCATTGGTTAATGCAACTGCATCATGTACCATTTCTAATGGTGCTGTTAATGCGATTACAGTTACTAATCCAGGTTTTGGATATACTGTTGCACCTGAAGTTACTGTTCAAAAACCATTTGATGTTGTAGGAGTTGCAACTGCTGCTACAGCTACTGCATCTATTGATAGTAATGGAAGTATCACTGGTATTGCTGTTGGTATGGGTGGAACTGGTTACATATATGGACCATTAACTTCTCTTACTGTTGCTCAAAATGGTATTGGATTCCCATTCTTAGAGAGTGGACTTAATACAATGAGTAATGCTAAATTAATAACATATACTGGATCTGGTAGGGGTGCTACTGCTAATATTGAAATTAGTACTTTAAACTATGAGGTATCTTCTGTAGCGATTGTAGAAGGCGGTACTGGTTATCAACCAGGTGATCAATTAGCAGTTGAAGTATATGATAATGTTGGATTGGGCACTACAAATAGAAGATGGGCACTTACAACTCCAATTAAGTTTAATGTTGGTGCTATTGGTTCACCAGAAGTTATGGTTGCTCCTCCTTCAAGAAAACTTGAAGAAGTACCTAAGACAACTATTGAAGGTGATTACGGAATAATTGTTGGTATTGGTACAACTACTATTGTTGGTGTTGCATCGACTGGAATAACATTTGACTTCTATATACCTCAGGACTCTAAATTAAAATCTGGATTCTCTTTAGTACAAAGTGGAATTGAGACTGGATATCTGTTTAATGTTACAGGAACAGGTGTTAATGGTCCAGTTACTACATTACGTGCAGATAATTCTGTTCTTGGAATTGGTACTACATGTATGGATGCAACTTTTGAGGTTGCACATTACACACATAATACAAGGTTCATTCCACCCGAAATAAGTGGAAATTCTGTTGGTATTGCAACTACGGTTACAACTGTTGTTGCGAAGATTGCTAACTTTACAAATGTAGTTGGATATGGTACAACTGCAAATTATGGTGATTATACTTGGGGTAAAGTTAACTTATCCATTAGATTAGGAACAAAACAAACATTTGAAGCTGTTCATGGAACCAGTCAGTCTGGTATTGGATCTAACCCAGTGATTAGGAGAAAAAATCCACTACGCTATAAGGGTTATATTATTTCATAATAAATAAAACATAGCAAATCTTAAATTCTAAAAATGGCTGCGATTATAACTGATCAGTTGAGGATTAAGAATGCGAGGACGTTTATAGATAAGATTCGTTCCTCTGCGGATTCTTACTATACTTTTATTGGTCTCCCAAATGCTGTAGAAAGCAAGTCAGATTGGGACACAAGTCCTCCTGCTCCTAGGGATTGTTTTGATGATGAGAACTTCTATTGGGATACAATGATCGCAATGAAGAAGATCTCTGCTGATGATATTAGACCTGTTGTTCGGAAGTTGTCTTGGGCATCCGCAACAATTTATGACATGTATAGACATGACATAAACAGGAATAATCTATCAGATTCTTCAAATAAGACCAGTTTATATTCTTCCAATTTTTATGTTGTAAATAGTGAATTTAGAGTCTACATTTGCTTACATAACGGTATTGACCCAGAGAACCCAAATGGCAAACCTTCGCTTGATGAACCTAAATTTACAGATTTGGAACCAAGAGTTGCTGGGACCAGTGGTGATGGTTATATCTGGAAGTATCTTTATACTATCAGTCCTTCAGATATCATCAAGTTTGATAGTCTTAACTTTATTCCTCTTCCTGTAGATTGGGAGACTAATAATGATTATACGCCAATTAGGAATAATGCTAAAACAAGTGGTCAGATAAAGGTTGCTACCATTGCTAATAGGGGATATCTTGTTGGTCCTGCTAACCAAACTTATACTAGAGTCCCAATAAAAGGTGATGGAACTGGTGCAGAATGTACTATTGTTATTAATAATGATTCTAAGGTAGAATCAATTACCATATCAAATGGTGGTAGTGGGTATACTTATGGATCAGTTGACTTAGTGGCAGGTAATGTTCCTGTTGGTAATACTACACCAATCTTTAATGTCGTTATTCCTCCATCAGGGGGTCATGGATTTGACATTTATAGAGAATTAGGTGCATCAAACGTACTAATCTTCTCAAGAATTGAAAATGATGATTCAAACCCTGACTTTGTTACAGGAACAAAGGTTGCTAGGATTGGAATTGTTGAAAATCCAAAAGCATATGAATCTACTTCTACTATTACAGATGATAGAGCAAGTGCTATTAATGGGATAATTTTAAAGGGATTATCTCCAAATGATGATGACTATAAGACTACTTCTTTTGAAGCGAATTCTTATGTTACTCAACAGGTAGGAACAGGACAAACTGCTGTTGGAAGAGTTATCTCATATGATAAAACTACTGGTGTTCTTAGGTACTGGCAAGATAGGTCTTTAGTTGGATTTAATACTGATGGTACTCAAAAGAGCAATCCTACATATGGTTATGGATTAAACAGTTTTACAGGGACTACCGCTTCTGGTGGTACTTTGAAAATTGTAGGTGGCACGAAAGACTTATATATAGACAACGGATTTGGATCGGTCAGTAATCCAGGTATAAGTACCGTGATAAATAATAAAACATATTATTTGGGGCAAACCTTTATTAAAGGTGTAGCAAATCCAGAAATTGAAAAGTACAGTGGTACTATACTCTACGTTGACAATAGACCTTCAATTACTAGGTCTGCTAACCAGCGAGAAGACATTAAAGTCATTTTGCAATTCTAAGGTAATAACTTAACAGATATGGCACAAGAAACTAATCTCAATGTATCGCCTTATTTTGACGATTTTGATGCGAGTAAGGATTTTCATAAGGTATTGTTTAAGCCAGGATTACCAATTCAGGCTAGAGAATTAACAACATTACAGTCGATCCTCCAAAATCAGGTAGAGCAAGTAGGAACTCACCTGTTTAAGGAAGGATCTTGTGTTATTCCAGGACAAATAAACTTTAACAACAATATGTTTGCTGTTGAAGTCGAGCCAAATTTTTTAGGTAATGATGTAGAAGGTTATGGATATGATTTAATTAATGAGATAGTTACTGGATCAAATTCTAAAGTAAAAGCAAAAATTATAGACTTTTTGCCTATAGAATTCTCACCAAGAGGATACATGACAATGTTTGTCAGTTATCTTGGTTCTGGTGTTAATGATAAAGATGTTTTTGATGATGATGAGACTTTACTACTTCAGCAAAATGTAGTATCTCAAGATGCACAATTGACTTTACAAGCAGGTCAAGGTTGTGCTAAAAGTGCTCCAACTAACGCTACATCAGTTGGATCTGCAGTATTCATATCAGAAGGTGTATATTTTATAAGAGGTCAATTTGTAAGAGTTAATGATGAGACATTAATTCTTGATCCTCATGATGAAAACCCAACATATAGAGTTGGTTTAGAAATAACTGAAGAAATAGTTACTTCAAGTAAGGATCAGTCTTTGACTGATAATGCTAAAGGATTTAATAATTTTGCTGCTCCAGGTGCAGATAGATTAAAGATTAGTGTAAAATTAGGAAAGAGACCTTTAGAATCTGAGAAGAATGAGAACTTCGTTGAGTTGATGGTCATCAACGGTGGTTCAGTTGCCCATATTGATGATAAGATTAAGTATAATGAACTTGGAGATGAATTAGCAAGAAGAACATATAGTCATGCTGGTGACTTCTATGTAAAACCATTTACAATATCAGCAAAGGAATCATTAAACGATAATAAGGGAAATAACGGCGTATTTGGTGCAAATCAATTAACTTATGGTAATAACACACCAAGTCAAGATTTAGGTACATATAAGATCTCTCCAGGTAAAGCATTTATTAAGGGATTTGAAGTTCCTGTTAGAAATGTTGTATATCTAGATTTTGAGAAGACAAGAACAAAGAAAGTATTAAAAAATCAAGCAGTAAATTACTATACAGGTCCAACTTTAACTGTTAATAGAGCATATGGTTGTCCTAGAATAGGATTTACAACAACTTCTAGTATTAGTCTTAGAGATTCTAGAATAGGTGCTAATGCTCATGTTGCAGCAGGTAAAGAGATTGGTGTTGCAAGAGTATATGATTATGCATTAGAGTCTGGATCATATTCATCTGCACTTCCAGCAACTAATGAATTTGATGTCACATTATACGATATTCAACCATACACTGAGTTAACAGTAAACCAAGCAATAACTTTAACTGTACCTACTTACATCAAAGGTAAATCTAGTGGTGCAACGGCACACTTAAGGTTTGGGACTACTACTGGAATTATAACTGCATATAACTCAATTGGTGCATTTACACCAGGTGAAAAATTAATCTTTAATGGTGTAGATAACAATAGAATTGCCATAGGAATAACAGCACACTCTATAGGTGCAGTTGAGTCTATTCATAGTTCAGTTGGTGTTGGTACATTTAATGCTGATGTTAAACCATTTACAAAGATTGCTTACGGTAATGTAAACATTACTCCTAAGTCTGGAACAGCACCTGGAATATCAACAGTCACAGTTCCTGGTGGTGGTTTTAGAAATAAAGTAAAAGCAGGTGATTTAGTATCATTTACTAATCCTTTATTAGGTGGAACAACAGTTAAGACATTTGCTGTAGTTGAGAGTTATACTGACGATAGTAATATTATTATTGCAGGTGTAACTACAGTTGCAGGTGTTTGTGATGGTGGTCTTCCTTCCGCAGCAGCACAACCAGTTGACTTCCAGTTAATAGGATCTAAATACCAGTCATCTACAGATAATAGTCTCTATACACCATTACCTAAGAAATGGGTTTCTGATGTTGATTTAACAGAGTCTAACATCACAATTAGAAAAGAATATGATGTAGTTATCACTGCTAATGCTACTAATACTATACAGGCAGGTCAAGATGAGACATTCTTGCCATATGATGAAGAAAGATACGTTTTAACTAATGATGCAGGTGTTACTGAAGAATTAACCCCAGATAAACTGCGTTTTACTAATGGTGGTAGAGAGTTAAGAATCTTTGGATTGTCTGCTACTGCAGGATCTGCAAGATTGGTTGCTACTCTTAATAAAATTAATGTTAAGAACAAAGTTAAGAATAGAATACGAACCAATTCGATTATTGTTAATAAGTCAAAATTAGTAACTTCTGGTGTTGGTACAACATCATTAAATGATGGATTGACATATGGTAACTATGGTTATGGATTAAGGGTTCAGGATACTGATATCTGTTTGGGAGAACCAGATGTAACCAAGGTTTATGGTGTATTTGAATCTGGTGGTATTGCAGATCCATTAATCCCATCAATTACTGTATTCAACATGAATGGTCCAACTGGACGTGTTGATGACTTAATTGCTGGTGAAGAATTTGTTGGTAAAACAACAGGTGCTATTGGTTTGTATATTGAACGAATTAATAGTGCTAAAGCAGGATTTGTTTATTTAAGTGATTTAAGATTTGAATTAAATGAGCAGATTGAATTCATTGAGAGTGGTATAACTGCTACTATTAATGATTTTGATCCAGGTGATAATAATATTATGGATAGATTCTCTTTAGATAGTGGGCAAAGAGAGACTATTTGTGATTATTCTCGTATTATTAGAAAACCTAATAGTAAAGATCCTAGAAAGAAAATAAGAGTTATTTTTGAATCTGCAGAGTACGCTTCTACTGATGATGGAGATATAACAACTGTTTCTTCATATGATCAGATTGATTATTGTGTATTACCTGATGTTAAAGAGAATATTAGATTAAGTGATATTATTGATATTAGACCAAGAGTAACCAATTTTAATTTAGACTCAACTGCAGTATCTCCATTTGAATTTGATGCAAGGGTATTCTCTGATGCTACAAACTCTGCGAAGAATATTTTAGCGTCTGATGAAGCAATTAATATACAATATTCTTACTATCAACCAAGAATTGATAGAATTTATTTAACTAAGAATGGTGAATTTCAATTAATTAAGGGTATTCCTGCTGACACACCAGTTCCACCTATTCCTATTGAGGATGCATTGGAAGTTGCAATGTGCAGTTTACCACCTTATATCTGTAATACTGAGAATATAGAGGTTAGACTCAAGTCTCATAAGAGATATAGGATGCAAGATATTGCATTATTGGAAGATAGAATCCAGAATTTAGAGTACTATACTGCACTTTCTCTTCTAGAATCTAATACAGAAAGTCTGTTTATTCCTGATAATGCTGGTTTAACAAGATTTAAATCTGGTATTTACGTTGATAATTTCTCAGGAACATCAACTCAGTTAAAACTTGGTAAGGTAACTAATAGTGTTGACCCTGCAAATCTTGAACTAAGACCTACACACTTCACAACTGAAGTTGATATGTTGATAGGTTCTAGGTCATTGATAGGTATAGGAACAACTGCTAATCCAACTGCTGATCCTAGATTTGTTACTGATTTGATTGGTAATGGTATTAAGAGAACAGGTCAATTATTAACTCTTGATTATGAATCTGCGTCTAGAATTAGACAAGGATTTGCTACTAGGGTTGAGAATGTTACTCCATACCTTGTAACTACCTATACAGGTAATATTGTATTATTCCCATCATCTGATATATGGATTGACCAAGTTAGACTCCAACCACAAAGAATTGAGGTTGACAACTATACTCAAACCCGTAGACAGTTAGAATTTGATGGATATGACCCACAAACTGGTTTAGGACCTGTTAGATGGGGTGCATGGAATACTACATGGACTGGATCTAGTTCAGTTGATACTTCTGCTAGGGTACAGACAGGATCTACTTCTAGGAATAATGGAAGTCAGATTGTAACTACAAATACATTCCAGACTACAACTACTACAACTACTACCAGAACTGGTACTTCAACTAGAGCTGGTGAGAGACTAAGAGTTAGTGAGCAAACTGATGTTGTAAATGAAGGTGATAAGGTAGTAAGTACCTCTGTCATCGCATTTATGAGGTCTAGAAATATTGAATTTACTGGACGTAAATTTAAACCATTAACAAGACTCTATGGATTCTTTGATGGTCAAGATGTAAATGCATTTATTGTACCAAAACTAGTCGAAGTAAGAATGATTAGTGGTACATTTACTGTAGGTCAGATTGTTAATGGAACAATGGCTGCAGGTACAGTTACAGCAACTAATGCAGCAACACCTAGGATATCATTCAGAGTTGCACAATCCAATCATAAAATTGGACCAATTGCTGCACCAACTGATGTATTTACAACAAGTCCTTATGATGACACATATACAGTTCCAGAAAGTTACTCAAGTTCTTCAATTCTACTTAACGTAGATACTGTATCATTAGCAGATCAGACACAGGCTCTTTATAGTGGTTTTATAAGAACTGGAATGAGACTTAGAAGTGCTACTGGTGAAGCAGAAGTTACTAATATAAGATTATTCAGTGACAGTATAGGAACAGTTCTTGGATCATTCTTTATTCCTAATCCAAATATTACATCCAATCCATCATTTGAGGTTGGAATTAAGTTATTCAGATTAACAAGTAATTCTACTAATAGTACTATTGGTGGAATGACTGGAACAATGGGTGAAGAGCAATACTTCGCTCAAGGTACAATTAATAATATGCAGGAGACTATCAGATCTACTAGAAGACCTAGATTTGATATCCAAGCAACTTCTGAATCTCGTGCTGCAACAGATGTTACTTCTACTCAAAGGGTGACTACAAGTAGTGAGACAACGAGAGTCCCATTACCACCTCCTCCTCCACCCCCACCACCACCTCCAAGTCCTCCCCCAAGGCCACCTGTGCCGCCCCCACCGAGGCCAACACCTGATCCTCCAAGGCCACCAAGGCCACCGAGGCCAGTGCCACCTCCACCTCCACCACCTCCTAGACCTACACCTCCAAGGCCACCTACACCGCCACCGAGGCCCGCTAGAGGCGGTAAAGATCCGCTCGCACAATCATTCTCTGTTCAAAATGATGCTGGTTTCTTTGTAACCGAAGTAGACATTTTCTTCAGAACAAAAGATCCGCTGCTACCTGTAACGGTACAGTTGAGACCGATGGTTGCTGGCGTTCCTTCAGAAGAGGTNTATCCTTTNGGNGAANNNATNNTAGANNCNAANGANATTTTTGAGTCAGCAGATGCTGGAACNCCTACTACGGTTNNNTTCCCATCACCTGTTTACTTAGAACCAAAAACAGACCATGCTATCGTTTTACTATCACAGTCTAACGANTATACAGTTTGGATCTCCAGAATGGGTGAAGTTGANATNACAACCCTTCTGCAACCAGAATCTAGACANGTTGTTGTNTCNGCACAACCAAGTCTTGGATCTCTATTCAAGTCGCAGAATGGTTCAACATGGAACCCAAGTCAGTATGAAGATCTTAAGTTCACTTTATACACTGCTGACTTTGTTGAGAATTCTGGAACCATTTCATTCTATAACCCAGAATTGGGAAGAGGTAACAATCAAATCGCTAATTTGGTTAAAGATTCTCTAGAATTTAATTCTAAGAAACTTATTGTTACTACGGATGATCTTGTAAACACAAGTGGTTTAGTTCTTGGAAATACAGTTATTCAAAAAGATACCGATGCAACAGCAAATTATGTTGGTGCTGGTGGTTCTGCAACTGGTGATCTAAGTATTATTAATGCTGGTATCGGATACACACCTACAGACGGATCTCAATTCACCTTCACGGGTGTTGCTTTAAATTCGTTTAGTGGAATTGGTAAAAACGCAACAGCAGACATTACAATTGGTACACAGAGCGGTACAAATGGTGTCGCTATTGCTGCAACCATTAATGGTGGTGGATCTGGATACCAAGTTGGTGATGTTTTAACAGTACCTACAATTGGTAACAATGAGTTGGGTAGAAATATGCAACTATCATTGGGATCAGTTACTGGAATTAATGAATTAGTTCTTGATGATGTTCAAGGTGATTTTGAAATTAGCACTACAAAACCACTTCAATTTATCAGTCCTTCTACTGGAATTACCACTATGGTATCAGTTGGATTTGGTTCTGATGTAAACATTAGTGATTATGCACTAAACAGTTTAGAAGAAGATGGTATGCATATTAAAGTGAACCATAAGAACCACGGTATGCATCAAGACATCAACAAAGTGATTATTAGTGATGTACAGTCTGATACTAAGTTAACTACTCTATCAGCAGAGTATTCAAACTCTAGTTCTGCTGCTATTGGTATTGCTAATACTTCAGATTTTGAAACCTTTGAGAATGTTGGTGTTGCTGCTACTAACCCTGGATATGTTAGGATTAATGATGAAATTATCTCTTACACTGGAATTGCTGCTGGTCAGTTAACTGGAATTACTAGATCTGTTGATCAAACAACTCCATTTACTTATCCTGCTAAGACACCAGTTGAGAAGTATGAAATTAATGGAATCTCCTTGAGACGTATCAATAAGACACATGATCTTCAAGATGCTACTCCTCAAAGATCTATTACTCTTGATTCTTACTACATTAAGGTCAATCCATCTTTAGATGGAACAGATCGTAGCACTGGAATTGGATTCCCTAAATTGTTCATCAATGAATCCAAGTCTGCTGGTGGTGAAGAGATTCACGCAACTCAGAACATCCAGTTTGAAGGAGTAAGACCTGTTGTTCAGACAATGGTATTACCAAATACCAGTATCAAGGCAGAGATGAAGAATACTACTGCCACAAGTATTGATGGTGGTGAACAGTCCTTTGTTGAGACTGAAGCAACTCCAATCAATATTGAAGATGATACATACCTCGAATCTCCAAGAATGATTGCTTCACGAGTCAATGAACTTGAACGTTTAGATAGTCGTCCTGGTAACAAGTCTATGGAAGTAACATTCACGTTATCTTCTTCAGATAGTGAAATCTCTCCAGTCATTGACTTGGATAGAGTTGGTATGGTTCTTATTAGTAATAGAGTTAATGCTCCAATTACGGATTACGCAGGTGATTCTAGAGCATCTACAATTACTGAAGATCCAACGGCATTTATCTATGCTAATAAACCAATTACATTAGAGAATTCTGCTACTTCAATTAAGGTCTTAATGGCAGCATATATGAACACTCAAAGTGATCTTAGATGCTTCTATTCAATATCAAATGATTTAGAATCTGATCCAATTTACTATCCATTCCCTGGATATCCTAACTTGGATGTTAATGGTGCTATCGTTGATATCGCTAAGAATAGTGGACTTCCTGATAAGAGGATTCCTAAGACTGATGTTCTTGCTCATGGTAGTGATGATCTTCCATTCACTGATTATGAATTTAGTATTGATGATCTTCCTGAATTTAGATACTTCAGTATTAAGATTGTTGGAACTGGTACAAACCAGGCATATCCTCCAAGGATACGTGATTTAAGGGCAATTGCATTAGCGTAATTATGTACAATCCACGTTTTTTAAAGGTTGAAGGTCATAGTTATCTCGTAAGAGATACTACGACCAATGCCATTGTTAATACCGATAAAAAAGGACATGACCAATACCTTGCCCTGAAGAGAGCAAAACAAAAAGATATAGACAGAGTTAAAGCTCTTGAAGATGATGTTCAAGGGCTCAAGTCTGATCTAGGTGATATTAAATCTATGTTAGGACAACTGTTAGATAAGTAAAATGGCAAAACCATCAAGTCGCCAAGGACTAATAGATTATTGTAAGAGGCAATTAGGTGCTCCTGTATTGGAGATCAACGTTGCTGACGAGCAGATTGATGATCTGGTGGATGATGCTATTCAATTATTCCACGAACGTCATTTTGATGGTACTACTCAAGCATTCTTGAAGTATCAAATAACACAAGAGGATATTGATAGAGGCACTGTTGAATATCCACATGAAGGAGGTAAAGTAGGAATTGCTTCTACCTCTGTAACTGACAACATTCCTAATCAAGGAAATGTTACATTTAATTGGTATGAAAATAGTAATTATATAAAAGTTCCACCCTCAGTTATGGGTGTATCAAAAGTATTTAAATTTGAAGGTGGTGGTGGACTTTCTGCTGGAATGTTCAGTATCAAATATCAGTTGTTCTTGAATGACATTTATTATTTGGGATCAACCGAATTATTAACATATTCAATGACCAAGAGTTATCTTGAGGATTTGGATTGGTTGCTATCAACACAAAAACAAATAAGATACAATCAAAGAGAAGATAAATTATATCTTGATATTGATTGGAGAAGTCAGAGTCCAGGACAATATTTAATTTTAGATTGCTATAGAGCACTTGATCCTGCTACATCTGATCAGATTTGGAATGATAGATTCTTAAAACCATATTTAACTGCATTAATTAAGCGTCAATGGGGTATTAATTTAAGTAAATTCCAAGGAGTCAAGTTACCTGGTGGTATTGAGATGAATGGAAGACAAATACAGGATGATGGTCAAAGAGAGATGGATGCCATCATTGAGAAGATGTCTTCTACATACGAATTGCCACCTCTAGATATGATAGGTTAAGATCATGGCACTTAACCCATTTTTCCTACACGGATCTAAAGGTGAACAGAATCTTGTTCAGGACTTAGTGAATGAACAACTGAAGATGTTTGGTGTAGAAGTTTATTACATACCAAGAATTTTTGGTAATGAAAAATCTGTTATGGAAGAAGTTTCTAGATCAAACTTCGCAAATGCTATTCCTATAGAGGGATATGTTGAGACTTTTGATGGATACTCTGGAGCAGGAACACTTCTATCTAAGTTTGGTGTTCAAGAGTTAGATGATTTGACATTGATTATATCTAAAGAGAGATATGAGGAAGAGATACAAAAACGTATAGAACCATTAAAGGGTGTTAAGTTAGCATCTAGACCAAAAGAAGGAGATTTAATATACTTCCCATTAGGTGATAGATTGTTTGAAATTAAGTATGTTGAGCATGAAAAACCATTCTATCAATTACAGAAGAATTATGTGTATGAATTGAGATGTGAACTATTCATATACAACGATGAAGAGGTAGATACTGGAATAGACTTTATTGATGATAATGTGGAAGAAGAGGGTTATATTCAATCCTTTACTCTTGCTGGAATAGCAACACAAGCAACTGCAGTAACAACTTTAGTTGATGGTGGTGTTCGTAATATTATGGTATCTAGAAGAGGTTCTGGATATACTCAACCACCTCAAGTTGCATTTTCGTCTGCTCCTATAGGAGGACAAACAGCAGTTGGTATTGCATCAATGATTACAGGACTTGTAGATTTCTGTGAACCTGATCCAGATATGTCTAGAGTTCAAGCAGTTAATCTAACAAATCCAGGTTCTGGATATACTGTTGCACCTAGAATTGGTTTTATGACCGATACTGGAAGTGGTGCATATGGTGTGGCAAATATTGCTGACGGTGTTTGTGGTATTATTACTATCACTAATGGTGGTGGTGGATATATTGGAATACCAACAGTAGCATTTGCACCTGATGGATATAGTGGTATCGGTAGTACAACTATACCAGCGGTAGTGCATGCTGTTGTATCTGCTGCAGGTTCAGTTACTGCACTTGTTTACGAATCTTGTGGTGGATGGTACACTGATACACCAGAGATATTAATTGCACCACCAGTACAGACTGGAGGAACTGGTTCATTTAATAGAGGAGAAGATATAGTTGGTACGGCAAGTAGTGCAACTGCAAACGTTAAGACTTGGAATGCTGTAACTAGAGAGTTGCGAGTAGGTCAAATTGTTGGAACCTTTGTAAAAGGTGAATACGTTGTCGGACAAGAGACTGGAACAAAGTTTGCTATAAGTGATCTAAATAGTGACGATAATCCAGATTCTGGATATGCCCAAAATACTACTATAGAGTCTGAAGCAGATAATATTTTAGACTTTAGTGAAAGTAACCCATTTGGAAATGTATAATTATGTTTGATCATTTTTACCATCAAATTTTTAGAAAGACTGTAATCGCATTTGGAACTTTGTTCAATGGGATCACTATCCATAGAGATGGTGCTGCTCTTGATGACCCATCTGCTATTATTAAAGTTCCGTTGGCATACGGACCAACTCAAAAGTTTTTAGCAAGAATAGAGCAACAACCAGAACTGAATAAACCAGTATCTATGAGTTTGCCTAGAATGTCATTTGAGTTTACTGGTATTGAATATGATACTAGTAGAAAATTAGGTGCGACTCAAACATTTACTACTGCTATTAAAACTGATAAGAAGGATGTTCGTAAGGTTTACATGCCAGTTCCCTATAATATGGCATTTGAATTAAATATAATGACCCTTCTAAATGATGATGCTTTACAGATCGTTGAACAGATACTTCCATATTTCCAACCAAATTATACAGTTACTATTGACTTAGTAGAGAGTATTGGATAGAAGAAAGATATACCAATTACTTTAGAGAATGTTTCTTTTGAAGACAACTATGAAGGTGATTATACACAAAGAAGAGTTTTGCTTTATACATTAAACTTTGTTGCTAAGACATAACTATTCGGTCCAGTTCCAGTTGCTCCAAAAGATCTTATCAAGAAGGTATCTGTTGGTATTACACCTGGAGAAAGAAGTGCAGCATATGGTTCTGGTCGTCAGATTACATATGCTACACCAGTTGCTACGAAGAATTATACTGGAGATGTTATTGCTAATCTAGCAGAAGATGTTCTTGCAGGTGCTACTGTTATACCAGTAGATGATCCTGCAGGATTAGAAGCAAATACCTTCATTGATATCAATAATGAGACGATGTACATTGAATCTATTACAGATAATAAGTTGAATGTAAAACGTGCTTCTTATAATACAACTGCTATTGAACATGTTCGTGGTAGTGATGTTAAAGGAATAACATCTGCTGATAATGCACTTATAGAAGCAGGTGATGATTTTGGTTTTAGTGGATAGTCATGAAAGACAAATTTGAAGATCTAAATGATACTTTTGATATTACCCCAGTAGAATCTGAAGTAGTAAAACCTAAGAAACCTGATAAAGTTTCTAAGTCAAAAGAGATTGATATTGATAAAGATTATGAGTATACTCGTGGTAATCTTTACAGTATTATAGAGAAGGGACAAGAAGCACTTGATAGTGCGTTAGAGATT
>PBPW01000103.1 GCA_002725545.1 Fidelibacterota bacterium | reverse complement strand
CGCATAATCAGTTTGCAAAAGCTGCCGCACTAAACGTAAGCCATGAGCCCGGACAACAATCATTTAATCCGTTGGTGATCTATGGAGGAGTTGGTATGGGCAAAACACATCTTTTGCATGCCATTGGCAATGGTATTTTAAAGGATGATTCTCAAAAAAATATCGTTTGTGCATCAAGTGAAAAATTTACATTAGACTTTATTTCATCAATCCAAAAAAACAAAACGGTGGAGTTTTCTAGCTCTTACCGAAATGCCGATGTTTTATTAATTGATGATATTCAATTTTTTCAAGGTAAAGAACAAACCCAGGAACAATTTTTTCACACCTTNAATGAATTATTTCAATCGGGAAAACAGATAGTGTTAACAGCGGATCGATTCCCTGGCGAAATGGTGGGTTTACAAGANAGACTGNTATCTCGATTTAGGTCTGGACTTGCTGTAGATATCCAGCCGCCAGATTATGAAACACGCGTAGCAATTGTAATGGAAAAAGCAGAGCTNAATGGTTTAAAGCTGCCTTATGATATTATTGANCTGATCGGAAGCCATATAAAAAACAATGTTAGAGATTTAGAAAGTACCATAATAAGACTCCTTGCCCATTCATCTTTATCAAACCAGGAAATAGATTTTAATTTGGCGAAAAAAGTAATTAAGGAGCGCGTGGGTCATATTTCTGCTTCTGAAATAACCGTTGAGGAGATTATTCGCAAAGTTTCAAACCTAACCAAGGTTGATGAGTCGGATATTGTAGGCCAAAGCAGAAGAGCAGAGATTGTCGAAGCTAGGCAGGTNTCTATATATCTTTGCAGAGAACTTTTAGGCTCTTCTTTGGCTAGTATTGGAATGCATTTTAGCGGCAGAGACCANACCACAGTTCTTCACGCTTGTAAGGTTATCGATNAAAAAAAGAAAAATAATAAAAGAATTTCAGGTATAGTATCAGATATAAAAAATGAACTTTCTATTGTTTTAAGTTAGTCCTCGTACTCTTCTNCATAGTCATAATCATANTCATAATCAGGATAGTAGTCTTCTAGCNCCTCATAGCTTTCGTAATCATCATGGTTAAATTCTGGATCGTTGTCATCATCTGTTGACGCTGTGAGTGGCGCACCTTCAGCCGCACTGTCAGCTCTATCAGAACCCGATTGATTTAATTTATTTTGATCAGTTTTATTNTTGAATAATACCCCTAGCAATACTGTAAAAAACAAAACCAACACAGAACCNACTACACCTTCAATATTAAATTCAAACCCACCAAACATATTGGTATCCATTCCATAATTAAGAAAAAATGCAAGCGAGAGNAGCACTCCAAAAACTATTACAATATTTCCTGTAACATCTGGCATTTCAGCTTTTACCACTGCTGAAAAAGCAAACCANACCAGAAGGCCNCTAACCGCAACAAATAAAGCTCCTAAATAGTTTTCATTAAATAGCGTAGCAACAAAAGCCACTACAGATATAGCAGGTATTAATAAACCTACAGATATTTTATTGTTATCATTCATGGTCGTACTCTCGTAATTTTTTCATACACTCGGATTAATTAAGGACAAAATTGCCTCAAATGGTAATTTAAATGCAAGTATTTATAAGTTTGCTAATTTTTGACTAATAGTAAGTAACTTTAGCGGGATTAAAATAAAAAAAACATGTCAAATCAAGTAAATATTGGAGTTGTAGGTGTTGGCCACCTCGGCTATCACCATGTTGAACACCTAACAAAAATAAAAAAAGCCAACCTCATTGGTNTTTATGATCTCGATTCTAAGAGATCTAATGAAGTGTCAACAAAATTCAATGTGCAGGCATTCGAGTCTTTAGAGAATTTGTTAAGCAGGGTAGATGCATTATCTATTGTAACCCCAACATCNACACATAAATCAATTGCTGAGCAGTGTATACAAAATGGTAAGCATGTATTTATTGAAAAACCAATAACTACAAACGTAGATGAAGCAGATCATATTATAAAATTAGCAGAAAAAAACAGTACAATTATCCAAGTGGGTCATATAGAGCGATTTAACCCCGCCTTGCTTGCTCTTTCTAATCTTGAAATAAAACCAGAGTATATAGAAGTACATAGAATGGCGCCCTTTATGAGCCGTGGAACAGATGTTCCTGTTGTGCTTGATTTAATGATTCACGATATCGATTTGGTGCTTTCTTTTATCAGCTCCAAGGTAAAAGATATTTATGCAAATGGCTTATCTATTATGACAAATTCTGTAGACATCGCAAACGCACGTATTAAATTTGAAAATGGTGCAATTGCAAATATTACATCTAGCAGGGTTGCTAAAGATAGAGTTAGAAAAATTAAAATCTTTCAACAGGATTTATATATTACGATTGATTTTTTAGCAGGCTTAACAGAAGTATATAAAGCTATGGATGCAAACGAAGACGACCCCGATGCAATTATGTCTGCACCTTTGGTTGATTCAGATGGTAAGCACCGGCAAATATTTTATGAAAAACCGGCTGTTAAAAAACGCGATGCGCTGAAATTAGAATTAGAAAATTATGTTAAATCTGTTTTAGGCATAGAAACCCCAATGGTAGATGCTATTGCAGGCAGACAGGCGCTAGATGTTGCAATAAAAATTCATGATAAAATACTCGAGGATTTAAAATAAATGGATATTAGAAATTTCTTTTTTAAAAATAGAAGTTTTACCCCCATACCAGTTGCGCTAAGCATAATTTATTTTGCACAATCAGATAATAATTATATTCTATTTGGTGCAATCACTNTATTANTGGGAGAAGNAATCAGAATGTGGTCTGTATCATATGCCGGCGGGGAAACACGAACCACAAAGGTTGGNGCACCATCACTATGCACTGCAGGCCCATATGGCTTTGTAAGGAATCCTATTTATGTTGGAAATATGNTGATGTATCTAGGAATAGTTATAATCGCAGGNTCGCCAAACCCAACTCTTATGATAATCACAACCATGACATTTTTTCTAATCCAGTATTCATTAATTATTTCTTTAGAAGAGGAAAAGCTTTCAGAGTTGTTTGGTGAGGAGTATAATATTTATCGTAAAAATGTTAGATCCATAATTCCTCGAATTTATCGATGGAAAACAAATGACGATCGAAGCCCCCTACCATTTATAAAGTTAATTAAAACCGAAAAAAGAACACTCCAGAATGTTATGTTTATTTTGACATTAATAATTATCAGAATTAACTATCTGTGATGATCGGATCAATGACATTTTTTATTAAATGAATCAAGGTGCACCAAAATTTTTTATAGTAGCCGGAGAACAGTCAGGTGATTTACATGGCGCCAAACTAATTCAATCAATCAAAAAAATAAATCCAGACTCTACTTTTATTGGCCATGGAGGCGACCGTATGCGATCATGTGGCTTAGAAGGCATGTACCATGTTGATCAATTGGCTATTATGGGCTTTACTGAAATTGTAAAACACTTACCCTTTATGATTAATGTTATGGGGGAATCTCTTGAAAAAATAAAATCTATCAATCCCAGTAGAATAATATTAATCGATTATCCAGGGTTTAATTTAAGATTAGCAAAAAATTGTAGACCGCACGGTATACCTTTGACATATTTCATTATGCCTCAGTTGTGGGCTTGGAAAGAGAATAGAATAAAGTATTCTCACCAATACATAGACCAGTCGCTTAGCATTTTTCCTTTCGAGCAAGAATGGTTTGAGCAAAGAGATGTCCCAACTAATTATGTTGGTCACCCCTTTAATGAAGGTCTTGACCCAAAGCTTTCGAAAGCAGAATTTTATAGTAAGCATAATCTAAATGATGATGATACACTATTAGCGTTAATTCCAGGCAGCAGACAGCAAGAGATAGATAGACACCTAACGCTTTATTATAATTCAGCTTTATCATTAAAAAGCAAAATCGACAACCTAAAAATCATTGTAACTAAAGCTGACAATGTTGATTTTAATTTACCTGATGATGTAATTATTGAATCTGCTGACATATATGGTGCTATGAAATACTCTAAGGCCGCAATAACTACATCTGGAACCGCATCTTTAGAATGCGCAATCATGGATACGCCAGAGGTGGTCTGTTATAAGCTATCGCAAATTTCGTATTTAATTTCTAGCTTAATGAACAAATCACCATTTATATCTATGGTCAATTTAATAGCGGGTAGGATGGTTGTTCCAGAATTTCTACAGAGACAAGTTACCCAAAACAATATTATTGAAGCTTTGATCCCGCTTTTAAGTGATACAGTTGAACGTAAAAAGATGCTTGAGGGTATGAGCCAAGTGCGTAGATCATTGGGGATGCCTGGTGCATATGATAGAGCCGCTGAAGCAATATTAAAAAGGGTTTAAATGGCAAATCCAGCAAACGAAAAAAAATTAAAAAATAGGTTATTGGTTTGGCTTGGCGGTTCAATTGGACCATATTTTTTAAGATTTTTTTACAATACAAACAAATGGGATATTGAGGGGGAGGATTATTACAAGGATATATTAAAAAGCGGTAGGTCTGTAATTATTGCGTCATGGCACAGTACTCTATTAACTGCATTTATGGGCTTAGCCAAGAATAATTATCATGGTTTAGCTGGCAATCACCACCCTGATGCTGAAATAATCTCGAGGGTAGGCAAAAAACTTGGATGGAACATAGTAAGAGGATCATCAACCGATGGCGGTAAAAAAGCTTATAATGAAATATTAGAGATATTAAAATCTCAAAAAACTGTATTTGCAATCACACCCGATGGTCCACAGGGCCCAGCAAAAATTCCTAAACCTGGCGCAATTAGAGCCGCTCAAAAAACAGGAGCAGTTATTGTTCCCATAGCTGGGCAATCAACTAAACACTGGTCCTTCAAAAACTGGGATACATTCTATTTATCTAAACCTTTTGGCAGAATTAGTTTATTATTTGGTAAGCCTTTAATTTTTAATCTTGAAGATTCATTTGAAGACTGCTCAGCGCAGCTTAAATCATCACTTGATAAGCTGGAAAAAGAGGTAAACAGCCGTGTCGGGTTGGTCAAAAATAACTGAAACGAAAATTAAATTTTTATTTTTTCCAATAACGCTTTTCTATTGGGGCGTTATTTTTTGGAGAAATATTTTTTATAACTTTAATTTTTTTGTTTCAAGAAAAATTCCAACTAAAGTCATAAGCGTGGGCAACATTACGGCTGGAGGAACAGGAAAGACACCAGCGGTAATATATTTATCACAAATTTTTAAAAAGAGAAATTATAAAGTAGCGGTTCTAAGCAGAGGTTATGGTAGAAAAACCGCAGGTACACAACTAGTAACGGCCGGCAAAGATAAGGTTCTCGATTGGAGAAATTTTGGTGATGAGCCAACACTAATTTCACAAAAATTAGAAGACATACCAATTGTTGTTGATCAGAATAGGCATCGCGGCGCAATGTATTTAATTGAAAAGTTTAATCCTGATATAATAATAATGGATGATGCATTTCAACACCGATCTATTGAAAGGGATTTAGATTTAGTTTTATTAAACAGTCAAGCCCCCATATCGGAC
>PBPW01000102.1 GCA_002725545.1 Fidelibacterota bacterium | reverse complement strand
TTTCTTTCTAAAATTTGATAAATTTATTTAAATCATTCAAAACTATCTGTGATTTACATCAATGATAAAAATCATTCCCATTCAATAGTGCCAGGCGGTTTAGATGTAATATCATAAACAACTCTATTGATTCCTTTAATAGAGTTTACAATATTATTTGAAGCTTTGGCTAGGGTTTCATCTGGAAAGCGATACCAGTCTGCCGTCATGCCATCGCTACTGGTCACGGCTCGTAAGGCTAACAAATTTTCGTAAGTTCTTTGATCTCCCATAACCCCAACGGTTTTAACTGGAATTAAAACCGCAAAAGCTTGCCATATTTTGTCATACAAATTATCTTCATAGAGGGTTTCAATAAATAATTGATCGGCTTGTTGTAAAATGCTAACTCTTTCCTTTGTAATGTCACCAATTATTCTCACAGCTAAGCCAGGACCAGGAAAAGGGTGTCTTTGCACCAGATTCTTTGGTAATCCAAGCTCAAGACCTACCTTGCGAACTTCATCTTTAAATAATTCACGAAGCGGTTCAATTAATTTAAAATTCAAATCTTTTGGAAGACCTCCAACATTATGATGGCTTTTTATAGTATGAGAAGAATGCCCATCGACAACACCGCTCTCAATAACATCAGGATAAAGAGTGCCTTGAGCTAGAAATTTTATTTCTCCAAAATTTTGTGAAATCATTTCGAAGGATTTGATAAACTGATTTCCTATAATTTTTCTTTTTTCTTCTGGGTCAAATACACCTTTTAATTTTGAAAGAAAAATTTCAGATTCATCATACTTATGAATATTTAGCTTTAGTCCTTTTTTTAAAGCNNTAACGCATGCTTCAGCTTCATTTTTACGCATCAAACCATGGTCGATTAGTACTGCAATTGACTGATCGCCAATTGCTTTATGAATTAATGCAGCTGCCACCGTTGAGTCTACACCNCCGCTAACTCCAATAATTAGTTTTTCACNCCCAACGTNNTTTTTTATCTTTGAAACTTGATCATTTATAAAATTACTTGGAGTCCAGTTCGTAGAACATTGTGCNATATTAATTAAAAAATTTCTAAGAATTTCTTTACCAAACTCTGTATGAGCAACTTCTGGATGGAATTGGGTAGCAACTCGAGTCGAGTCTTCGTTTGTAATTGCTGCTATAATTTCATTTGAAGATTGAGCAATAACCTTCCAATTTGAAGGCAACTTAGTTACTTGATCCATATGGCTCATCCAGGCATTTATTTTTGAAGGTACTTTTGAAAAAATATTATGCGAGGAATCTAAAGATAGTTCTGAAAAGCCATATTCACCTTTCTCTTTTTCTTCAACTATACCTCCATAGTTATGCGCCAAAAGTTGCAAGCCGTAGCATATTCCGAAAATAGGGATTTCAAGCTCCAGTATTTTGGGATCAATTTTCAGTGCATTTTTTTCAAAAACGCTTGATGGNCCACCTGAAAGAATCAATGCTGCAGGCTGATTATCCAATACATCATCTAATGAAATATCATGCGANACTATTTGAGAATAAATATTTTCTTCTCGGACTCTTCTCGCAATCAATTTTGTGTATTGTGAACCAAAATCTAGTATTAGTACNCCATTTTTCTTCATAGCNNTTAGCTAATTTCCCATTCTGANAATTCACTTAAAAAATCATAATTAGTTTGAACGGAATGNACAGGGGTAATGCTAATATATCCATTTTTTACCGCAACCCTATCACAATCAATTGAATGATCAGAATCATTATGTTTTGCAGTTAGCCAATAGTATGATGCACCTCTTGTATTTTCAATTTTTTCAAATTCATCAGTAAAATACATGGAGCCCTGCTTAGTTACTCTATAGCCTTTGAATTTATCTTTAGGAATATTTGGTACTGTAACATTTAATAATGTGTCTTTTGGAAGTCCATACTTGAGAACAGAACGTACTACATCGATAGATGCTATTTTTGCCCCTGTATAATCAAACTCGTTTTCACCATCAAGGCTAATTGCAATGGAGCTTATTCCTCTAAATGAACCTTCTCTAGCTGCAGATACAGTACCAGAATAAAGTATGCTTTGACCTACGTTTGANCCTGCATTTATTCCTGAAACTATAATATCAGGCTTTTTATCCATTACAACGCTAACTGCAAATTTAACGGAATCAGCTGGCGTTCCATTTACTGCAAAGCCAGAAAGACCGCATGCTAGATTAATCTCCTCGCATTGTAAGGGTCGAGAAATAGTTATTGCTTGCCCTACGCCACTATTTTCTGACTTTGGTGCTACAACAGTGGTCTCCCCAATTTCAGTCATTGNCTCCCAAAGAGCTTTTATNCCTTCAGAAAAAATACTATCATCATTAACAATTAAAATAGAAGGAGTTGTCATCTGGATAGTAAATCNATGAGGCTTGATAACTTCGTTTTCATTTCATCTCTCGAAACAATGTGATCTATAAAGCCCTTCTCCAAAAGGAATTCAGATGTTTGAAATCCNTCTGGTANATTCTCCCCGATAGTTTGCTTGATAACCCTTGGACCAGCAAAGCCAATTAAAGCNCCAGGTTCAGCTAAAATTACNTCTCCTAGCATCCCAAAGCTCGCAGTAACTCCGCCGGTGGTTGGATCTGTAAGAATTGGGATATACAATCCTCCCTCTTTATGAAACTTGGCAAGCTTAGAACTTGTTTTTGCGAGTTGCATTAGCGACAAAGCAGACTCTTGCATTCTAGCTCCGCCCGATGAGCATATGAGAATAAATGGTAATTTCTTTTTTCTTGCACTTTCGATACACCTTGCAACAATCTCTCCAACAGCGGAACCCATACTTCCTCCAATGAAAGAAAAATTCATGATGGAAAGAATTACTTTGTGGTTGTTTATTTTTCCTTCNACGCAACTTATTGCATCATTTTTGCCAGTCTTTGCAATTGCATCATTTAGTTGCTCAGAATATTTTTTTTCAGCCTTGAAATCTAAAACATCGTATGATTTTATATTGTTAAAAATNTCTTTTGAGCTCTTTTCATCAATTAGAAGGTCAAAATAAATGTCAGGAGTCATTCTAAAATGATGACTGCATTGCCGGCAAACAAAATAGTTTTTTTCAAGTTCTGGCTTATACTGTATCTCTGAACANGATGGACATTTAGTCCATAATCCACTCGGTATATCTTTTTTTGTTGCGGCAGCGGAAATATTTTTATCTTTTCTACTAAACCAGGCCATATTTTTTATTTTTCTTTAACATGAAAATAGCATTAGAGCCATCAGAATAATATCCTTCTTTTCTGTCTACTTCTTCAAAGCCTAAATCTATGTACAATTTTACAGCAGGCAAATTAGCTTCTTTAACCTCTAAAAAAACATTAGTATCATTATCATCTTTTTCTAAAATTTTCATTAGTAAAAATTTTCCATACCCTCTATGTTGATAGGGAATGTCAATTGCTAAGTTAATTATATGATTCTCATCATATATTTTCCTTTGAAAAATATAACCTATTATCTTTTTTTTTAATTCAAGCACTGTTACCCTAGAATATTTCTTCTCGATTATCTCTGACTTAATTAAATCAAGAGACCAATAATCATTAAAAACTTTTTTTTCAATATTGTATATTTCATTTAAATCTTCAAGCTCTGCTGTTCTAATATTCATTTTAACCTAGCTCAAATGGAGAAATGTAATTTGAGGCTAAAGTATATGGCTCCTCTATTTTCCATAGCTCATAATTCTTTAATGCTAATTCCCCTACTGCTACAGCAGATGGATGGATGGATAGATAGTTTTCAGTATTTGGCAATTTCTGGCAGCCATAATGAACAGCATTTAGATTTTGCTTTAATTCTTTCCATGAAAAAGCTTTTGGTTCATTTAGAGGTTTTCTTTTTTTAAACTTTTGCGCATATACAATATCCCTATGGGAATAGAGATACACATAGTGATCTGTCAATTTATTTAGCGGGTTATTTGCTATAACCTGTAAAGTGGGTACGGGTATTACAGGGATTTTTAAAGCGTATGCAAGACCCTTAGCAAAGCCTAAACCTATTCTCAAGCCAGTAAAAGATCCTGGGCCAATAGATACAGCAATCGCATTTAATAATTTTTTGTCAAAATTTTGATCTTTTTCGATTTCTTGATAAAAAAGAGGTAAAAATTCAGAATGTTTTTTTGGAATTGATTTTTCGATTAAAATTTTGCATTCATTTTTATAGAAAAAAGAGATTCCGCACCAGTCGGTTGAAGTGTCTATTGCTATAAGGTTCATAAAATTAATCTACTATCTTAACGTATCTATTTTCAGGATGGCTTTCATCTCTATCAAAATAAATATACATCCAATCATCAAGCCAAACATCCTTGATTCGATCTGCCCATTCAATTAATGTTACACCATCTTCACAATTGATAAAGTTTTCTCCTCCAATGTTGAGAAAATCTGAAGAAGATTCTAAGCGGTAACAGTCAATATGGTTAAGCGTTCTATCTCCATAGTATTCACTTACAAGCTTGAATGTAGGAGATATTACTGATTCGTCAATATTCATTCCCAAAGCAAACCCTTGGCTAAAAGTTGTTTTTCCTGTTCCAAGATTACCAATTAGAGCAATAATTTTCCCATCAGGAACTTTTTTAGCTAATTGAGATGCAAATTCTTTAGTTTCTTCAGGTGATTTAAATGTGTATTTATTCATTTTGGTTTCATTGTAAAAATTGGAATCAGCATCTCCTCAATTGATATACCTCCATGCTGAAAACTATTTTCAAGAAGTTTTTTATATTTTCTCTGCTCATTGGGGTATAAAAAAAAGAAGTTATCTTTTGCAATTAAATAGTTTATTCGCTCTTCCAGTATTGGTAATCGATAATCCTTCAAATTTCTAATGTCGATTGCTTTTTTTTCTGATGAATTAATATTGATACCATATTTATACCTTATACCTGATGATGAATTCTTATCTGCAGCAACAATTGCACTATCATTAACCATTATGCTTCCATGGTCACTCGTAATAATAACATTAAAACCTTCATTGCTTAATTCATGCAGCACTTGCCTGATCCAAGATTTCTTGTACCAAGATCGAACAGCTTGTCTGTACCCAGCTTCATCCGGGACCATTTCTTTAAGCACATCCGATTCAGATCTTCGATGGGCAAGTTGATCTACAAAATTAACCACAATTGCTAATAAATCATTATTAAGATATGACTTAATTTTTGATTGAAATCTTTTCCCTTCTGCTACCGCCCATATTTTATGGTAGTGCATCTTTTTATTCCCAAGTCCATGTTGATGCAACTGATCAGATAAAAATTCTCCTTCATGATTATTTAAGCTTCCTTTATCATTTATCATATCTTGTTTTTGCTTAGGGTACTTTTCACAAAGTTCATCTAAAAATAAGCCAGAAAATATCGCATTTCTTGAATAAGGTGTAGCTGAAGGGAGCAAAGAAACACTGGATTCAATGTTAATAGAATAATTTTCAGAAAATAATGGATACAGTTCCATAAACTGATCATAGCGCATAGCATCCATTACAACTAGGCATACTTTTTTATTATCAGATAATAGCGGCTTAATTTTTTTTGAAAAAAGT
>PBPW01000012.1 GCA_002725545.1 Fidelibacterota bacterium | reverse complement strand
GGTGATATTGAAAATGAAAAAATTAGTTGGAATGAAATTCAATGTCCAAAATGCGGCACCAAAGGNAACTTAACTGAGCCAAGACAATTCAATCTAATGTTCAAGACTTATGTTGGCGCTGTAGAAGAAGATTCTANTGCAACATTTCTGCGTCCTGAGACAGCNCAAGGTATTTATGTAAATTATTTNCTGGTTCAAAATGCAATGCGTCTAAAATTGCCATTTGGAATAGCNCAAATTGGCAAAGCATTTCGCAATGAAATTGTAGCAAGAAATTTTATTTTTCGAACTAGAGAATTTGAACAAATGGAAATGCAATATTTTGTCAAGCCAGGACAGGATGATGAAACTTTAGGAAATTGGAAAAAAGAGCGAATGGCATTCTATGCTCAACTTGGTATTGATAAAGATAAGCTGCGCTTCAAAGAACATGGTCCTGGCGAACTTGCTCACTACGCTAAAGAAGCATGGGATATTGAATATGATTTTTCTTTTGGTTGGTCTGAAATTGAAGGAATTCATAATCGAACTGATTTTGACTTGAAACGCCATCAAGAATTTTCTGGTAAAAAAATGGAATATTTTGAAACTGAAACCAATGAAAGATTTTTACCTTACATCATTGAAACATCTGCGGGCTTGAATCGAATGCTATTGGCCGTTTTAAATGATGCGTACTGGGAAGATGAAGAAAATAAACGCGTTGTGATGAAGCTGGATCCTAAGATTGCTCCGGTGATGGCTGTAGTATGCCCTTTAGTTAAAAAAGATGGTTTACCAGAAATAGGTCGAAAGATTATGGAAATACTAAAACCAGAATTCAAAGTAATCTATGATCAACAGGGATCTATAGGAAAAAGGTATTATCGTCAAGATGAAGCAGGAACTCCATTTGGAATTACAGTTGATCATCAATCAAAAGATGATCAAAGNGTAACGCTTCGTCATCGCGACACCCAACAACAAGATCGAATTGCAATTGATCAACTTGTAGATGCTATTAATAATAAATTGGAGAATTATTCATGAATCAACATCTCTCTCTTCGTTCAGGTAATCCAACCTTAAATTCTAAAACATTTAGTGGATTTGATTTGACCGCTGAACAATCCATGACAATTTCTGGAACGGTTCAAAAAACAGGATTTTCTCTTTTGCTTCTGATGACAGCTTCATTGTTTACATGGAATCTCCCATCTGGTGATCCACGCGCAAGCGGTTTAATGATAATGGGTATGATTGGCGGTTTCATATTAGCCTTGGTTACTATTTTCAAACAGCACCTCGCCAAGTATACTGTTCCAGCGTATTCANTTTTACAGGGATTGGCACTTGGAGGAATCTCTAAATTTTTTGAAACAATGTACCCTGGCATTGTTACTCAAGCAGTTATGCTTACTTTCGGCACCCTTGGTGCTCTTCTGCTAGCATATGTTTCAGGTTTAATTAAGCCAACAGAAAATTTTAAGCTTGGTATAATAGCTGCAACAGGCGGTATTGCGTTTGTATACCTAATTAGCTGGATATTGAGCTGGTTTAGCGTAAGCGTACCGCTCATTCATTCTAATTCAAATATGGGAATTATTTTTAGCATTGGAGTAGTGATTATTGCAGCATTAAATCTGGTATTAGATTTCGACTTTATTGAAGAGGGGGCTGAAAAAGGTGCGCCCAAGTATATGGAATGGTATGGCGCTTTTGGCTTAATGGTAACATTAATCTGGCTTTACTTAGAAATACTAAGACTTCTTGCTAAATTATCTTCGCGTCGAAATTAATTTTGACTAAGAAAAAGTTNAATCTGAACAAATGGTCTAGAAAAGTACATTATTGGGGCGCCTTTGTTGTTGCCCTACCGGTTCTGATTATTTTTACCACTGGAATACTATTNCAATTAAAAAAAGATTTTGAGTGGATCCAGCCATCTACTCAAAGTGGTTCTATTCANAACTTGCCTTCTTTAAGCTTTGATCAAATTCTCNATACTGCAAAAAATGCAAAAAATGTTACAATCAAAGATTGGTCNGATATTGATAGATTGGATGTAAGACCTGAAAAGGGAATAGTAAAAGTTCGCACTAAAAATAGGTGGGAACTTCAAATTGATACAAATACAGGACAAGTCCTTCAAGAAGCCTACCGCAGATCGGATTTAATTGAAACGCTGCATGATGGGTCNTGGTTTAATTCATCAATAAANTATTTAATTTTTTTACCTTCTGGAATTGTTTTACTAGTGCTTTGGTTAACTGGAATTTATTTAGTATTGTTACCCTATCAAAAAAAATGGCAGAAACAAGATACTAATGANAGCTAAATTATTTTTTACTTTATTTTTTATATTTTCATGTAGTAGCACTACGCATGAAGTACCTACTCCTTTATTTTCAAAAAAACAGTTATGGGATAAAGGCGCTATGGTAAGCGCTGCAAACCCTCATGCTGTTGATGCTGCTGTTGACATTTTAAATATGGGNGGTAGNGCTGTTGATGCAGCGATCGCTGCGCATGCTGTTTTGGGTCTAGTGGAACCACAGAGTTCTGGACTTGGTGGTGGTGGTTTTATGCTCAATTATGATTTTCAAAGTGGAGACCTGACGTTCATTGATGGTAGAGAAACAGCGCCATCAAAAGCAACGGTAGATATGTTTATGAAGGATGGTGAGGTCATGGGTTTTCGAGAGGCTTGGGTTAGCGGAAAGGCGGTTGGTTCNCCTGGGGCTGTTGCGCTTTATAAAACTGCGCATGATCAATCAGGAAGNATAGAATGGAGTAAACTTTTTAATTATGCCATCAATTTAGCGGAGAATGGATTTGAAGTATCNCCTAGGTTGTCTGGATTTGTTCAAGCTCTGCAATCATATGGAAGACTAGCAATTAATCCTGGCTCAAAAGAATATTTCTATCCTAATGGATCTCCGTTAAAGTCGGGGGATATATTAATTAATAATGAATATGCAACTACACTAAAGCGAATAGCTAAAGAAGGGCCATCTGCTTTTTACAGTGGTTCCATTGCAAATGAGATTGTTTCTAGCGCAAGAGCTGAGCCAAATCCAAGCAGTTTAAGTTTAGATGATTTAAAAAATTATAAAACTGTANNAAGACCCGTTATATGTGGGACATTTAGAGATTTGAGAATTTGCACAACCTCCCCTCCCTCATCAGGTGGTGCACAAATAATGATTGCAGGAATTTATGATCATCTAATTTATAAAGGTATAAATCAACAAGAAAAAATTGCTGCATTCGTTGATGCACAACGTCTTTCATACGCTGATAGGGATCATTATTTTGGAGATCCTGATGAAGTTGATATCCCTATNGATGCATTATTAGATCCTAAATATTTGGAATTACGATCTAAAGAAAGATTTAAACCAAATGAAATTCCATCCCCAGGAGACCCTTCAAATTTGCTTGGCTATAAAGATCAAATCCCTATTTGGGGGCTAGATAATACTGAGGAAGCATCTGGAACAACTCACATTTCAATTATTGATTTTGAAGGCAATGCGGTTTCAATGACAGCAACGATTGAGAGCGCATTTGGATCTCACCGCTGGGCCTCAGGGTTTTTATTAAACAATGAAATGACAGATTTTGCAAGAAAAGTTCCTGATGATGGAANACGTTTAGCAAATGCAGTTGCTCCCAACAGGCGACCTAGGTCATCAATGTCTCCTACTATGATTTTTGACAAATTTAATAATCTATTGATGATAACCGGATCGCCTGGAGGAAACTCAATACCCGCCTATGTATCTAAAACAATTGTAGGTGTTTTTGATTGGGGAATGTCTGCGCAGAAAGCAGTAGATCAACCAAACATTGTTGCCNGAGGTGAAAAGGTAAAAGTTGAGGGCTCTCGTCAAGGTAAAAAAATTGAAAGAATGCTTAGAAAAAAAGGGTACAATGTGACCAATTTTGGCAGAAATGAAGTTTCGGGCCTTCATTTGATTACTNTCCTGCCAAATGCGCTTGATGGTGCTGCCGATAAAAGACGAGAAGGAAAAGTTGTTTATTTGAAGATGAAAAATGAAAAATAAATTATTTTTTATTCTTTGTTTCCTTCTTATTACATGCTCAAAGCGTNGCCCTGNTCATGGGCAGAATGGAATGGTTGTTTCTACAAGCCAGCAAGCCTCACAAGTAGGTATAGATATTTTGGATAAAGGGGGCAATGCAGTTGATGCAGCGGTCGCAGTTGGCTTTACTTTAGCAGTTACCTCATCTTCAAATGGTAACATAGGTGGTGGGGGATTTATGGTTGCACGCTTAAACGATGAAACAACCTTTACCCTTGACTACAGAGAAATGGCCCCACAAGCAGCATTCAAGGATATGTATCTGGATTCANTTGGAAATGTTATTAAAGGAAAATCAACGCGGACTCATTTCGCCTCAGGTGTTCCTGGATCTGTTGATGGGCTATTGAAGGCGTGGAGTGATTACGGCTCTGGCAATATATCAATTAATCAGTTAATTGGACCTGCTATCAAATATGCTGAGCAAGGATTNAAATTATCTAAATATGAGGCAAAACGATTTAATAATAGAAAGTCATTTTTAAGTAAACATCCTGAAACAAAAAGAATCTTTACTCGAATGGATAGAAAATGGAAAGCTGGGGATATTTTCTACCAAAAAGATTTGGCAGAAACATTAAAAAGAATTGTTGAAAAAGGGCGTGATGGATTTTATCTAGGAAAAACTGCTGAATTAATAGTGTCAGAAATGGACAATGTAGGTGGCTGGATAACGCTTGAAGATTTGAAAAATTATTCATCCAAGTACAGAGAACCTATTTATGGTCAATTTAATGACTTTAAAATAATTTCAATGGGACCTCCAAGCTCAGGAGGTATTCTTTTGGTATTAATGCTCAACATGATTGACGAAATATTCAAAAGCAATGCGAATGATCTTGATAATCTAAAGTTCAATTCTAGAGATTATGTGCATTTGATAACTGAAGTGGAGCGCCGAGCTTATGCTGATAGGGCCACACATCTTGGGGATGATGACTTTTGGGACGTTCCAACCTCGATGCTTCTCTCTAAAAAATATGCGCAAAAGAGGGTTAAAGATATAGACTTGTCTCAAGCATCGCTTTCAAAAGTGATCAAGGCTGGTAATTCAAAAGGGAATGAAAGCGAAGAAACTACTCATTACTCAGTTGTAGATAAGGATGGTAGCGCTGTTTCTGTGACTACAACAATAAATTCTGGCTATGGAAGCGGAATAACAGTAACCGGCGCAGGTTTTATTTTGAATAATGAAATGGATGATTTTTCCAGTAAGCCTGGTGTNCCAAATATGTTTGGATTATTAGGTAACGAAGCAAACGCTATTCAACCATCCAAACGTCCCCTCAGCTCGATGACCCCATCAATTATTTTGAAAGATAACAAGCCTTTTCTTATTCTAGGNACTCCTGGAGGATCAACAATTATAACAACGGTTCTTCAAAATTTTTTAAATGTTACACTTCATGATATGACGATTAAAGAAGCTGTTGATGCACCCCGATTTCATTCGCAATGGATGCCTGATCTAATTGAATACGAAAAAAATAGTCTATCAAAAAAAATAATTAAACAACTTGAAGAAATGGGGCATAACTTAAAGTTGCGCGGAAATATTGGCGAAGCAAATGGAATTATGATTGATGAAAATGGGTTTTGGGGTGGAGCTGATAAGCGCGGTGAAAACACTGCGGTAGGATATTAAATCTACTAATCAATTTTTTTGATAATTTCTATAATTAGATTAGAAAAATTTTTATCAAATTTTTTTGCATTCATAACAACTTCGTGATGAGTAAGCGGTGATCTAGATATACCTGCAGCATAATTTGTCAAGCATGAAAGGGTAAGTGTTTTTATGCCAAGTTTAGCTGCAGTAACTATTTCAGGCACTGTGCTCATCCCTACCGCGTCTCCTCCTAGATATCGCATATTTTTAATTTCAGCAGGAGTTTCATAACAAGGTCCTAAAGTCCAACAGTAAGTTCCGGTATTGATTTCTTGTTCTAATTTTTTTGCAGATGACTTTGCAAGCTGAATTAAGCTTGGATCATGAAATATTGAGTGAGAACGAATTTCCGGATCATTTGAATCACTGCGAAAAGTACAGTCCATATGGCTATCAGCAACCATAAAATTTCCTGGTGGATGATTCAAATTCATTGACCCTGCTGAATTAGTTATGATCAGATATTTTATCCCTAACCTTGAAAAAAGCTGAATAGGAATTGTTATTTCCTCAAATGAATATCCTTCNTAATAATGAAATCTTCCTTTTGCTATAAGAATATCAATATCATGAAGTGNGCCTAATACTAGCTCCCCCGGATGACCTTCAACAGTTGTTTGTGGATAATGTGGAATAGATATGTATTGTATTGATATACTATTCTTTATATTNCTTGTAATTTTTCCTAGACCTGAGCCTAAAATTACAGCGATTTGTCCATTAAATTTTGATTCATCAAAAATTTTTTCTGCCATTAAGTCAAAATTAATCAAACTAATTGCTCACAGCTAACTGACCGCATCCAGCATCAATATTTATTCCCTTGCTCCATCTAATAGTAGTTGTAAATGGCGCTTCACTCAATATTCTTTCAAAATTATTTATGGTATAATTATCAGGTCTTGAATAAGATGCCCCAATCTCATTGTATGGAATTAGATTGACCTTGCAGGGAATATTATTTAATAATTGAATCAATTGGTANGCGCATTCTTCATTACTATTTATATCTTCAAGNAGGACATATTCAAAAGTGATAAATCTTCGGACTTTATTGTAATAATACTNTGCAGCTTTCAATAATTCATTAATCGGGTTGGTCAAAGTTAAGGGCATTATTTTTTTTCTTATATCATCATTTGGGGCATTTAGACTGACAGCTAACTTGTANGGGAGTTTATCATCTGCCATCTGGTAAATTTTTGAAACAATACCNGCTGTAGATATAGTTATTCTTCGTGAGCCAATTTTCATTTTTTCATTCATTATTTTAGCAGCTTCAATAACTCTTTGGTAATTTAAGAAAGGTTCCCCCATGCCCATAAAAACAACATTGGTTATTTTTGAACTTGATCTATTGGAAAGTTGCAATACTTGATCTACNATTTCTCCAGAACTCAGATTTTGCATAAACCCCATCGAGGCTGTAGCGCAGAAGTCGCAATCAACTGCACACCCAGATTGACTTGAAACACATATTGTGGTTCTGTTTTTTTGNCGCATTAAAACAGATTCTATCTTATTTCTCTGAGATGTTAAAAAAAGATATTTTTGNGTTGGATCATTCNTTGAGCCCGAGTAATTAATTTCTTTAAGGGGGTGTAGNGCTGTTTCNGCGTTTAGACTTGCAATAAGATCTTTAGGAATATTTATCATTTCCTGCCATTCCTGAATATGCTTATTATAAATCCAATCATTGATTTGTTTTAGACGATATGGCTCAGCGTCAAATTTTTTAAATATTTTTTGAATCTCTGAATTATTTAAATCAATGAATGATTTATTGTTATTTTTCATGGTTTATAATTTGATAAATCAAAATTTCCTTCGCAAGACATCTCTTTGAATCATTGAAAATCAAAATGTAATTTCACTCCCATTTAAAACAATATAGGTAAACCATGACAGATCAAAAAGATATAGTACTTTTAGAAAAACTTGGAGATATGAAATCNAGGTTTTTTGAAGAAATAGGAAAAACAGTAATTGGACAACACGAGGTATTAAATCATATATTAATTGCTCTTCTTTGTAAGGGGCATACTCTTATTGTTGGAGTGCCTGGATTAGCTAAAACACTAATAATTAAATCTATGGCTGAATTATTAGATATGAATTTTAACCGAATCCAGTTTACCCCAGATTTAATGCCAAGTGATATAACAGGTACCGAGGTTATTGATGAGGCAAAATCAACGGGGAAAAGATCTTTTAGATTTTTTAAGGGTCCAATTTTTAGCAATATTATTCTGGCAGATGAAATAAATAGAACACCTCCTAAAACTCAATCTGCGCTNCTTGAAGCTATGCAAGAGCAACANGTTACAACAGCTGGTAANTCTTATCAACTTGATAAGCCATTCTTTGTTTTGGCTACNCAAAATCCAATTGAACAAGANGGAACTTACCCTCTGCCTGAAGCTCAATTGGATCGCTTTATGTTTAATTTATTGATTGATTATCCAGATCGTGAAGATGAAATTTCAATCGTTAAAAAAACTACTTCAATACTTGATTCTAGCTCAAAAAAAATAATCTCTAAAAAAGANATTCTTGAGTTTCAAGAACTTGTTTTGAGAGTTCCAATGGCTGANAATGTAGTAGANTTTGCTGTTGACTTAGTAGCATCTACGCGACCCGGGAAACAAGCAAAGAAGTTTGTTAATGACTTAATTGAATGGGGCGCAGGNCCTCGAGCTACACAGTCCTTAATCCTAGGCGCAAAAGCACATGCTATAATGAATGGAAATCCATCNGTTAATATAGATGATGTTAAAAAAATGGTTTACCCAGTACTCCGTCACCGCGTCATAGCAAGCTACAGCGCTGAAGCTGACAATATAACTGTAGATGAAATCCTTGCAAAACTAGTAAGCAATGGCTAGCCAAAAAAAATATCTTAACCCCAGTGTTCTTGCAAAAATAGATAACATGTCTTTAAGGGCAAAGTTAGTTGTTGAGGGCTATCTAGTAGGCAAACATAAGAGCCCATATCATGGATTTAGTGTTGAGTTTGCTGAGCATAGATTTTATGGGCAGGGAGATGAAATAAGACATATTGATTGGAAATTATTTGGTAAAACAGATCGCTACTACGTTAAACGCTTTGAAGAAGAAACCAATTTGAGGAGTTATATACTATTAGATACTAGCAAATCAATGAATTATAAAAGTAAATCCGTTTCAAAGCTTAAATATGGTGCATCCTTATCAGCGGGGTTAACTCATATGATGATAAACCAAAAAGATGCAGTAGGCCTCATTTTATTTGATGAAAATATCAAGCAATATGTTCCTCCGAGAACATCTAAATCGCATAGAAATATTATATTTAATTCACTTGCTAAATGCAGGGCTGGTCAAAATACAAATATAAGATCAATACTTGATATCATGGCGGAAAGGATTAAAAAAAGAGGTTTGGTCATTCTTATTTCAGACCTTTTGGATGAACCTGATAATGTTCTAAAGGGTTTAAATCACTTTAGGCATAATAAACAAGAGGTGATTGTTTTTCATTTAATGGATAGACAAGAATTCAATTTTGATTTCAATGAAAGAACAAGATTTAAAGACATGGAATCGGGAAATCTTATTACCACAGACCCATGGCATATTCGATCATCGTATCAGAATAAAATTAATGAATTTAAAGCTAAATACAAAAAAGAGTGCGGCAATCAAAAAATAGATTACGTTCCAATTTTTACTGATCAAAATTTTGATATAGCATTAAGCGAATATATAAGAAAAAGGCAAAAAGTATACTGATAGCGCTATATTAGCCGCCGAGTTTTTTTGCCTTTTCAAAATACTTTGTTGCGCCATCCATATCACCCTGCTTAATCAAAACCCTGGCCATGCCTTTATAATGATCTGGATTTTCCGGGTCAAGCTCAATTAGCTCTCTGTAAAATTTTGATGCTCTCCTCCATTTTTCGGCATTTTCAAACGTCTGCGCTATACCGCTTAGGGCCTCAGTGTCTTCAGGATTAAGATCATATGCTGAAAAGAAGTTATCTTCAGCATCTTCAAATTGATCCAGCTGCATGTAAAGAACCCCAAGATTAAAATATAAATTTGCTTTGATAATTTTATCATCTTCTTGCTTGATTGCTACCTCAAAGGTTTCAACCGATTTTTCTTTTTCTCCATTATCATAATAAAGAGTTGCTAGTTGACGAATAGCCTCAGTGTTTGATGGATCCAATTGTACAGATTTTTCCACATGAAAAAGTGCATCTTTCTTATTTCCGGTTAAGGCCATAATTTGTCCAAGGGTATAATTTGTTTGAAAATCTTCTGAGTTCATCTCATAACCCTTGGTTCCAGATTTAATAGCTTTTTCAGAGTCTCCTAGCTCGTAATAACAGGTTGCTAGAATAGAATAGGTTTGCGACTTTGCAGGATCTATAAGAATGGATTCATTAAAAATCTCAATAGCATTTTCAAGAATTGATTTATCTTGTTTTTGTTTATAATTATTAAATCTTCTGACAGCTTTGTTATAATTTTCTGCCCAGTACATCTCTCTATAATTTTGGGTAATTTCCTTTACGGGTCTTCCAAGGGCTTTACCGTCAGGATTGATTGAAACAGCCTTATTAAACATTTCATTCATTTCCTTCCACTCTTGCTTTCTCGCATGGACATGATAGCCAATTTGCACCATCACCTCTGCATTTTCAGGTTCAACTTTAAGCGCCTCAAGTAAATATGTTTCTGCTTCATCCCATCTTTCGTTCTGTAAGGCCATTTTTGCTGAGGTGTATTCAACCGTTGAATTGCACGACCAGAAATTTAATGAAATGGAAAATAGTATAATCGTAAATACGTTTTTATAGATTTTATTCATAATGTCTCTTTATTTATAATTTTAAGTAAAAGAACTTATGGTTCTAAAATAAGGGGGTCAAGATTTAACAGTTTTAGATAAGAAATCCACTCTTTCACGAATTTCATCATTAGATGCACTTTGAACTCTTTCAGTTCCAAAGGATTCGATGCAAATAGAGGCCATTGCTGAAGCATTTAATAAAGCTGACTGGCTGGTTTGACCGGCAGATAAACAAGCTGTAAAGGCACCAGCAAAAACATCTCCAGCTCCAGTTGGATCAATAACTTGCTCGACTGGGAAGGCTCCTATTTTTAAATGTTCTTTCTTTGAAAATAACTCAGCTCCATTGCTACCTTTCTTAATCACAACGATTTCTGGACCTAGGCTTAACAAGGAAGAAGCTGCGGCATTTATGTTTTTTTCTCCTGCAAGCATCATCGATTCACTTTCGTTTATCAATAAAATATTTGAAGCTGACAAAACTTTTTTTAATTGAGTGNGGGTTGTTTCAATCCAAAGATTCATAGTATCTACAACAATTAGTGAATTTGGATTGTTGTTTTGAGATATAATTGAAAATTGCAAATCTGGATGAATATTTGCTAATAAAATATGTGATCTATTTTGATTTGAATCGCTTAATACGGGTTCAAAATCAGCAAAAACACCAAGATCAGTAAATAAGGTATCCCTATCATTCCAATTCGCATGATATTTTCCACCCCATCTAAAGGTTTTACCTTCAACTATTTTTAAATCTTTGACATCTTTAGCATAAGAATCATAAAGTAAGTGTCCTTCTTTTGGGAAGTCATCTCCAATAACACCAACCACTGCAACATCAGAAAAACGTTCAGCCGCAATTAGACTGAAGGTTGTTGAGCCACCAATAATGTTGTGTTTTTTATCAAATGGGGTTTCGACTGTATCTAAAGCAATCGAACCAACAATTAGGACAGTATTTTTTGACATAAGGTCTCGATATTAGCTATTAAGTAAAATTTGTACAAGAAATAAGAATGAAATAATATTTTAACTGACGACTTGACCGCACTCTTAAAGACTATGTATTTTAAAGGCTTATGAATACGAAAACCTATGCAATAATAACGGATGTGCATTCCAATTCTGCTGCGCTAAACAAAGGATTAGAAATTATCAATGATAGAGATGATGTCAATAAAATAATTTTTTTAGGTGATTATTTCTCACTCGGTCCAAGTCCTAATGAGATATTAGATATTCTTAAATCTACACCAAATTCTGTAGTTCTTAGAGGCAATCATGAGAGATATTTAATTGAGGAAATATGGAAGGATGAAAAACCTGAGCTGGAAGGAATGTCGCAAGATGATCCGATCTTAAAAGAGATTGTGGATAATGAAGAATGGACTGCAATTCAAATCGGTCAAGAAGGTATTGACTTTTGCGATGCTATGAGTATTTCAAATAGAGAAATTGCAGGTAATACTTTAGTTGAATTTTCTCATGCTTGGTATGAAAGGGATGAAATACCTCCTACCATGGATGAAGCATTAGCATGGCGCGATGAAATAGCTGGATCTCACCCTGAAATTGATCAATTTATTATAGTGCATGGTCACCTTCACATACCACGCCAAGAGTCTAAAGAAAATTTAAAAATTTTATGCCAAGGCGCAACCGGGTTACCTTTTGATGAAGACCCGCGGGGTGCTATTGCCTTTCTTACTTTTGGAGAATCCTTTAATTGGGATGTGGTTAGGTTTGATTACGACTCACAATTCACGATCGATCTACTTGAAAAGCGCCAACCTCCGTTCTATAAAAATCTACAAAATACTGTATTGTATGCCTCGATTAGAAATGATATCTGATTTCAATTTCTACTATTAATAAATGCTATACTTTGATCATGCAGCTACGACACCTGTCCATCCTGAGGTTATTAAAAAAATGGATCAAGTGTCAAAGCGTGATTTTGGCAACCCTTCAAGTGTTTACTCTTCTGGGAGGGCTGCAAAATCAGTAGTTGAGCTAGCGCGAAATGAAATCGCAAATATGATTGGCGCAAAACCCTCAGAAATTTATTTTACTGGAAGCGGGACTGAATCAAATAATATTGTATTATGGTCTTTATTGTACCAAGAAAAAAAGCATGTAATTACATCAGCAATTGAGCATCCGGCAGTATTAAAAGTTTTGGATGAATTGAGTTTTTTTGGTATTTCATATGATATTTTACCGGTTGATAGCACTGGGCTAGTTAATCCATCGGATTTGAAATCAGTTATTCGAAAAGATACTGCATTGGTTTCGATAATGTATGTTAATAATGAAGTAGGAACTATTCAGCCAATTGAAGATTTAATTGATATTGCAAAATCTTTTTCAATCCCATTTCATTCTGATTGTGTTCAAGCGGTAGGAAAGCTTCCAATTTCTATNANTANAATTGAAGCAGATTATATGAGCTTCTCAGCACATAAATTTTATGGGCCTAAAGGAATCGGATTTTTATACAAAAAGGAAGGTAACCATTTAAAGCCTTTAATAATAGGCGGTAGCCAAGAAAGCAATTTGCGTGCTGGAACCGAAAATATAAGCGGTATTGCAGGTTTAGGGGTTGCTGCTCAATTAGTCAATACAAATTTAAATGATAGAATTAAGCATTTGTTACAACTAGAAGATTATTTTAAAACAAAACTAACTGATCAGCATCCAGAAATAATTTTTCATGGTAACCACTCAAAACATGTACCTGGTTTATGTAGTATCGCCATTCCAAACCACAAAAATGAAGCTGTATTAGCAAAGCTTGATCGCAAAGGAATTGAAGTGTCAAATGGATCAGCCTGCTCATCTGGTGTTGTAGGACTGTCTCCAATTTTGAGCGCGATGGGTATTGAAGATTTAGCCAATCAATCAACGATTAGANTAAGCTTTGGGCGTGAAAATACAATAGCGGATGTGTCCAAATTAATTGAATCTTTAAGTGAAATTTTAAATGACTGAACCAATAATTGTTGGTCTTAGCGGTGGCGTTGATAGTTCCGTAACTGCTCTANTATTAAAAAAGCAAGGATTTGANGTTGAATGTGTATTTATGAAAAACTGGGAAGGGGAAAGTGATCAATGTACAGCTGAGGAAGATTATAAAGATGCGCTAGCTGCATGCAACTCAATTGATATCCCAATTCGTTCTACTAATTTTTCTAATGAATATTGGGATGGGGTATTTAAAAATTTTATTGATGAATATTCAAAAGGGCGCACACCAAACCCAGATATATTATGTAACAAAGAAGTAAAATTTAAAGCCTTTTTGAACTATGCTGCAGATATTGGTGGATCTAAAATAGCTACTGGGCACTATGCCAGAATTAAAGAAGATGATCGGTCATTTAAGCTACTTAAAGGAATTGATTTAAATAAAGACCAAAGCTATTTCTTGTATCTACTAAATCAAGAAATGCTTTCAAAAAGTCTTTTTCCAATTGGAGATATAAGCAAACAAGAAGTTCGTCAAATCGCAAAAGAAAATGGGTTATTAAATCATGCAAAAAAAGATAGTACGGGTATTTGTTTTATTGGCGAACAAAAATTTTTTAAAGATTTTTTGAAAAAATATATACCTTCAAATCCAGGTATTGTAAAATCAGTGGATGGTGAGATTTGCGGTGAGCATGACGGGCTAATGTATTACACAATGGGACAGAGAAAAGGTCTTGGCATTGGCGGTGGGTATGGCGATAATAAAGCTGCATGGTTTGTTTCTGATAAGGACTTTAATAATAATATATTAATTGTTTCTCAAGGCAGGGACCATCCCTCTCTTTACCATAAAAATCTTAATGCTGATTCCCTTCACTGGATTAGTGGCAAAGCTCCAAGTAGAAAAAGACGGTTAACCGCAAAAATTAGATACAGGCAGCAAGATCAGCATTGTAAAATTACCTCTATGGATGAAAATACTTGTAGCGTAGAATTTTCATCGCCCCAATTTGCAATTACCCCTGGGCAATCTATAGTTTTTTATGATGGGGAAGTCTGTTTGGGAGGTGCAATAATTAATGGCAGATCTTAATTCAATAAATGATGAAACAATTGATTACTTTTTGTAGTTTTTATAGTAATTATGTATAAAATTATTTCTAGAATAAGCGCTCTCTATCTCTTTATAGCATTTGCAGCGGGTCAATTGCGTTCCGAATTGCCAGTACAATCTCTACCTGTCAATGTGCATGGTATTTCTCATGCTAGAAATACATCAATCTTTGATCTAAATCGATTGTCGATTTCAAATAGTTTTGGCATGAGCATGACTAGCTTTGGTAATCAATCTATTTCAATGGGATCTTATAATTCTCATATTAATTACTTAATCAATGATAAGGTTAGGCTTTCTTCTCAATTCACCCTGATGGCGCCAATGAATGGCCTCAACCCCAATACTAAAAATGGGTTGAATGGGGCAAAAGTGTTTTATGATACATCCATTGATTATAAACCAACTGAAAATATGATAATAAAATTCTCAATGAATAATTATCCAAGGTATTATAGAAATCCATATTCTAGATTACTTCTTAGAAGATAGTGGCAAAGATTAGTCCTAGAAAATCATCGCGATTTAATCTAAATCGAAAGAAAAAGTCAAAAGTGAAAAAAGCTAAACAAATGGGTATTATTAATGCAGGAATAGCTGTTATGTCAGTTTTGCTATTTGCATTTATATTCTCTTTTTCAAATAGACAAACTCAAACCGGTGTTCCAATTAAAGCGGTAACCTTTCCTTCAAGTAATGAAACACCTAAGCTCGCAACAGAGATATATGAGGCAAATCCTGTTCTAGATATTGAAGTTGAAATTCTTAATGGCTGTGGAGAGCCAGGTATTGCAGCAAAATTTTCTGAATTTCTGCGCGTAAAACGCGTTGATGTTGTTCGATCTGAAAATGCAGATAATTTTGATTATGAAAATACCGTCCTGATCCAAAGAAATGAAAAAACTTCTGGATTAAAATATGTGGCAGATGCACTGAACTTTGATATTAAAAATTCCAAACAGGTTATAACCTCTATTGACCCAAATTCAGATGTAGATATCACTTTGGTTATTGGAAAAGATTTTAATTCTATTAATTCAATCAAATCCTATTTGAACAATTAAATTGATATCAGTGTCCACTGATAATAATATTTCAACAGATTTAGCAGACACAATAGCTCAGCTAGCTATTGATAAAAAGGCTGATAAGGTCATTGGTGTTAATTTAAAAGGACTTACTTCTATTGCTGATCATTTTATTATTTGTTCAGCTGATACGGATGTACAAATAAAAGCCATTGCGGATGGCATCAGAAAAAATACTACTAACAAACCTTTAAGAATTGAAGGTTATGAAAAAATGAATTGGATTATTTTAGACTATATTGATGTCGTAGTCCATATATTTAAAACATTCGAGCGTGATTATTATAATTTGGAAAAGCTTTGGGGCGATGCGAAAATAACTAACTATGAAGATGATGATAGATAAAATTATACAGGCTTTAATCGATACGCTTAAAAAATTAGATTACCCTCAAAAAGAAATTAAAGTTTCCTCATCAAGTAATCCCGATTATGGTGATCTATCATCTAGCTTGCCTTTAATGCTAGCAAAAGACCTTGAAAAAAACCCAATTGATATTGCAAAAATAATTATGGATAATATTAGTATTTCTAAAGACCTAATCAAGGAAATAACCATAAGCAAACCCGGTTTCATTAATTTTAAAATTTCAAATAAGTATTACTACACTGTACTGGAACAAATCCTATCAAATAATAAATTTGGGCAATCAAGTTCCTTTAATGGCAAAAAAGCTAATGTAGAGTTTGTGAGCGCAAACCCTACCGGTCCTTTAACTGTTGGCCATGGTAGAAATGCCGTGCTTGGTGATGTAGTTTGTAATATCCTTGAGTGGAATGGATACAGCGTTACACGGGAATATTACTTCAATGACGCTGGAAGACAAATGAGAATATTAAGTAAGTCTGTTGCGTCGAGATATCTTGAAGAACTTGGAAAATCATCTGATTTTCCAGAAGGTGGCTACGAAGGGAGCTATATTTATGATATTGCAAAAGATATTATTAACAAGCATGGTGATCAATTAGATAAAGATGATATTTTATTTAAGGAAGTTCCTGAGAAAAATATATTTAAACAGATAAAAAGTACCCTTAATGACCTAGGGATAAAATTTGATGTTTTTTCAAATGAAAAAACTTTTTATGAAAATGGTGATATTGATAAGCTTCTTGATGAATTAAGATCAAAAAATCTTATTTATGAAAAAGATGGAGCAACTTGGTTTAAGTCAAGCTCGCTTGGTAAGGATCAAGACCGTGTATTTATCAAAAGCTCAGGTGAGCCAACATATCGCGTACCCGATACAGCCTATCACAGAAATAAGGTTGAACGTAATTATGATCTTATTGTAGATATTTTTGGCGCTGACCATATGGATACCTATCCAGATGTATTGGTTGCACTTGACGCATTGGAAGTCAAAACAAATCATATTAAAGTTTTATTATATCAATTTGTGACACTGCTTAGAGGCGGAGATAAAATTAAAATGTCTACACGCAAAGCTGATTTTGTCACCTTAGATGAATTAATAGATGAGGTAGGCGCCGATGTGGTTAGATACTTTTTTATTATGAGAGGAATAAATACTCATTTAAACTTTGATTTAGATTTAGCAGCTGATCAATCAGATAAGAACCCGGTTTATTATTTACAATATGCCCACGCAAGAATATGTAATATTATTAAAAGAAATGATGATGCTAATCACACAGATATGAATTACAATTCGGCGCTGCTTAAAAATGAATTAGAAATTGATTTATTAAAAAAATTAGAACAATTCCCAATGATTGTAAGTTCGGCATTAGATTCACTTGAACCGCAAACTATAGCAAATTATCTACAAGAAACTGCAGGAAAATTTCATAAATACTATGCAAACTGTCGCATAATTGTAGAGGATAAAGAATTAACGCAATCTCGTATTGCCTTAATTAAGGCCACAAAAAATGTAATTTATAATGGCCTTAAGCTCCTTGGCATAACCGCTCCGGATAAAATGTAAATGATTGACAGTTTAAATATTGAACTACAATACCTTCTGTTTTGCCTCTCAACATTGTTTACTGTTGTTAATCCGCTAGGAATAACTCCAATATTCGCGGCAATGACCGAAAGATTTTCTAATGCAGATCAAATTAGAATTGCAAGGAAGGGGATCATAACAGGATCTACTGTCCTAGTTATATTCACCTTATTGGGTTCTTTCATTTTTAGATTTTATGGTATTACTGTTGAAGCCTTCCAAATAATGGGTGGGATTATTTTCTTTCGCAGCGGCTTGAGGATGTTGGATGCGCAAGTAGGGAGATCAAGAACAACTCAATCTGAAAGAGATGAATTTAAAGATAGCGATGAACTAGCAATTAGTCCAATTGGCGTACCATTGATTACTGGCCCTGGTGCAATAACAGGTGTGGTAATATTATCTGGAAAAGGTTCCTCAGATTTTAGCATTATCACCTTATTGCTCGCGGTAATTATCACAATGACATTATTTTATTGGATATTGAGAGCTGGCAATGTTCTTGCGAAAAGAATAGGTATTACGGGTATGAGAGTGATTGAGCGAATGATGGGCTTGATATTAATGGTAATTGCAGTCCAATTTATAATTAATGGACTTGAGACAATTATTGATAGAATATAATTTTTGTGGAGGCGGGGAGAATCGAACTCCCGTCCGAGATAGAACCTAAAAAAATATCTACACGCTTAGTCAATCAGATTAATCTTGCTTATAACTGTCCTGATGACAAAACTATTATAAACACAGTCTGTTTAATTCTCATCCTGATATCACAGACACAACCAGAACCAGTCTATGTATTTGACGCCCTTTAGTTAAGCCATAGACGCACTAAACTAAGGACGGACCACTTACTTAAGCAGCGGCCATGTAGCCGTTATCGGCATTTATGGTTTTTCCAGATTATTTACGAGATTCTGGGACTCGGCATGCCATTTAGAAAGATGCATATTTCGTCGAAACCGATCGCCCCCATTTTCAAATATCTAAAAAATAAGGCTCTGAACGCCAACCCAGAGCCTTATTACTTTTTCACTTGCCAGCCTCTTTAATTTGAATTCTTTAATGAATTCTGCCAAAAGAGGCCTACCAATATAAATGTAGAAAAAAATTGAACGCAAGAAAGAATATTGAAAAAATGAAAAAAAATTAATTTTAATCCAAAGTTTAATAGAATAATTACCAGCCATACGTTTGACTTCTTTAATTTGGTATAGTAAACTCCAGTATATTAATTGGAGAGACTATGAATAAATTAGATAGGCGACAATTTCTTAGTTCTATAGCAAAACCTGCTGCTGCAGCTTCTGTAGTATTAAGTAATCCCGGGCTAATAGCGAAAACACTCAACAAAGTTAAAGCTCCTAGTGGAGATCCAAAGATTATTGCAAGAGATGAAAGCTATTGGAGAGAAATTCAACAAGGCTACACCGCAGATCGTGCCCTTATTAATTTAAATAATGGAGGGGTTAGCCCATCCCCTACTGTCGTTCAAAATGCTTTAAAGAGATACCTAGATTTTTCAAACACTAGTCCTGCCTATTCAATGTGGAGGATCTTAGAACCTCAAAAAGAAACTGTNCGAAAAAGAATGGCTAGATTTTTTGATTGCGATGCTGAAGAAATTGCGCTTACAAGAAATGCATCTGAAAGTTTACAGATTTGCCAAAATGGATTTGATTTGAAACCAGGCGATGAAGTGCTTACCACCACGCAAGATTACGGTCGAATGATTAATACATTTAAACAACGTGAATGCCGAGATGGAATTGTTATGAAGCAGTTTAAAATTCCAATCCCTGCTGAAAATGAAAATGAGATTGTAAGATTATTTGAAAAGAATATTACNCCAAANACAAAACTTATATTGATGTGNCACATGATTAATATTACTGGTCANATATTACCTGTAAAAAAAGTTGTAAGGATGGCTCGTAAATACAATATTCCAGTTATTGTTGATGGAGCNCATACCTTTGCCCATTTTGAATTCACGGTAAAAGATCTTGATTGTGACTACTATGCCTCAAGTTTGCATAAATGGCTTTCTGCGCCTTTTGGTACAGGGTTGCTTTATGTTCGAAAGAATAAAATAGCAGACCTNTGGCCCTTNCANGCTCCAAGCGAGTGCGCTTCTGAAGATATTAGAAAATTTGAAGAGATTGGAACTCACCCTTGCCCAAATAAAATAGCCATTGGNGATGCTCTTACTTATCATCAAGGGATTGGAAGCAAAAACAAAGAGGAAAGACTAATTTATTTAAGGAATCGCTGGGCAAAAAGGCTGATAAAAAACGATCGGNTTAAACTACATACAAGTTTAAAACCTGGCAAAAGCTGTGCAATTGCAACTGTTGAAATAAAAGGTATTGATACTTCAGCTGTAGCAAAAGAGCTTTGGANCAAATATAGAATTTTTGTGGTTGCCATCAATCACCCTGAATTTACAGGCTGCAGAATAACTCCCCATGTTTATACAACTGTTGAGGAGATTGATAGATTTGCTGATGCTATGGAAAGCATTATCAAGAATGGCATTGATTCATAATTCAATATTATAATCTAAAAGCAGCCCCTTAGGGTATAATGAAAAAAGCAGTTATTTTACTATCTGGNGGGCTTGATTCATCTACTTGTTTGGCAATTGCTAAAGTGGANGGTTTTGAGCTTTATGCCTTGTCGTTCAGGTATGGCCAACGACATCAATTCGAGATTGGGGCAGCGAAAGAATGTGCCCGCTCACAAAAGGTAGAGGACCATATTATTTTAGATATCGATTTAAGAGCATTTGGAGGTTCAGCTTTAACTGATAACATAGAAGTTCCAAAGAATAGAGATGATTTAGATAATTCTAACAAAATACCCATTACATATGTGCCCGCTAGAAATACTATCTTTTTATCCTTTGCCCTTGCTTACGCAGAAACAATCAACTCTAATGATATATTTATTGGAGTGAATGCCTTGGATTACAGTGGCTATCCAGATTGTAGGCCTGAATATATTAAATCATTTGAAACCATGTCAAACCTTGCTACAAAAGCAGGCGTTGAAGATGAATCAATAATCAAAATTCATACACCTCTAATCGACTTAACTAAAAAAGNNATAATTGAAAAAGGTGATGNGCTAGGAGTGGATTACAGNATTACTCATTCCTGCTACGATCCCAATCAAGATGGTATCTCATGTGGTTTTTGCGATGCATGCAAATTGAGAAAACAAGGGTTCAAGAGCGCAGGAATAAATGATCCCTTAAGATATGCTAATTAAATGTATTCAATAAAAGAAACATATTTTACAATTCAAGGGGAAGGTTTCCATACAGGTAGATCTGCGGTGTTTGTTCGATTTGCTGGATGCAATCTATGGAGTGGGCATGAAAAAGATCGCGCCAAGGCATTATGTAAATTTTGTGATACTGATTTTGTAGGAATAGATGGCCCTGGTGGAGGAAAATTTGCAACGGCTTCAAAGTTAGCTGACCATATTCTTTCAAAATGGCCAAAAGGAACTAATACAGAGCCTTTTGTAGTATGCACCGGAGGAGAACCTCTTCTTCAAATTGATTCTGAGCTAGTTGAGGCTTTGCATGATAATAAATTTGAAATCGCAATTGAAACCAATGGCACAATTAAACCCCCACAGGGAATCGATTGGATATGTGTAAGTCCAAAAGCTGAAAGTGATGTTCTAATTAATAAGGGTGATGAGTTAAAATTGGTCTATCCTCAAGAAGGTGCGGAGCCTTCAAAATACGAGCATCTAGAATTTGATTATTTTTCATTACAACCAATGGATAGTGATCAACTCGAGGAAAATACTAAGAAAACAATTGAATATTGCAATCAACATCCCCTTTGGAGACTTAGCCTTCAAACACATAAATTTTTGGGTATACCTTAAGAAATATAATGGAAATTTATAAAGATATCACATTTGAGGCAGCTCACCTGCTTCCAAATCTTCCTGATGATCATAAATGTCGCAGACTGCATGGGCATTCTTTTTTAGTAAGAATCACTTTAGATGGACCGGTTGAAAAAGAGATTGGTTGGGTCAAGGATTTTTCAGAAATAAAAAAAGCATTCATGCCTATATATGATCAGTTGGACCATCGCTACTTAAATGATATTGAAGGTCTAGAAAATCCAACAAGTGAAAACTTAGCTAAATGGATTTGGAATAAATTAAATGAACAATTAGATGATCTTACTGCAATAGAGGTTAAAGAAACATGTACCTCTGGGTGTATATATAGAGGAGAAGATGGCTAAACCTGAAGGAAAATATTTTGAGTTTGATGATGAGGATCAAATCAATCCAGATTTTTTAGAGACCTTTTCTTTTGATAGCCCAAATCAATATATTGCAACAGAAACCGATGANTTCAGTGCGGTATGCCCATTTAGCGGACTTCCGGATCTAGCATATGTTAAAATTGAATACTATCCAACGGGTGGTAAATGTATCGAGTTAAAATCATTGAAATACTATTTTGTCAGTTATAGAAATGTTGGCATCTATCAAGAAGGTGCAACAAAAAGAATTTATACTGATCTAAAAAATGTACTGGATACAAAAAAAATCAAAGTGACAACAATTTATAATACGCGCGGTGGTTTTGATACGANATGTATTGAAGGAAAATTGGATTAGTATTTTTGGTATGAAACACAATTCAAATTAGTTAATTTTGGGTCGCTTTTCTAAGAAAGAAACCTAATTATGAAAAATATTATTGAAGATAGGCAGTCAAAATTTATCGGAATAGGCTTAACCCTTGGAATAGCCATTGGTGCCGCTATGGATAATGTGGGACTTGGAATTGCTCTAGGTCTTGCAATAGGAGCTGGTATAGGTTCTTATAAAAAACCTACAGAAATAAAAATTAAATAATATCGGCGAGCCGGTAGCTCAGTTGGTAGAGCAGTGGCCTTTTAAGCCATTGGCCGTGAGTTCGAGTCTCACCCGGCTCACTTCTTCGGTAAGTGTTATTATCGATAATAAACCCACTTTAATCGGTGGGTTTTTTATTTGTTTTTTGTTCTCTTGCAATACGAAACTGATTATACGCTCCCCAAGCCATTAGCGGGACAATAATTATTCCGCTTACTATAAATAGATTACCAGTAAAAGTTTCACTTATAATTATTGGCTGCTTTCCAGTGGCAAGTAGGCTAATAAAATGATATGGATAAAGAATTAAAGTATAAGCCCATACGATTATCCATAAGGTTTGATTATGCAATATTTTATTCATGTATCTTCCTATGTAATTTTTTTATCGGTAATAATGATAGTTAATCTACCCTACCCTAAGCATAAATTATATAAAACTAGTGAGGCGTTTACTTTAGTTGCCACAACCCTGTTTACAATCTTCCATGGTTTCAAATGGAACCACGCCACCACATCCACCCCATATAAATTCTTTACACTGTTCCGCATCACTATCATAATAATATCGTGGAAATGCAGCCATGCACAAGCCAGGATCAGGGGTTAAATAACACGTATCACTTAAGGGTTCAGTTTTATCCTTTTCTTGATTATCATTACATCCAGTATTCATAAAAACAACTAAGAATATTAATCCTGCTTTATATCGTTTCATTTATTGTTTAGAACCTAAAGTTTAAACCAACAAAAGGTAAAACAAAAGTGTCGCCACCATCTTCAGATGAAGTACCGCCCAGCAGAGTGCCACCCCAAAGCCCCATTTTTATTTGAGCTGTCTTATTCAAGTTCAATTCCGTTCCAAGCGAAATGGTTGGCACAAAACCAGAGAATCCCAAATGCATAACTGCCTGTCCTGATAAAACATAATAAAAAGAAAGTTTCGATTTTTTATAATAATGTTTCCATCCTNCAGATCCTGTAAATGCCATTAGCATAGTACTTCCACCAATAAAATACTCATCCATTTCTGTCTGTCTAATATTATAGGTATAGCCAATGAGACCAAATCCNGTTTTATCATCAAGAAATCCAAGGGATATATTATGCTTAACAATATCTTGAGCGAAAAGTGGAAATACAAATAATATGAGCCAGGTTCGTTTCATTGTGATTTTATATATCTTTTNTAAAACAAATAAAGACCTTCGCCAANCATAGCATACCCTAAAATAATTGGACGCTCTATGTNATCCATAGCCCGTAANTAAATCAATAAACTNCCAAACAATAGCAGCATGACGATCACTATAAAAGGATAGTTTTTATCAAATGTTTTAAACCAGTTCATCATTTTTTCAGCTCTTTTAAAATCCACTCTTCTGGATCAATGTAAATCGAATCAGGTTTCATGCTAGAAATTATATCAAATGATTGGNTTTTCTGATCGACTTTTATTGGTATACATTCATTATTGTCCCAGCATAATTGACTTTCAAAAATAAAGGTGGGCCAGTCTTTCTTTTGAGTCTGATTAATAGTAACTATCGTTTTGCCTTTTCCATTTTTTTTAGGATACCAATTTTGTTCAATTTCTATAATTGGATACCCAGGGCTAAAAATCCATTGATCAAAAAAATATTTGAGATCTTTTCCTGAAACCTCTTCCATAACTANCATAAAATCACTAGTCAATACCGTTTTGTTATTATATTGAGCATAATACTTTGAAACCCCTTTAAAGAATATTTCATCTCCCACTAATCCCCTTAACATGTGCAATACCCATGCTCCTTTAGGGTAATTATTTGAATTCAATAATTTAAATAAATCCCTGACTTCGTAATCAACAATAGGTCTATTGGTAGCTTTAGATTCAAGAATCCTATTTTTACTTTTCTCCATTCTTTCATTAAAATTATCTCTACCATCNCTCTGTTCAAAAAAAAGTGCTCCGAAATAAGTTGCAAAACCTTCGGACAGCCATAAATGATGCCACTCTTTTTCCGTGACTGAATCTCCAAACCATTGGTGGGCAATCTCATGTGAAACCGTACCCTCTATATTCCTGCCCTTTGCAATTGCTCCTTGAGANTAAAATATAGCCGACGCATTTTCCATCCCACCAAAACGCGTTGAAGATTGGACGTTTGCTAATTTCTCATAAGGATATGGTCCAATTTTTGTTGAAAAGAAATTCACCATTTCAACCGAACGCATAAAAGAAGGCCTGGATTTTTCAGTATCTTCAGGAAAAGTCCAATTAGAGACCTCAATACTACCATCGGCTCTTAAGGATGAAGGGGAATAAGCAAAATTGGCTACACCCAATGTTGTTATATCCATTTCAGCAGCACCAATCACCATATTATAGGTTGGTATTGGAACAGTAGACTTCCATTTCCAGGTACGCCTTGATTCCTTTGGGCCAATTGCATCTAGCTTTGAAGTCTTCGGCTTTTCTACTAGAGCNCCATTTGCTATAACTTTCCATTTAGATGGGGCATGAATAGTAAAACTAACCGTAGCCTTATCGCTGGGGTGGTCTTTAGATGGAAACCAAAANCGAGCTCTGTTTGGCCAATTATCNGCAAAGACAGAACGCTTTCCATGTACATTTTCCCCTATAATTAAACCATCATCAGGTTTGCCGCTGTATGCAATATTAATAGTTAGTATTTGGTTTGCTTTATACTTTTTCGAATCTATAAAAATCTTTCCCTTTGTATAATTGTAGTTTACNCTNGANTTATTTATCAAAATATTTTGAATACTAAGACCAGTAAAATCTAATGGTATCTTATCAATATTTTCTTTTAAGGCTATAGTAATATTTGCATTGCCAGCGATTTCATCTGACCTTTCACCCAATCCAATCTCTAGATCATAGCTTAATACATCATATTCATTTGNGTACTCATTCTGATAAGGGGCAACNCCTGATTTAATNGGTGCAGGTTCTTGGCTAAGCGAAAAAGGGATCAAAAGNAAAATGATAGATATTTTTTTCATGATTATGTTTGATCGGTCATTAATTGTTGGGCTATTTGCGATACTCCCGCTTCAGCTTCTANCGTAATTATATTAAAATTATTACTANTCATATTTTCATTNNCTTTGGGATCAATATAATAACGATNCGCGTAACTTGGAAGATAATCAATTAATCCAGATGCAGGATAAACAGATAAAGAAGTTCCAATAACAATCGCTATATCCGCATCTTGAAATATTGGAATAGCTTCATTAATCATAGGGACAGATTCACCGAACCATACTATGTGCGGTCGTAATTGATGACCTTTTTCGCANGTTTGCCCTATCTTCATCTCCCAATCAACAAGATCATAAACCAAATTAGGATCACCGCAACTACGAGCTTTATTTAGCTCTCCGTGCAAATGCAGAACTTTTGATGATCCAGCGCGCTCATGTAGATCATCAACATTTTGAGTAACAATAGTTACATCAAACATCTTCTCAAGATCATATAAGGCTGCATGTGCTTTGTTTGGCATGGCGCTATTTACCTGCTGTCTTCGTTCATTATAAAATTTCAAAACTAATTCGGGGTCTCTATTCCATGCCTGAGGAGTAGCAACATCTTCAACCCGATGATTTTCCCATAGCCCATCGCTATCACGAAACGTCTTTAATCCACTTTCTGCGCTAATACCCGCACCGCTTAGAACTACTATTTTTTTCATACTAAAAACTAGATAATTATCTTATATCAAAATAAAAAAATTTGCTCTTTCTGATTCCACTATAGTATGTGTATAATAATACATATATGCCTGACCAGTCAAAACTAAAACGCGTTTTATCCCTTATGGATGCTACCATGATAAATGTTGGAGGGATTCTTGGGTCTGGGATTTTTATGGTACCAGCCACCGTTGCATTATATGCATCTTCTAGCTCACTTTTTTTCATGGTATGGATTATTGGAGGAATAATCAGTTTATTTGGAGCGCTCTCAGTTGCTGAGCTTGGCGCCGCAATGCCTAAAGCAGGCGGGCAATATGTTTTCTTAAATAAAGCCTATGGCTCCGTATGGGGTTTTTTGTACGGCTGGTCAGCTGTTGCCGTTATTAACACTGCATCAATAGCTGCGGTTGGTGTTGCGTTCGCTGAATATTTAACATTTTTCTTTTCACTGAGTAACTATGATATAAAAAGTGTCGCTATTGCTTCTATTATTATATTAACAATAATAAATATCGTAGATGTAAAATCTGGTGCTAGATTTCAAAATTGGTTTACGCTTGCTAAAATTGGGTCTATTGCAATGGTGATCATATTGGGTTTGTTTTTAGATGGCGGGTCAACAAAAAATTTATCTCCTTTTTTTACGGACCAGTCCTTTTCTTCGCTTATAGGGCCTTTAGGCCTTGCGATGGTGGCAGTGCTTTGGACTTTTGATGGTTGGATTTTTATTACTTATGTCGCCGGTGAAGTGAAAAACCCAGGCCGCAATATTCCCTTATCTATAGTCTTTTGTATGATAATTATTGTGACAGTGTATTTGGCTCTTAACTATGTATTGGTATATGCGCTTGGATTTGACAAAATGATCGGCTCAGAATTAGTAATGTCTGATGCTGCTACAGTATTTTTAGGTGGCTATGGCGGATCTATTGTTACGATCATTATTTTAATTTCATTAATTGGCGCAAATAATGGATTTGTGCTTGCCAGCGCACGCATTAATTATGCTATGGCAGAAGATAATTTATTTTTTAAAAAAGCGGCTATCATTCACCCAAAATATAATTCCCCGGCCAATGCATTAATTATTCAATGCGTATGGGCATGTATCCTTACCTTTACAGGCACTTTTAATCAGTTAATAACCTATATTATTTTTGCTTCATGGATATTTTATGGAATGTCTGCTGGTGCAGTGATAATCCTTAGAAGAAAAAATCCTGAACTTAAAAGACCCTACAAAACACCTTTTTATCCATGGATACCAATTACTTTTATCTTATTTGCTATTTTTCTTACCATCAATACAATCATGGAAGCTCCAAGAGATGCAGGAATTGGANCAATTCTAATCNTNGCGGGTCTTCCNTTTTATTNTTATTGGAAAAAAAATGCATGATATAAAAAATAAAATCAATAAAGCAATTAATGATAATAAAGATGAGATAATAGCGTTTGTTCAAGAATTAGTTAGAACCCCTAGTCTCGCAAATCAAGAATCTGACGTNCAAAAAATTATTCATAATAAACTTAATTCCATTGGACTTAACTCAAAAATTATTCCTGTTATTTTCAGCGAACTTGAACACCATCCTGCATTTAANGATGATGGGTTCTCTNCTGATTCACGAATCAATGTTACCACAGTATGGAAAGGGAAAAATAATGCCAAGTCGCTTATCTTAAATGGCCATGTTGATGTCGTTCCAATAGGCCCTGAAAAACTATGGGATGATGATCCTTTCTCTGGCAATATTATTGATGGTAAAATCTATGGTAGGGGATCCTGTGATATGAAAGCAGGTTTATCTTCCGGACTTTTTGCAATTTCCATTTTAAAATATTTAGGCTTTGCCCCTGAGGGTGATATTATTTTTCAATCAGTAGTTGGTGAGGAATCTGGTGGCTGTGGAACCTTAACAAATATTGTAAAAGGATATAACGCAGATGCTGCTATTATATTGGAACCAACTTCGCTTAAGCTATCTCCAATTCAATCTGGCGCCCTAACATTTAGATTAAAAGTCCNNGGTAANGCTACNCATGCCTCAATGAGATGGGATGGTATAAGCGCTATTGAGAAATACTCCTTAATCCATCAATCAATCATTAATTTTGAAAAAGAACGCCATGATTCTTTTGATGTTGAATACTATCAATCTAAAGATAGGGTCGCCCCTATAAATATTGGAACGATTGAAGGTGGGCAATGGCATTCTACAGTACCTGAATCCATCATTGCTGAAGGGCGACTTGGAGTTTTTCCTGGAGAATCTAATGCAAAGGCAAGGCAATGCTTTGAGGATCATATAAATAAATTTGCTCAATCAGATAATTGGTTAAAGGACCATCCTCCTGTAATTGAATGGTTTGAAGGGCAATTTGAGTCAGGTCAAACATCATTAGATCATCCATTAATAAAAGAGCTAGGTAAAACATATNCTAACGTTTCAAATCAAGATGCCATTATTGAAGGGGTTACCTATGGATCAGACTTGCGCCTGTTTACCAATCATGCTAATATTCCCAGCGTTCTTTTCGGTCCNGGCGATGTAAGGCTGGCCCATGCAGCCAATGAANACATCCCAATTAGTGAAATTTTAATTTCAACCGAAGTAATTGCAAACATGATAGTTAATTGGTGTGGAGGAAATTTTGAATAAAGAATTTGGTTGTCAAGATATGACTAAACCAATAAAGCGCATATTGATAAAACATCCAAATAGCGCATATAAAACCCAAGCAAATATTGATGAGCAAGCTAAAAATTTGAATTATTTTGGCACACCTAATTTTGAGCAATCAATCAATGACTACAATAAATTTCTAAATATACTAAAAAGCTTTNATATTGAAATCCATACNCTACCNGCAGATAACAAAACGAGTCTTGATTCAATCTATACCCATGATCCTTGTTTAATATCAAATTCTGGGGTGATACTTTGTTCAATGGGAAAACAGTTACGTAAAAGTGAGCCTGAAATGATTGCGAATTATTTTTCTTCAATCGGCATACCTATCGCAGGTGAGATAACACCTCCCGGAAATCTTGAGGGTGGTGACATCGTATGGATAGATGATCGTACNGTTGCTGTGGGTGTAGGCTACCGATCAAACCTAGAAGGTATTAATCAATTAAAATCAATATTAGGCAGTGATGTGGATACGATAATTCCAGTAGACCTACCGCACTGGACAGGCCCCGAAGATTGCCTTCACTTAATGAGTAATGTAAGCCCTATCGATTCTAATCTTTTTTTGGTTTATTCTCGATTGCTACCAGTATCGTTTAGGCAATATCTTCTTGATAGAAAAATTGAACTTATTGAAGTTCCAGATGAGGAATATGATTCTATGGGATGTAACGTTTTGGCTATTGCTCCAAAAAAAGTAATTATGCTTAGTGGCAATTCAATTACTGAACAAAGATTGAAGGATGCGGATGTAGAAGTTCATACTTACGATGGAAGTGAAATTTCAATTAAAGGCGCAGGCGGACCCACATGTTTAACGCGCCCTTTTTATCGAATATAATTTATGTCATACGAAAATAAATTCAACGCAACAACCCAATTGAAGCTATCTCCTTTTTTTGAACGCACTTCTCAACTTAATGAATCGCAAGAATGGAGAAGATGGGCTGGTCATCTTGCTGCCACTAGCTATGAACTAACACATGAAAATGAATATTTTGCTATTCGCACTAAAGCAGCCCTTCTAGATATTACACCTTTAAAAAAATATATTGTTGAAGGAAGAGATGCGCAAAAAGCGCTCGATAATATTGTCACTAGAAATATTGGGATATGCAAAGTCGGGCAAGTTATGTATACAACTTGGTGCGATGAGGATGGAAAAGTTATTGATGATGGAACTGTGCAAAGGCTTGCAGAAAACAAGTTTAGAATAACAAGTGCAGAACCAAACCTTGAATGGATTGAATCGAATATCGCAAGAATGNACGTGCAAATAAAAGATGATTCCTATTCTACAGCTGCACTAGCACTGCAGGGTCCAAACTCTAGAGATATCTTGAATGCAGTTTCATCAGAAAGTTTAGATAGTCTAAAATTTTTTTGGATGATGGATACACATTTTGAAGATATCCCGGTGTCAATTTCACGTACTGGATATACAGGAGATTTAGGGTATGAAATTTGGATGAACCCCAACGACGCTTTAGCTGTTTGGGATTTACTTATAGATAAGGGTGCGCCTTTTGGNATAACGCCAACCGGACTACATGCTTTAGATATAGCTAGAGTTGAAGCAGGTCTGATTCTATTAGATGTTGATTACATTTCATCGCGACATGCTATTGTTGAAACTAGAAAATCATCACCGTATGAACTAGGTCTAGGCTGGACAGTTAAAATGAATAAAAATAATTTTATTGGTAAAAATGCACTGGAAGAAGAAAATAAAAATGGTCCACTTTGGAATTTTGTTGGNATAGAAATTCAATGGCCGGAATTTGAAAAACATTATAGAAAAGTTGGTCTACCCCCTGGTCTACCATCCACAGCTTGGAGAACTAGCACTCCATTGTATAATAAACAGAATCAACAGGTTGGCTACGCAACCAGTGGTACATGGTCTCCAATTCTGAAGCGATATATTGCATTAGCACATATTAAATCAAAATATGCCAAAGAAGGTTCTGAATTAATGTTTGAATTAAAAGTAGAGCACTTCAGAAAGCTAACAAAAGCTACNGTTGTCAAAACTCCTTTTTTTAATCCAGAAAGAAAACGATCATGCCCGGTATAAAAAAATATGATGCTATAGTAGTGGGCGGTGGCCATAATGGGTTAACTGCTGCAGCTTATCTTGGCAGGGCAGGTAAAAAAGTTTTGGTCCTAGAAAGAAGGCATATATTGGGAGGAGCAGCTGTCACAGAAGAAGTTTTTCCTGGGTTCAAATTTTCAGTCTGCTCCTATGTAGTTAGTTTAATGAAGTCAAATGTTATGCGTGAATTAATGCTGCCAAAGTTTGGCTTAGAATTACTGCCTCTAGAAAGCACATTGACCCCGCTTGAAGATGATTATATTATTCGTACTGCCGATCCNGATCAAACATATCGAGAAATTGCAAGACATTCAAAAAAGGATGCAGAAAATTATATGAGATTTGGACCAGCAATGGGGCAAATTGGTATGTCTGTTCGACCAGTTTTAGAAACGATTGCTCCCAACGCGATTCGTCCATCATTATCCGATCTATCGGCGACTAAAAAACTATTAAACCATGTGAAGACACTTTCTTCAGAACAATTTGAATATCTAACNAANCTAATGACAATGAGCTCTGCTGATTTTTTAGATGAATGGTTTGAGTATGAACCGTTAAAAGCAACTATGTCTGCTAGTGGAATCATTGGAACGTTCATGGGGCCGCGATCTCCTGGTTCAGCCTATGTAATGCTTCATCACTATATGGGTGACATTGATGGTGCATTTCGCGCCTGGGGTTTTCAAAGAGGTGGCACAGGAGCAGTAAGTATGGCTATCGCAAGATCAGCTGAGCATTTTGGTGTTGATATTATGACTGAGGCATCTGTCGAAAAAGTAATGGTTAAAAATGGAAGGGCCACAGGTGTGGTATTGGAAAATGGGGATGAATATAATTCTAAAATGGTGATTTCTGGTTTAGACCCCAAGCTTTCATTTTTAAAAATGCTAGATGAAAAAGACCTTCCTTCAGACTTTCTAACGGCAATTAAAAATTTTAGAATTCGAGGTTCGTCAGGTAAGGTGAATCTTGCTCTTGATGCGCTACCCAATTTTACATGCTTACCTGGAGATGGACACCATCATAGAGGTGCTATTTCTATAAGTCCATCATATGATCACCTTGAAAATGCTTACGATGACGCAAAGTATGGAAATTTTTCCCAAGCTCCATTTATGGATATTATACTGCCATCTGTATTAGACCCGGACATGGCTCCACCAGGAAAACATGTTATGTCTTGTTTTGTGCAGTATGCNCCTTATGATATTAAAGGGGGGTGGAATGACCAAAAAAGAGAGGATTTCGGCGATGCTGTAATTAATACNATTGCAAGATATGCCCCAAATATTAAAGATATAATATTACATCGACAGGTCCTGACACCGGCAGATTTAGAATCTACTTTTGGACTTACAGAAGGAAACATTTTTCATGGAGAATTAACGCTACAACAATTATTCTCCCTTCGACCTGCAGTAAAATGGGCTGACTATACCACTCCTATTAAAAATTATTTTCAGTGNGGGTCAGGAACACATCCAGGTGGCGGAATAACTGGATCACCAGGTGAAATGGCTGCAAAAAAGATTTTAGGTACATGGAAATGAATAAATTTGATGTAATTATAATCGGCTCTGGAATAAACAGCTTGACTGCAGCATCCATCCTAAGCAAAGCCGGTAAAAGTGTTCAGGTACTAGAAGCTAGGAATGAAATTGGTGGGTTAGCCTCAACCAATGAATTCGCACCGGGGTTCAAGTGCAATGTAATCAATGATACAATTAAGTGGATAGATCCACGCATAATGAAAAAGCTAGACCTTGAGTCTAAAGGTTTAGAGCTAATTCANCCAGATATCGTTCGTAGTGCTATTGGTAATAATGGAGAGCAGATTGACTTTTATTTAGANTCCAATAAAACTGTAGAATCTATTGCTAAATATTCAAAGAAAGATTCTGAGAAATGGAATGAATTCACTTCTTATATAAATAAACTAACTCAATTTCTTGAAAAAATATATGAACTAACTCCCCCCTCGCTTCCTAACGTAGGCTTAAAAGAACTTTTAAAGATGCGATCTATGTTTGGACCTGTTCGCCGACATGGAACTCGTGGAATTGTAGACTTGTTGCGCGTTGCTCCAATGATGATGCCAGAACTTGTCGATGAGTGGTTTGAAAATGAACTACTTAGAAGTGCAATTTCCACCGCGGGGATACACCACCATTCATTTGGCCCATACGCTGCAGGAACCGGGTATAATCTTTTGCACCAACATGTCCATGCAAACGGAGTATTTCATAATGCATATTTTATAAAAGGTGGAACTGAAAAATTAGCTTTAGCTCTGAAAGCNCAAGCTGAATCTTCTGGTGCTGATATACGGTGCGCAGCTAAAGTAGTTTCAATTAATATTGATAATAGCACTTGTAATGGCGTAACACTGGAAAGCGGAGACACTCTGGAAGCTAAACAAGTTATATCAGGNCTAGATCCAAATAATACTTTTATGAATTTGATTCAGCCATCACAGCTTAGTCCAAATTTCCAAAGACAATTAAAGAACATTAGATATCGAGGTAGTATAGCACGCGTGCATTTTGCGTTAAGCAAGCTTCCAAAAATCAATAATATATCAAAAGAAAGAATGGTAACATTATTTTCAATAAGCCCCTCTATAGAATATTTGGAGCGTGCATCTGATGGTGTAAAATATGGCTATGCTACAAANAGCCCCTATATTGAATTCACTATTCCTTCATTNATAAATGATGATTTTTCGCCAACAGGGAAGCATGTTTTATCAGCATCAGTCCAATATTACCCCTATCAATTGAGGGATAATGAGTGGTCTGATGATTTAAAAAATCAATTATTGAAAAATGTAATTCAAACTATTGAGGAAATATCTCCAGGGTTTTCATCAANCATAGAAGGCTCAAGTTTTTTGAGCCCAGTAGATTTTGAAAATCAATTTGGACTCACANAGGGTAATTTAAATCACGGTGAAATGACATTGGATCAATTTATGTTTATGCGCCCTACAATTAGCACATCTCAATACAAAACTCCAATTNCTAATCTATACCTTTGTGGATCTGGCACCCATCCAGGGGGTGGGCTCCATGGAGCAAATGGNTATAATGCAGCACAAGAAGTATTAAAACAATGAAATTTAGGAAAACTGCTGAAACCCTAGAAGAAGGAGCGCGCACCCTTGAGAGAGATTATTATGTAAACCCTAAAATTCTAAAGAAAGAATATGAAAAGATTTTTTTAAAAAATTGGATATGTGCAGGTCGCGTATCTGAACTTTCTAATAAGGGTAAATATAAAGTAATAAATTTAGGGACTGAAAGTGCTNTCATATTAAGAGACTCAAGCAATACCCTTAAGGCTTTTACAAATGTATGNAGGCATCGCGGAACACGAATCTGTAATGAGCTTAAGGGTGAATTTTCAAAATCAATCCAATGCAGTTATCATGGCTGGACGTATGATCTAAGTGGCAAATTAGTTGGGGCTCCACACATGGATTCTGTTGAAGGGTTTGTAAAAAGNGACTATCCTCTTTATTCTATTGCTATTGCAGAATGGGATGGGTTCATTTTTATTAATTTTGAAAATAAACCAGAATCATTTAAAANAGAATTTTCACCTATACTATCTAAGTTTACGAATTGGAACATCTCGGATTTAGTTCCGATAGAAACCAAAACATACCAAGTAAAAGGAAATTGGAAATTAGTTATTCAAAATTATTCTGAATGCTATCACTGTCCTATTCTACACCCGCAACTTGCTGCAATTACTCCTTATTTAGGAGGAAGAAATGATTTATTTGAAGGGCCATTTTTGGGCGGTTACATGAATTTTAATGAAAACAAAAAAAGCGTGACATCATCAGGTGATCTGTGTTGTCCACCAATAAAAAATTTGAATAAAAAAGANCTAGACCGTGTTTATTATTATTCAATCGCACCAAACATGTTACTGAGTCTGCATCCCGAATACGTAATGTATCACACCGTTTGGCCTATTGATGTTGATCACTGCGAGGTTGAATGNTCATGGTTGTTTGAAAAAGAAACTGTTGATTCAAAAAAATACAATACCGATGAGGCTATAAACTTTTGGGATACAACAAATAAACAGGATTGGCATATTTGCGAATTGTCCCAATTGGGCATTCAGTCAAAAAAATACAATCCTGCTCCATACTCTGGTCAAGAAAGTTTACTTGCTGCATTTGACAGCTACTATAAATATCAGCTTAATAATTAATAGTATTTTTAACAATTCTATTAGTCATGCATGTATTCCTATTTCTAAATTTATTTATTAAATAATTAGAAAATATTTCAGTTTCCCNTAAAAAAATATATGGCCAAAAATTCAACACAAAATTTTTCTCACCGTCATATCGGTCCAAATGATCATGAAATCAATGAAATGCTTTCATTTCTTGGCTATGAATCAATTGATGAATTAATCCTCAAAACAATTCCTGATAATATTTTACTAAAAGATAAATTGGATGTAGGTGATGGGCTTAGTGAGCATGAGTTCTTGAAAACAATTAAATCAGTTGCCAGGAAAAATAAAATTGTGAAATCATTTATTGGGATGGGATATTATGGAACAATTACACCACCAGTAATCCTGAGAAATNTTCTTGAAAATCCAGGCTGGTATACTGCCTACACTCCTTATCAAGCTGAAATATCGCAAGGTAGATTAGAANCATTGCTTAATTTTCAAACAATGGTAACCGATATGACAGGTTTAGAAATTGCAAACGCTTCCCTCCTTGATGAGGCTACTGCTGCTGCAGAGGCGATGGTTTTAATGTATCGCTCATCCAAAAATGGAGATCAATTTTTTGTAGCAGATGACTGCCACCCTCAAACTATTGATGTGCTTAAAACTCGCGCGGAGCCCATTGGTATTCAATTGGTTATTGATTCCCCAAACAAATTTAATTTTACAGATCAAGTTTTTGGATATTTAATTCAATGCCCTACAACTGATGGAAAGGTTTTTGATTATAGCGTGATTTGCGATAAGGCCCATCAAGTTGGAGCTTTTGTCGCAGTAGCTACAGANTTNTTAAGTCTTGCTATTATTCCTGAACCTGGTTCATTCGATGCAGATATAGCGATTGGTAACTCGCAAAGATTCGGAGTTCCATTAGGATTTGGAGGTCCTCATGCTGCATTCTTAGCTGCAAAAGAAAATTTTAAACGTAAAATGCCCGGCAGGATCATTGGTTTATCAAAAGATTCNCATGATAATCAAGCGCTTCGAATGGCGCTGCAAACTAGAGAACAGCATATTAGAAGAGATAAGGCAACATCTAATATTTGCACAGCTCAGGTTTTGCTTTCTGTAATCGCCGGTATGTATGCTGTATATCATGGACCAAAAGGAATTTATCAAATTGCTCATAGCGTTCATAGCAATGCAAGAAAACTAGCAACCGCATTAACAAATGGTGGTTATAAAATTGTTCATGATCAATTTTTTGATACCATCCGTATTTCTTTAAATGGTAAAAATCCTGAGTTAGAAAAAGCTGAGATGAATTTTAGAGAATTTGATAATGGTGATATTGGAATAGCAATTGATGAAACTAGTACAGATTCAGATATAGCTAAAATTATTAAAATATTTGGAGTGAATTTTAAATCAAAATCTGAATACAAATTAACAAGCTCCAGAAATACTCAATATTTATTACATGAGGTGTTTAATTCCTATCATTCTGAAACAGAAATGATGCGATACTTAAAAAAACTTGAATCAAAAGATTTAAGTTTAAATACCAGTATGATTTCCTTAGGCTCGTGCACTATGAAGCTTAATGCTGCTGCAGAGATGATGCCTATTTCTTGGCCAGAGTTCAATACGATTCATCCGTTTGCACCAAAAGATCAAACCAGAGGGTACTACNAATTGTTTGAATCGCTTTCTAAGTGGTTAGTTGATATTACCGGGCTTCATTCCTGCTCTTTGCAACCAAATTCAGGAGCGCAAGGAGAATACGCTGGGCTGATGGTTATAAGAGCCTATCATCGAGATAATGGAGATAATAACAGAACTGTTTGCTTAATACCTGAATCAGCTCATGGAACTAACCCCGCGAGCGCAGTGATGGCAGGGATGGATGTTGTAGTAATTAAATGTGATGAATCTGGAAACATAGATGTTCAAGATTTGAAAGAAAAGTCTATGGCAAATAAAANCAACTTATCTGCCCTGATGATAACCTATCCATCTACACATGGTGTTTTCGAAGAATCCGTTTCTGAAATCTGCGATATAATTCATTCCAATGGCGGACAAGTCTATTTGGATGGTGCTAATTTAAACGCAATGGTAGGGCTTTCACGGTTAGGTGATTTTGGTGCAGATGTTTGCCATATAAATCTTCATAAAACATTTGCTATTCCGCATGGGGGTGGTGGNCCAGGGATGGGGCCAATCTGCGTAGGTGAACACCTTTCTCCTTATTTACCTGGACATCCAGTTCTTAGTAATGATTCAAAATCAATATCAGCGATTTCTGCTGCCCCGTTTGGTAGCGCAGGAATATTGCCTATATCATGGGGATATATTTCTATGCTTGGCAATGAAGGAGTAAAAAGAGCATCTCAGATCGCTATTTTAAATGCTAATTATATGGCCAAAAGACTTGAAAATGATTATAAGATTTTATTTAGAGGTGTCAATGGAACCTCAGCGCACGAGTTTATTATTGATTTAAGAGGCTTAAAAAATGATACCGGAATAAGTGATGAAGACATTGCAAAACGATTAATTGATTATGGGTTTCACGCCCCAACAATGTCTTGGCCGGTTCCAGGAACATTAATGATTGAACCAACTGAAAGTGAATCTAAAAAAGAACTNGANAGGTTTTGCGATGCAATGGTATCAATTAAAAAAGAGATTGATGATGTTGTAAATGGAAAATTTGATTCTGAAGATAACCCATTGAAAAATGCGCCCCATACCGCGCTTTCAATAATNAATGATAATTGGAATCACAAGTATAGTAGAGAAGCAGCTGCTTATCCAGCTGCTTGGCTTAAAGATTACAAATATTGGCCTAGTGTTGGCAGAGTAGATAACGCATTTGGAGATAGAAATTTAATATGCACCTGCCCACCAATTGACGATTATAATAAATAAAGCAAACCTCCTCCATGTTCAATTTCTTAAAAAATGATATCTTAAAGATTCTTGATATTACTCAAAAAGAAAGGGATGATTTATTAAACCATCAAATTTATAATTCAATTGATAATATAGATCATCTGCATATTTTCATGGAAAATCATATTTTTGCAGTTTGGGATTTCATGTCTATTTTAAAAACTTTGCANAATAAATTAACCTGCACTGAGATTCCTTGGGTTCCAAAAAATGGCGGGACATCAGCACGATTATTAAANGAGATAGTTACCGAAGAAGAGACAGATATAAATATTTATGGTGAATATTCTAGTCATTTTGAAATGTACTTTCAGGCCATGAAAGAAGCNGGTGCCAATACGGAACCCATTGAGANTTTTTTATCAAACTTAGATAATGGTATTGATAACGCTTTATCTATATGCAATGCACCTAAGCCAGCATCAAAATTCGTGAATAAAACTTTTTCAATGCTTGATAACGCGCCTGTGCATGTTGTAGCAGCAATGTTTACTTTTGGAAGAGAAGAAGTTATACCCAATATGTTTAGATCAATTGTAAATAAAATAGATCGTGATTTAAAAGGTAGATTGAAAAGTTTTATTTTTTATCTNGANAGGCATATTGGAATAGATGAAGATGANCANGGNCCTGCGGCTCTAAAAATGATTAAAGANCTATGCCAAAAAGATGATTCTAAATTGTCTGATGCAGTTGAAGCTTCAAAAGAAACTATGANGGCTAGGATTATTTTTTGGGACGGAATCCTGGAGCAATTAAAAGAGAATTAAATATTTAATTCTCCATAAATAATGTTTCCATTATTTTTATGAAGCTTAACATTNTTTATAGAATTGATATAAGAGCTATCAATATCAGCAGAGATTAAAATATAATTATCGGTATGCCCAACGAGTTTACCATTTTTTATATTTTCAAATAATACCGGTCGCGANGAACCAACAAATTGATCATAGAACTTTGATAGTTTTTTTTGAGATAAATCTCTTAGCATTGCACTTCTTTGTGATCGAGTTTTTTTATCAACTGATTTATCAAGATTTATAGCATCAGTGTTAGGTCTTTCAGAGTAACTAAAGACATGTAAATATGAAATATCTAATTCATCTATAAAATGAACTGACTCGATAAAATCATTATCAGATTCACCAGGAAAACCAACAATAACATCCGCACCTATTGCTGCATCAGGCATATATTTTTTGATTGTAGATATACAATGTTGAAATTGACTCCTTTTATATCTTCTTCGCATTAAGCTAAGTATTTTATCTGATCCGGATTGTAGAGGAATATGAAAGTGTGGCATAAATTTTTCCGAAGATGCGCAAAATTGAATTATTTCATCAGTCAATAAATTTGGCTCGATTGATGATATTCTTATACGATCAATAGGCAAAGNATCTAATTTTTTAATTAAGGCAATAAAAGATTCTTTATTATTTTTACCAAAATCACCTACATTTACTCCAGTTAATACAATTTCTCTAGAGCCATTTTCAATAGCCTGNCTGGCTATTCTTAATGTATTATCAATTGTGTCGCTTCTACTTCTTCCTCGNGCCAATGGAATAGTACAAAAAGAACATGTATANTCACAGCCATCTTGAATTTTTAAATAAGACCGAGTTCTTTCTTTTGAAGAATATGAGGGGATAAATNAATTTGTATGGGCAATAGGAGAGTGCACAATTTTTGGTTTTCCATTTAAATTTAATTGATCAAGCTCATTAAGTAGGTTGAATTTATTTTCAGCGCCAAGTACTAAATCTACGCCTTCAATTTGAGCAATTTCATTTGGATTTAACTGGGCATAACAACCAATAATTGCAACTGTGGCATTGGGATTTTTTCTCTTTGCCTGTCNAATTAATTTTCTGGCCTCTTGATCCGCATTTTCTGTAACAGAACAGGAGTTTAAAACATAAATGTCGGCTTTATCTTTATAGTCAACCTTTTCAAATCCNTGATTTACAAATTCTCTAGAAATCATGGAAGATTCAGAAAAATTTAATTTACATCCCATGGTATGGAATGCTACTCGTTTATACTGTGTACTCATATTAAAAATTAAGGTGTTTCAACCAAAAAATTAATTAAATATGTTTTCACACTTATAATAGTAATTTGTATTTTTTTGAATGAATTCAAAAAATAAAATTAACGAGCTAAGAAATAAAATAGATGAATATGATGATAAAATCCTTNCACTCNTAACAAAACGCCTAGAAATTTCAGATAAAATTGGTTCAATTAAAAAAAAATCAAATCTTGAAATATTNGATAAAAACAGGGAAAATGAAATAATCAGTCGATTGGCAAAAAAGTTTAAAATGCTGAAAAAAGAGCATATAAAATCTATTTTTAATCAAATTTTTAATGTTTCTAGATTAATTCAGAAGGAAAAAAAATAACGTTGGTATCAATGATTGAAATGGTTAATATTCAGNCTATGAATTATATAATAACAAAAAACTATTATAGCAGCTATTTCTTTTTTACTCGGGAGAGGGTTTTGTAATCCCAGGTATACCTGCTATATACTGATTATTCAAAACCCCGGTCCTAATCGGGGTTTTTTTTTACATAAAATGAAGGGAAATAAATGAAATCAATTGGAATTCAAGGTGGAAAAGGTAGTTTTTCTGAGCAAGCTGCAAAGCAATTTGCAATTAACCATGGAATTGGTGAATATAATATCNTATATCAAATTTCATCGGAAAGCGTTTTGGGGGGATTAGAATCCGATCAAACTGATTATGGTGTAATAGCTATGGAGAATGCTCAGGGAGGGGTGGTGATTGAAAGCGTTGAAGCTCTAGCAAATTATCGTTGCTCAATTATTGAAATGTTTCATATCACAGTTGATCAAAATTTGCTCGGTTTGTCAGGGATGAATGTTGGNGATATTACAGAAATACATTCTCATCAACAAGCACTACGTCAATGTAAAGATTTTTTAAGTGAATTTTTTTGGACGAGACCATTGATTGAAGAAGACGACACAGCTGAATCTGCTAGAAGACTATCTGAAGGGAAATTGCCTAAAACCGCTGGGGTAATCGCAAACAAAGCATGCGCAAAATTGTATGGCCTAGAAATTCTACAAGAAAGCATCCATGACTTAAAACACAACCTCACTTTATTCCTTGGGGTTAAAAAACTTTAAATGNTATGAATAGTGTTGGAATAATTGGATTGGGTAGATTTGGTAAAGTACTTGCAAGTATTTTACAAAAAGGGTACCAAATTTCTGGATATGATATTGAAGAAATTTCACCACTTCCCGGTATTGAGTTTCATAATTTAGAAAAGGTTCTTAAAGAAGATGTTATTTTTATAGCTNTTCCAATCCGACATTTTAAATCATTGATAGTTGATATAGCGCCACAATTGAATGAAGGAACTACGGTAATTGATGTTTGCTCAGTAAAGTCTTACCCTGTTGAGATTATGAAACAATTTCTTTCCCAAGATATAGGCATCATAGCCACGCACCCAATGTTTGGACCAGATTCATTTTTAACCAATAAAAAATTGAAAATGATGATGCATAATGTTAATGATATCAATAATCAATTTAGTTTATGGAAAGAGTTTTTTAAAAACCAANGTGTAGAAATAATTGAAATGACACCTGATGAGCATGATCAGCTCGCAGCTCGCAGTCAAGGCATAACCCATTTTCTTGGTAGAATGTTAAAAGAATTTGGGATTAATAAAACATCAATTGACACCCAAGGATTTAAGGACTTGCTAGATCTTGTTGAGCAAACATGCAATGACACCTGGGATCTTTATACTGATCTCCAATTGTATAATCCTTATACAATGCCAACGATTTCGAAATTAAGAAAATCAACAGAGTCTCTTGATAAACAACTAAAGGAATTAAATGATGTGGCAGCTAGATAGTTGGAAAAAATATAAAGCAAAGCATATTCCTGATTATAAAGATCCTGAGCATTTAAATCGAGTTCTAGAAACCTTAAAAGGGTTTCCTCCGCTTGTTTTTGCAGGAGAAGTAAGGTCGCTTAGTAATTCGCTTGCTGAAGTTGCTGAGGGTAATGGTTTTTTACTACAAGGTGGTGATTGCGCTGAAAGCTTTTCAGAATTCCATGCTGATAATATTCGAGATACGTTTCGCGTAATTTTACAGATGGCAATCATACTTACCTCAGGGACAAATCTTCCGATTGTTAAAGTTGGTAGAATGGCAGGGCAATTTGCCAAACCAAGGAGTAGCCCAACTGAGCAAAAAAATGGTCAAGAACTTGAAAGCTATAAAGGCGATATTATTAATGGAATTGAATTTGATGAAACTGTACGCAAACCTGACCCCGATAGAATGCTTAAAGCATATTCACAAGCTGCTTCAACACTTAATTTATTGAGGGCATTTGCTGATGGAGGCTATGCTGACCTTCGTTTTGTAAACTCCTGGAATATGGGGTTTTTGAAATCGGGATCTGAATATGAAAGATATAGAAAATTAGCTAATAAAATACAAGAAAGTTTGAATTTTATGGATGCACTTGGTGTTACAACTGATAATACTCCCCAATTAAGAAAAACCGATTATTATACATGCCATGAGGCCTTACTCATTCCATACGAAGAAGCACTTACTCGAGTAGATTCAACCTCAGGAGATATATACGATACATCTGCTCATTTTGTTTGGATTGGGGATAGAACAAGATTTGAAAATAGCGCGCATGTTGAATTTTGCAAAGGCATTAAAAACCCGATCGGAATCAAATGCGGCCCTTCAACAGACCATGATGATTTGATTAAAATAATTGATAAGATCAATCCAGATAATACTGCTGGTAGGATTACCCTTATTGCTCGTTATGGGAATGATAAAGTGGATAACCTTCTTCCTAAATTAATTAAAAGAATAACGGATGAAGGACGTATTGTAGTATGGTCTTGCGACCCTATGCATGGCAATACGATCAAAAGCTCAAATGGAACAAAAACTAGACCATTTGACAAAATACTATCAGAGGTGAAGAAAAATATTCAACTACATAATAGCCTAGGATCCTGGTTCGGTGGTATTCATCTAGAAATGACAGGTCAAAATGTTACAGAATGTACTGGAGGGATTGAGGAAATATCAGAATCAGATCTAAAAGATCGCTATCATACACATTGCGATCCGCGGTTGAACGCAAATCAGGCAATTGAGCTTGCATTTTTAATTGCCGATGAATTGAAAAACAATGGCAATTAGCGGAACATTAAATCTTCCTGGAGATAAGTCTATATCGCACCGTGCATTGATGCTAGCATCCCTAGCTAATGGCAGATCTGAGCTTCGTAATTTATCCACTGCAGATGATGTAGTTTCTACCATATCGTGCTTGAAAAGTTGTGGACTAAAATACGATAGGACTTCAAATGGTGTAATTATAAATGGTGGAAATTTTGTAGACCCTGATCAACCGCTTGATTGCGGGAATTCTGGAACCACTATGCGTCTGCTTCTAGGGCTTTTATCTGGCCAAGGAATTAATGCAACACTTATTGGTGATGAATCCCTATCAAAAAGGCCTATGAAAAGAATAATTAACCCATTAAAACAAATGGGATTAAAAATCATTAGTAAGGATTATAAATCTCCTATAAAAATACAAAAAAGCAAATTGAATGGTATAAGCTATAACTCTCCAATTGCAAGTGCACAGATCAAATCATCTCTCTTGTTTTCTGGGTTAGGGGCAGCCGGAACTACAATGATTACTGAGCCGATATTGTCCAGAAACCATTCTGAAATAATGCTTAATAATCTTGGCGCCAAGATAAAAACTAATGATTTGTCAATAAGCATAACTAAAAGCAATAATTTTAGTCCGTTGAACCTGACTATACCCTCAGATACTTCTACAGCATCATTTTTTATTGCTGCAGCAATCTTAATTTCAGATTCAAGAATAAAATTCAATAGGCTCTTATTAAACCCTACACGAACAGGTTTCTTAAATGCTATAAAAAAAATGGGCTGTACAATAAAATTTATAAATACGTCTATCGAAAATGGGGAAAAAATTGGAAATGTAGAGGTGTATCATCAAAAACTTAAAGGGATTGTAATAGATAAAAGCGATGTCCCTTCAATTATTGATGAATTACCTATTTTAGCTCTTATGGCAACCCAAGCCCATGGAATAACAAAAGTCTATGGAGCTGAAGAGCTAAGGGTTAAGGAATCTGATAGAATAGCAGCTATATGTTATAATCTTAAAAATATGGGCGCAGATGTAGAAGAGCTAGATGGTGGATTTATCATTAAAGGCCCTACAAAACTTAATGGTGCATTAATTAAAACTTATGATGATCATCGCATTGCAATGACATTTGAAATTGCTGCATTGATAGCTGAGGGTAAAACACAATTAGATAATAATTCGTGTATATCTATTTCATTCCCTGAATTTTATTCAACATTAGAAAGTATCTTGCAATGAGAAAATATGGCGTAATTGGAGATCCGATCAATCACAGCCTAAGTCCTTTATTGCATGGAGAGATATATAGTCAAATAGGAATGCCTATTAGTTATAATAAACAACTCATTAAAAATTCAGAGCTTTCATCTTTTGTGNTTGATAACAAATTGCAATCCTACAATGTGACAATACCTCATAAAGAATCAATTTTACATTTTTTAGACAGTCTAGATTCNGTTGCAGTTGAGATAGGTGCAGTTAATTGCGTAATGAATAAAAAAGGTTTTAATACAGACTGGCTAGGATTTATAAAAGCTATGGCATTTAATAAGGTAGAAATTAAAGATAAAAATTGCTTANTTATTGGAGCTGGCGGTGTTGCAAAAGCAATTTGCTATGCGTTAATTAAGTCAAAATCTAAATCAATTGATGTGATTAATCGATCAAGGAGAAGAAAAAAAGAACTTGTTCGCTGGATCAGTTCATATGGAATAAAGAATAATAAAAAAGAGATGCCAGANATAATCATTAACTGTACGCCTATTGGTATGTGGCCAAATNCAGAAAATNTACCAATTAATATAAATAAGATACATACNAATCAAATAATCGTTGATACAATCTATAATCCCATAGAAACTGAGTGGATAAAATTATCTAGAAAAAANGGGGCATTCACAATTGGNGGTCTAGATATGTTTATTTTTCAAGGAATAGCCTCTGCNGAAATATGGGAAAATAAAAATATCACTAATTCGCTTAAACTCAACCAAATAAAAAAGGTTTTAAAATTAGAACTATGCTAAAAAGANTACAATTTTTAACAGCCGGAGAATCTCATGGAAAAGGATTNCTTGGAATCATAGATGGGCTTCCATCTGATCTAGAAATATCAGAAGAATATATAGATCAAGAATTAAAACGTCGTCAAATGGGTCATGGCAGAGGTGGGCGTATGAAGATTGAAAAAGATCATGCTGAAATATGGTGCGGTGTTCGCCATGGAAAAACACTGGCGTCACCTGTTGGTATTTTAATAAAAAATTTGGATTGGGAAAACTGGACTGATAAAATGTCTGTAGAAAAATTGGATAAAGAAATTAAGCGAGTTACTCTTCCAAGGCCTGGGCATGCTGATCTTGCAGGAATCCATAAATATGGTTTTGATGATATCCGAAATGTTCTTGAAAGATCAAGTGCTCGCGAAACCACCATGCGTGTGGCACTGGGAACCGTATGTAGAAAATTACTGGAAGAGGTTGGTATAAATATTGGCAGCAGAGTTGTTCAAATACACAATGTTAAAGATGAATCAAAGTATGATATGAATCCAAAAAAATTGAATCAAACTGCAGATAGCTCACCAGTTAGATGTTTAGATAACAAGGTTGAAAAGGATATGATAAAAGTTATAGATGATGCTAAGAAGTCCGGCGATTCAGTAGGCGGAATTTTTGAAGTAATTGCTACAGGAATACCTTATGGCTTAGGGTCATACACACAATGGAATGAAAAACTTCAAGCAAGAATTACAGCAATGATGATGAGCGTTAATGCTTTCAAGGGAATAGAGATTGGGAGTGGTTTTCATAGCTCAACACAATTTGGTAGTGAAGTACATGATGAAATTGGGCATGATGGAAATAAGTTTACTCGCTATAGTAACAACGCTGGGGGGCTTGAAGGAGGTATGAGCAATGCTCAACCAATTTTGCTTTGGATGTCGATGAAACCTATATCAACACTGATTAAACCTTTAAGATCTGTTGATATAGACTCTAAAGAAAAGAAGAAAGCGCACAAAGAAAGAACGGACTCATGTGCAGTTCCAGCTGCTTCAGTAATATCAGAAAGTATGTTATGCATTGTCTTGGTAGACGCCTTGCTTGAAAAATTTGGCGGAGATAGCATGAAACAATTAAAGTCTCACATGAAAGCTTCAGCTAAGTATTGAAAAATATATTTTTAATAGGAATGATGGGAACAGGTAAATCCACTATTGGTAAATTATTATCAAAGGATTTGGATTTGAACTTCATTGATACCGATAAACAAATAGAGAAGCATTTTAACATGCCAATAAATAATATATTTGATCAGCATGGTGAGCCATCATTTAGAAAAATTGAATCTAGAGTATTGCAAAAAGTTACAGAATCAATAGTTGCATGTGGCGGGGGAATTGTAGTTAAAAAAGAAAATCGTGATTTTATCAAACTAAACGGAACATCATTGCTATTAAATTCAAAAATGAATTTATTAGAAAAGCGATTAAAGGACTCATCAAATAGACCTCTTTTAAATGACAATGATTTAAAGAAACAGTTAGAAAAAATATGGAACGAAAGGAAAGATTTATATTTTAGCTTAGCAGATCACATTATTGATATTAACTCTAAAACAAAAACACAAATTGTAGATCAAATTATTGGAATTTTGTAAAAAATGAAAACCATACAAATGAAATTAGGCCAAAGATCGTATTCAATAATTATTGAAAATGATTTGATTAAATCATTGGGGGATTATTTAAAAAATAAGAATACTAATCAAAAATGGGTCATTATCTCCCAAAATGCTATAATGAATCATTATGGAAATGATCTATTTTCTCAGCTTGAAGAAAGTGGTTTTGATATAAATAAAATATCCATTGATGATGGCGAAGGATCAAAAGATTTAAATATATATACTCAGATAATTTCACAATTACTTGAATTCAATTGTGATCGAACAACAATTATTCTTGCGCTTGGTGGTGGTGTTGTGGGTGATATTGCAGGTTTTGTTGCATCTACATATATGAGAGGAGTAAAATACTATCAAATTCCTACTACGCTATTGGCAATGGTTGATTCATCAATTGGAGGTAAAACTGGTTTAAATTATTTAAAAACAAAAAATATCATTGGNACCATTTATCAACCTGATAGTGTTNTAATTGATCCTAACCTATTATCCACCCTTCCAAAAAGTGAAACTATATCTGGCATTGGTGAGATAATAAAATATGGCGCTATAAAGGATAAGGGATTCCTAACTAAACTTTCTGAATGGGTTAATGACTTGAACAATTTTCCATTTTTAGATGCAATACAACGATGCTGTGAAATCAAGGCTGAAGTAGTATCGCTTGATGAAAATGAAAATGATTTAAGAAGAATTTTAAATTTTGGCCACACAGTTGGTCATGCGCTTGAATCTCATATTGGATATAANAATATAAAGCATGGTGAGGCAATTAGCTACGGTATGAAGTGTTCTTCTTGGATATCTAGAGAAAAAGGGTTAATAAGTGATAATGAATACAATTTTATGATANGTATTATTACTAAACTACCCTTGCCAAAATTAGGCAAAATTAATCATGAAGAAATTATCCAATATATAAATTTTGACAAAAAGCATAAGAATGGCAAGCTAAGCTTTATAATGTTAAACGGTTTGGGAAATACAAAAATATCGACTGATATTTCAAAAGAATTAATCTATGAATCTTTAANGGTTTTACAATGAANATTCAAATAATCAATGGGCCAAACNTAAACTTATTAGGAANCAGGGAACCTCATATATATGGCTCTGAAAGCCTTGAAGATATCAAAAAATGGTTTGAAGGTGAAATTGANACAACCAGCCATCTAGTTTATTGGTTTCAATCTAATCATGAAGGTGAAATTATTGATCAAATTCATAAAACAATTAATGCATTCAATGGAATAATAATTAACGCTGGTGCTTTGACGCATTATTCATACGCAATACGTGATGCTATTAAATCTGTAAATATTCCAACGGTTGAGGTTCACTTATCTGACATAACTTTAAGAGAAGACTTTAGAAAAATTTCTGTGATTAGTGATGTTTGCATCAATCAAATTAAAGGCATTGGAAAAAATGGATACCTAAAGGCATTTAAATTGCTAATGGAGCATACTAATCAGGAATGATATTCCTGNATNGANTTNACNNTAATCTCTATNNTTAGATNTNCGAATAGCNCNNACNGCTGCNTCTGCNCCNGANANNGTTGTNATNGANACNATTCCTTTTTGAATNCANGCNTTNCCAATNGATTNTTCATCNTNTNTTGCTTGNTTACCTANTGGNGTATTAATAACNAAATCNATTTCATCATTTTTTATTCCATCTACAACATTGGGTCTTCCTTCGCCAACTTTATAGGTTGATTTAGCATTGATACCATTTTGGTTTAATTCATTTGCTGTACCTGTAGTTGCAATAATTTTAAAGCCAAGTTCAGATAAATCTCTCGCTATAGGAATCATATTTAATTTATCTGTATCATTGACAGATATAAAAACAGTTCCATTTGAAGGAATATGATTCCCNGCACTAATTGATGCCCTTCTAAATGATTCACCCATAGATTTTGANATTCCCATCACTTCGCCTGTTGATTTCATTTCAGGGCTTAGATATGTTGACTCATTTGGAAATTTATTAAACGGTAAAACTGCTTCTTTGATTGCAACATGACCTATCTTATCCCAATTCTTTAAACTAAAATCCTTTAATTTAGCCCCAGTCGCAAGCTGTGCAGCAATTCTAGCAAGCGGTGTATTAGTGGCCTTGCTAACAAATGGTGTTGTTCTGCTAGCTCGTGGATTAACTTCAAGTACGTATACAGTTCCATCTTTGAATGCAAATTGTAAATTTATTAATCCAACTACGTTGAGCTCTAAGGCTAAATCCGTTGTAATCTTTGAAATCTGTTTCATGGCATTTGATGAAATTTTATATGGAGGTAGAACACAAGCTGAATCCCCTGAATGAATACCTGCCTCCTCAATATGTTGCATGATCGCTCCTATATGTACATTTTTACCATCACATAAAGCATCAACATCAAACTCAAAAGCATCTTCTAGAAACTGGTCAATTAATATTGGGTGCCCAGCGGTCACATCAGCATTCTTTGATATATAATTAACTAATTGCTGCTTTGAATAAACTATCTCCATAGCCCTACCTCCAAGTACATAGCTTGGTCGGGCTAATATTGGGTATCCTATTTTATCTGCAATTTTAAGAACCTCTTCTAATGTTCTACCCGTACCATATTTAGGGCATTCAACATCCAGTTTTTTCAATATTTTTCCAAATTTTTCTCTATCTTCAGCTAAATCAATGCTTTTGGGCGAGGTTCCAATAATGGGAACACCTGCCTTATCAAGCGCTTGCGCTATTTTTAAAGGTGTTTGTCCTCCAAATTGAATTAAAACCCCATCTGGATTTTCAAACTCAACAATATTTAATACGTCTTCATAGGTAACAGGTTCAAAATATAGCCTGTCAACTAAATCAAAATCGGTACTAACAGTTTCTGGATTACAGTTAATCATGATAGTTTTATAGCCTTGGTCTTGCAGGCCAAATACGGCCTGCACGCAACAATAATCAAACTCTATTCCTTGCCCAATACGATTGGGACCTCCCCCAAGAATAATTACTTTTTTCCCTTCCAATGGTTCTATTTCATTTTCAGTATCATAGGATGAATAACAATAGGGTGTTTTAGCAACAAATTCTGCTGCGCAAGTATCTACAACTTTATAAGATGGTAAAATTGAATTTTTCTTTCTCTGTGATCTTATTTCATCTTCAGTTTTATTTTTCATTTTCGCAATTTGCGCATCGGAAAAGCCATTTTGTTTTAATTCTAATAATGAAGTTCTGCTATCACAATCAACTAGATATTTTATTTGATGTAAAAACCAAGGATCTATCTTTGTAGATTGAAATACTTCTTCTACTGATGCGCCTTCTTTAATTGCTTGTCTAACTTTTAGCAATCTAAAGCTTGTGGCATATTGCAACGTATTCATATCAAGCGTCCTAGCCCTACTTAACTCCGGGTCTTCTTCGCTAATTAATTTTGGCTCTAAACCATGCAAGCCTACTTCAAGAGATCGGAATGCTTTTTGTAATGATTCCCGAAATGTTCTCCCAATTGACATTACCTCACCAACGCTTTGCATTTGAACTCCAAGGTGTCCTGTAGCTGAAGGAAATTTTTCAAAATCAAACCTTGGAACTTTTACTATAACATAATCAATGGTTGGCTCAAACGCTGCTAAGGTTTTTCCTGTTATATCATTTGGAAGTTCATCTAGTGTATAGCCTACGGCTAGTTTTGCGGCAACTTTTGCGATTGGGAAGCCTGTCGCTTTAGAGGCAAGCGCTGATGAACGACTTACACGCGGGTTCATTTCTATGATGATACATCGACCAGTCTCAGGGTTAACTGCAAATTGAACATTAGATCCTCCAGTCTCAACCCCGATTGTTCTTAAGCATAGCAATGACCAATTTCTCATTATTTGAAATTCTTTATCCGTTAAAGTCATTGAAGGGGCTACCGTAATAGAATCACCTGTATGCACTCCCATCGGGTCTATATTTTCTATTGAACAAATTATAATTGCATTATCTGATTTATCTCTTACTACCTCAAGCTCATATTCTTTCCAGCCTAGCAATGATTCTTCAATTAATACTTCAGTGATTGGACTTGCATTCAAGCCATTTTCAACAAGTGTCTGAAATTCCTCAAAATTATATGCAACCGCACCCCCAGTGCCGCCCAATGTAAACGAAGGACGAATAATGATTGGAAATTTTATTGTATCTAAAAGCTTTTCTGCTTCTTCCCAAGAGTGCACAAAGCCTCCCTGAGCTGTATCTATGCCAACTGCATCCATTGCCTCTTTAAATTTTTCTCGATCTTCTGCTTTATTAATCGCATCTACTTGTGCTCCAATTAGCTCTATTCCATATTTTTTTAGAATCCCCTGATTATGTAAATCCATTGCAATATTTAACGCTGTTTGACCACCAACGGTTGGAAGGATTGCATCTGGCTTTTCTTTTTTAATTATAGCTTCAACATATTCAACAGTGATTGGTTCAATATAGGTTGCATCAGCCAAATCTGGATCTGTCATTATTGTTGCTGGGTTAGAATTAACCAGTATGATCCTATATCCTTCTTCCTTTAAAGCTTGGGTTGCCTGTGTTCCTGAATAATCAAATTCACATGCCTGTCCAATTACAATTGGACCTGCGCCAATAATTAAAATTGAATTAATATCATTTCGTTTCGGCAATTATACTAACCTTTCATTTGATCAATAAATTTATCAAATAAATATCTACTATCATGAGGGCCTGGACTTGACTCAGGGTGGTATTGAACAGAAAAGGCTTGTAGCTCCTCACATTCAATTCCTGCGCTGGTATTGTCGTTTAAATTTATATGGGTTGATTTTACATTTTTGGGCAAAGAATTAAGATCCACTGCAAATCCATGATTTTGACTTGTGATTTCAACGATACCTGAATTCATATTTTTCACAGGATGATTTATTCCCCTATGCCCAAATTTCAGTTTAAACGTTTTAGCTCCAAGGGCTAAAGATAAAATCTGATGACCAAGACATATACCAAAAATCGGTTTTTTACCTAATAGTTCTTTGACCATTTCAATGCCGTATGCTACAGCTGCAGGGTCACCAGGACCATTGCTTAGAAATACCCCTTGAGGATTAAATTCAATTATTTCCTCAGCAGTTGTTTTTGCTGGAAATACCGTAATTTTACAATTGTTATCTGTCAATAGTTTTAAAATATTATGTTTTATACCATAATCAATTGCCGCAACATTGTATTTCCCTTTTGATGACCATTGATAGACTTTTTTAGTGCTTACATTTTTTACTAGATCAAGACCATTCATTGATGGAGCTTTTTTTAATTTTCCTGATAAACTTTTAATGTTGCTATCCAGAGATGAAATAATGCCATTCATCGCTCCATTATCCCTTATGTGGCGAGTCAAGGCCCTGGTATCTATTTGCTGAATGCCAACAATTTTATTTTTTGTTAAATAATCGCCGATTGAAGCAACGGATCTCCAATTGGAAGGTATTAGCGTCTCTTCCTTAATGATAAATCCTGAAACCTGAATTTTTTTTGATTCAACATCTTCCTCATTGATTCCATAATTACCGATATGCGGTGATGTCATTGTTACAATTTGCTTACAATAAGAAGGGTCGGTGAGAATTTCTTGATAACCTGTCATTCCCGTGTTAAAGCACACTTCTCCAATCGTTTCTCCAATAAACCCAAAAGATTTTCCAATAAACTTTCTTCCGTCATCTAGTAATAGTATTGCGCTATTTTTTTTCATACAAATTCGCCTCCATTACAAGCGATGAGATAACAAGATCTTGTATGGCGCTGCCAATTGAATTAAAAATTGTAATATCATTATCGTTTAAACGACCAGAAATATTTGAAAGAATTAGGTTGCCAATCTCCCCCTCAATTTTCTCCCAATTGTATTCATTATTGTTGATTGGAATTAAGAGATTACCCGCTTCTTGATGGCTTGCACTTAAAGAATCGACATAAACTTTAGAATATTGAATTAACTTGGTTGGCAACTCTCGCTTTGTAGGGCCGTGCGCTCCAACAGCATTTATATGCAGGCCCTTTGGGATTTGATTATAATCAAATAATGGATCAGGGGAGCTGGTTGCAGTGCAAATAATATCTGCATTGTCCAAATCATTTATATCGCCTGGGGAAACTGTATCATCTAATTCTGCACAAAACGACTCGACATTGCTTGGGTTTCTTCCAATAATTTTTATTGATTGAATATCTCTTACACAGCGGATTGCTTCAATTTGCGTTTGCGCTTGTACGCCATTGCCAAAAATGACCGCTCGAGAAGCATTGGCATTTGATAATAATTTTGTTGCCAGACCAGATGCAGCTCCAGTTCTAAGTGCAGTTACGTATTGGCCATCAATCAATGCTAAGCACTCCCCATTATGTGCGCTCATCACAACGATAACACCATTGATCAAATCCAGCCCATTTGAAGGATTATCGTGATTCACATTAATCAATTTGATGGTGATATATTTTCCTTCTTTAAGATAGGACGGCATGGATAAATGGTGTGCATTAAATCCATCAATTGGTAGGTTTATTCTTTGTGGAACTACAGCATTTCCATTGCTTATTGATGAAAATGCTAGCTCCATCGCACTAATTGCCTCTTGCATTGAAACAGCGGCTCTCACATCATCCGCTGTATAAAAAGGTAAGCTCATCTCTTCTTTATTTTTTAGTTAATGCCCAGGAGCCATCCCAATCATCCCCGGGTGAATTTTCTTTATAATGTTCACAACGTGGAATGTAGACTTGACTAGGATTTGTTTTTCTACCGGGAAACATATCTTCTAATTCATTCGATGCTTTAAATGCATCAATTGCTTTTTCCCATTCTTGATTGCGGTATAATTTTAATGCTTCATCGTATGCTGGTAATAATTTATCATATCCTTTTGGCATATTCCCCTTTTCAGATATCAGTTCAAATACTTGAGCGGGTTCAGTTTTTCCCATCACGATGACATAATCCAGATCTCTCCAAATAAATTTATCCTTACATGCTTTATAGGTTTCTTCTGCAACCTGAATGTATACTCCATATTGCTTTGCTGATGCTTCTAACCGTGCGGCAAGATTTACGGTATCGCCCATCATTGTGTAATTCATCCTCATCGTTGAACCCATATTACCTGTAACTAATTTCCCAGTATTAATTCCAATTCGATTTTGCATATTATGGACAATCTCAGGCCATCTATCTCCTTCTGATTGCCATTTTTCTCTTAACTCTGCTAACCTATCTTGCATCTTTACTGCAGTTAAACATGCCCAATATTCATGCTCATCTACAGGGGCAGGTGCACCATAAAATGCTACAATAGCGTCGCCTATATATTTATCAAGTGTTCCTTTATTATTAAGTAAAATGTCTGTCATTTCTGTTAAGTAATCATTCAGAAGCTCAACCAGATCAGGCGCTGATAATTTTTCAGAAAATCCAGAAAAACTCTGGATATCTGTAAAGAATGCTGTATGATATCCTTCTTCACCTCCAAGCGAAGGTTGCTCTTTGGCCTCATACATCTGATCAATTAATTCTGGAGATATATAAGTGCTAAATGTATTTTTTAAGAATCGTTTATCTTTTTCAGCGCCAAAATAATTATAGAGAAAAATTCCACCAAATGTTCCAATCACTGATAAAATTGGCCTAACAACCTCCAGCATAACAAGGCTATTGATAAACTGTAGATTTGCATAAATAATCCAGCCAACGATGGCAATAAGTGGAAGGGGTAGCGCATAAAATGGTTTTTTAGGAAATGAAATTGTTATACCCATAACAAGGCAGATAAATAGAATGGTGTAAAATGTCGAACTGGGGTCTTTTACCTCAACAAAATTGTTTTGTAAAATACTATGCATCACGTTTGCATGGATCTCTACCCCTGCAAACGTTTCCTGAACCGGTGTATTTCTCAAATCCATTAAGCCAGGCAGTGAAGCTCCAACAAGCGCAACTTTATCTTGCCAGTAGTCCGGTGGCAACATTTCTGGATCCATACAGTAACTGTAGGGTAAATAATAAAAGGTTTGAAACTGCCCATAATAATTGACATACATACGTCCATTATCATCGATTGGAATTTGACGCACTACGGTATTGGTGGTATCAATCAAATTGAGTGTTTTATTTTCAAAATCATAATCAAAACCACCATTCTTTTTTATGCCTAGAATATCAATTACTGCTGACATAACTAAGCTGGGGTAGACATGGTCTGCTCCTTCAAAATAAATTGCAGTAGGTGCACGCCTGATCACTCCATCATTNTCCTGAGGAAAATTTGCTGATCCATTACCGATTGAAGCTGANAGTAGCTCTACATAAGTATTTCCAATTCTATCGGCTTGCGGAAGTTTAATTTTTGCTTCATCAGATACGCCCGATATAATATGATTTTGATAATCATAGCCGGAAGGCTCTGCATCCATCTTGGGAAGAAAGTTGAGAGTATCTTCCTGCTCAAATACTATCGCATGGTAAGTTTTATTTGAATTGAGGGTTGCAGATACAAACTTGCTGGGATCATTGCTATATAAAAATTGATCTGTTACNGTGGTAAGATTTTCATTTGAAGATGAGGTATTTGAAGACAGCGCCTGCACAAGATCGTATTTAAAGGTATTCTCTTGGTCAAAAATAATATCAAATAGTAAAGCTTTGGGGTTNCCAGAAGATACTGTATTGATCAATGTGCCGTGATACGCATGCGGCCAGTTATGATAGCGCCCCAATCCTCCTTCTTCTNCCGGGCCTACAGAAGTGTTATCAATATCAATAATGACCACATCTTCAATTGACATTTGCTCAACATTAGCTGTGCGAGCTCGCATTCGCGAGTCGTACGAAATAAATTCATAGCCCTCNAGAAGGGAGCTAAGAAAGGTTATTTTATAGCTAGCCCAGCCAAAAAAAATGGCCATTAAAAGGCCAATTACAATACCAGCGCCAACGCGCTTAATAAAATCTGTTAGAATAACTATAGAAGATTCAACTGATAAATCTTCTATATTATCTAACAATTTTTTCATGGTTTAATTTCCATCTTTTGCATCTTGCTCTTTATTCCATTTAACAAAATCTAANCCGGCATCAGCATCTTGATCAAATTTAAACATGGAATATTTTCCATCTTTTCGCACATTGATTTGCATACCTTCTACCAANCTGATCCAATCTTCTAATGAAACTTCATAGGGNCCNGCTACTTGCGTNGGNGCCTGCACTTCTGTTACGGGACCTAGCTTAAATTTAGGAGCTCCTCCACCTTGGGGTGGGCCACCTTGACGCATTTGTTGTTTTCTGGCATCGATAACATTTTTAGCAGCATTGACATCTACCTTGCCATCGTATACCAATACTGAGCTCTCATCTTCACCAGCCTTGGCTCGATATTTTGTACCTCGAATCGCCGCAACAGCTGTGGGGGTTCTTACTGCTACATTCTTTTTTTCACCAAAAGCAGCTTTAGCCGCTACCCATACATCGCCCTTTTTTAAAGTTGCTTCGAAATTCTTTTCCATGGGTTTAACATTNGCCATGGTGATTTCAAGTTCAGAATTTTGACCAATCCTAAGTTTGCCTCCTCCAATTAAAGAAATTTCACAACGAGACTTTGCAAGAGTTTTGATAATATCATTTTCGTGGACCGGCATTCTGGGCATTGCTTTTTTAAATGCACCTGCGCCATTTTTTTGAACCTGAACCCTTCCAAGCGGTAAGGTAATTTTACCAAATTCNTTTTGGCCAAAAAGTAGAGAGGTAATTGAAATTNATAATAGTAGTGTACGTTTAAAAATAATCACGATATTTTTCATTTTGTACTTGATGAAGATAAGAATTCTCTGGCACGGTTAGCAATATAATTAACAGGTTTTATGATCCACCCAAGCCACTTCCATCTGCTCTGATTTTCAACTTCTTCTTTGGGGTTTACTATAGAAAGGATATCTTTAGGTGCCTCAATATCAGCTAGCTCCCAGGCCACAACTTGAACGTATGGGACTATTCCTTCAAGTTCGCCAATATATGTACGCGCAACTGATTTTTCAGATTTGCTGGAATCAATATTGATCAATTGACCCGTTATCTTACAGGTGTCTGCTACTAGTTCAAATGACCCTACGATTGCTTTTTTAAACCCAATTAATTTTCCAATTTCTATTGCGCAACCCATAGCCTTGCAATCCATTCTATCGTATTCTTTTTCTCGTAGCAGTTCATTGATCTGATTCTTCTCAACCAAGATGAATGATTTGGTTTGGTGTAGTTCGAGTCTAAGATATCCAGTGTACAGCGCAATATCCTCATCTTGCATACCAGTGCCTTCAAATGTAAACAGGGCTAAGGTTGGCTTTGCATCATACCTATTAAGTTTAGTTTGGCTTGAAGCTTGTCCAAAAAGCANCAGGAACAAGATAGCTATCTTACGCAAAGCACCCCTTATATATAGTACTCTACAAAAATAGCTATTTTAGAAATACCATTTTCTTAGTTTTGTTCAACACCGTTTTACCATTCTGATCTCTAACCATTGCGTGGTATAGGTAGACACCAGTTGCAACTTTGGTTCCAGTTGAATTCATTCCATTCCAGATAAAGTTATAATATCCAGCAGGCCTGAGCTCATTGGAAGCTAATCGCATGACCTCTTTACCAAGCAGGTTATAAATGACCAGATCAATTTGCGCATCTTCTTCAAGACTGATCATGATAGAGGTTTGCGGATTGAATGGATTTGGATAATTCTGGCTTAAAACAAACGCATCGGGATAGAGGCTGACACCAGCATTATTTTCTTGAACAAAATCTTTAGAACCAATCACAAGCCTTAGGTCCTGCTTTAGATAAGAGGCTGAGCCTGTATTAGCAAAACGATAAGTGCTTTCCCATTTAAGGTTCTGGGCTTGCTTATTGGTTTTGTTGATAATGAAAATATCATATTCATCCGGAACATAACCCAAACCTTCAAAGGTCAAATAGGTGCGCTGGCCATTGGTTGGCGCAAGCACTTCAATATCCCAATAATGACCCTCATCATTTGGTGCGCGCATATCTACAGAATACAGATCTGGAACATCATCTCTATCGCGATTATTTATCGATAAAGAAACATTCCCTGGAACTGCAGGTGGTTCGAATTCATCCAATCGATCATACCCATCGGCAGCGCTATGCAATACACCTACTGAATTTGATTCGTCTCTAGACCTGCCGGTTGAAGCTAAAATATTGACCACCCATTCATCGCTGTCCATTGATATATTATGAATATCAGGAGTGGTTATCTTAGCAAGTCGTTTTCCAAACACGTCTCCGGTACCATCAACATAGATATCGGGATCTGCGCTTGATTTATAAATATACCCTTTCCAAGGCTCTAAGCTTGATCCAGGATTGGTCCAACCACTAAAGTTGTTCCATGTAAAAATACTTCCACCATCTGTGATTGGAACATCATTTTGGGTTCTAACATTAATTAAGTTGATGGGGAAATTATATGGATTGCCAAAGAATTTCCATTCACCAGGCGCAGCAGGAATTTCAAATGGTGGTGATGTCGGCGTTGATTCACCTGTTCCAAAATCAAAGTTTAATTGCAATAGGTCTGGGTATTGCTCTTTATCCCATATGAAAAAATATGAATTGCCTAAGCTAATATTAAGCGGGTTGGTCTCTGTAAATTCATCCCATCCATTATTATAGCCATACAGGCGATATTTCAATTTTGTTGGATCTGCCGGGCCAAGTACCTCAGTAATAGCATTAAGGCCTTTATTTGTTTTAAACGGTATTGAGAACAATTGATAGGCAGAGGTATCGGTACCGGTTGGAATACCGGCAGACCAGTAGTCTGCAGTCGTTACATTATCTTGTGTTCTTGCAACAACGGACTGAACGTGCTTACCATTGTAATCGTAAGGCCATTCGCTGCGGTTACCTAATTCATCTATCGCTTCAATGAAGTATTCCACACCCTCTGAACGGATATCGCCACCGGGGATACTGGAAGGTGTTATCTCGCCATCGTTCCATAATTGGACCGTAACAAAACCTGAATTACTACCTGAGCGACGGTAATTAAGATAAACATCTTTTACCCCTGATCCTCCATCAGAAACCTGAACATTGATTGAAGGGGTGGTTGATCCTTCATCCACAGAGGTTAGCGGATTATTATGAACAATCAGTGGTGGGTTTAGATCAACGCCAAAATAACCTGTATCAGAATTGGTTGAGTTTTGAGCATAATCTACCGTTTTGATATACCACTCATACGTTCCATCTTCTAGTCTTTTGGTAGAGTCTACAAGCGCAGCATCTTGATCCACAAACTCGACTTTATTTTCTTGATAAGATCCAAATACATTGCCATTGACATATATCATCCAATATTCAACTCCAGATGGATAATCTCCAAAATTTTGCCATTCAAATCGCGGCACGTCCGATACCCAATTCACTTCTTGTTCACCATTTTGATCTATGTAAGAGTTGGGTCCGTTGATAAAAAATGATTCTGGTGCAATATTATCATAAAGGGCCTGAACCGTTTTTGAGCTATCGGGATTTTCGTTTCCATACTCATCCATCAAACGTATCGATACATCAAAATCATTAGGCTCTGGTACGCTAAAGGCATACGCTTTGAGCGGATTATTTTCAGGAAAACCAATGAATTCATCATAAAAATTTATTCCATCATTGATCTCCACAATCGCTCCAAGCAGATCCCTATTTTCAGACCAAGTTGGTATGGTCCATGCTATTGTAAAGTCAGGCTTTGTTGACCATCCGTCAGGTGATATGGTTAACACTGGGACCGGTGGCGGTGCACCAGTCACCAGCTCTTCAATCACGTACATTTCTGAACGCATGATACCATCACCGATCTGGGCTTCGATTCTAAAGCGGAAACCTTTGCTTCTTGCTTGATCTGAAACCTTAAACTTTGCAGTCGCACTTCCACCAGAAGTAGTAGGATCTGAAGAAATAAGATTAACGTATTTAGCTGATGGGAAAATACTCCATTGAACATTTTCATTACTGTTAACCAAATTTCCTTCAATGTCATTTGTGGTAACCGTGAATTCTAAGGTATCCTCGCGAGTCACAAAGGTCGTATCCTTATCACCAACTATATCATCTTGAATCGCAAGGATATATTTACTTGCACCGGATTCAAATGCGCCAATGTCAGGTGTGCCAACACGGTAGTAGCCGCGATAATCAAATATATCACCTGTTTCTACCCCGGCATCAATTGCAGGGCTATTGCCTTGTAGTCTATAATCACCGCTAGCTGGATTTCTAAGTTTTGGATCATCATTGATATTATCTACAGAGGTGAATGTTCCCGAAACATCGGATTCAAAAATGTTGGTTTCAGCATATATTGTGGTACCAGAAGCTTGATAAAAATCGCTGCTTTCATTCTGCCCTTTATTATTAGCCCAGATGATATTATTGGTCACCCATACATATTCATCGCTACCGGTTACATCCATAAATGAGTTGCTTCCATTATTCCCATAGAATGTATTATTTACAATATGAGAAGTTGCCTTTGTGCCTCCTTGGTCCCGATCTGAGCTCAAATTAATCGTCGTATGCGCTCCTTTACCGCCTACAAAATTATTGATTACTAGATTATTAATGAATTCAATCGGAGCATTAGAATTGATCAATGAGCTTAATGCATCGCCATCAGATTGAATATAATTCTCTTCAAAAAGGGACTGTTCAATGACTGGGGTTGGGTATTCATCCCAAGAAGCGTTAGCGTTTCCAGTATTGATATTTATTAATGCGTTAGCAAACGATGAGTTTCCACCGCTATTATTAATAAAGTTTCTTGCAAATCTACTTTGCATAATTTCAATGCCTGCCCCATCATTTGCATGTATAGCAGCCCCTTGAGTCGTCGCACCATTAGAATTGGTTTCAATACCATTCTCAAAAAATATACAATTGTTAAAGATTGCATCTGAATATTCAAGATCCTGACCGCCGTTAAATACAATTACGGCGCCACCCTGACCCATCATATTATCAGAACCACCAAAAGAGACCCTGTTTCTGGAAAACAGAACGTTGTTAAAGTATGCTGAGCCGCCATTCAGCGCCACAGCGCCTCCACCTTGCTCAGAGTTGTTATCACGGAAAATGACATTTCTGACCGCCAGCGAGTCCACGTTGAGCGCCTGCAAAGAGCCGCCATAATTATTACTAAAGGCTTTGGTAAATGTGATGCCCCTAATGAATACTTTTTCTAGCTCGTTGAAAGTAAAATGAGAGCCGCCATAGTTTGCATCCACTATTGTATTTTCTGCACCAGATCCAATAATAGCAATCTCTTTTACTAAATGTTGTTGTGGATCACCACCGGGTTGACCACCAGGCTGACCTCCGGTTTGATCNGTAGCTGTAAAAAATAAATTANNTTCTTCATAGNTACCGGCTTGNAGTCTGATCGTATCACCANNCTCACTGACTCTATGAATCGCGTCTTCAATAAATTTAAACGGTGCGCTAAAACTACCATCTCCNTCCATTGAAGCGGTNGNNTCTACCCACCAGTTGGGTCCATCAAATTTTGGAATCGCAGAGACCATCTGTGAAAATGGACCTTCAAAGTCTAAGGTATCTACCGCGCTAACCACAAAATGATACTCGGTTCCATTGGTTAAGTTTGTTACAAGATATGCTGTATCAGCTGTACTGGTCGCTTTNGTCAATTCGCTTTTATTGACCGTTTTATCTAAAGAGTAATACACATTATAGTGTTTGATATTTAAAGCATTGTTCGCAGACCACTTTAGCTGAACGCTTTTAGTTAGCTCTTCNGCAATGAGTCCTTGCACCGCATCCGGGTAAGGGGATTTTGCTAACGCGTTTTCATAGGCTCCAAGGTCAGGATTTGAACCTGATGGAGAAGGTCTTCTGTTGCCATCAATATCAACAGCTGGAGCGGAAATGTCGCCTGCAAATATTGGCGCACCTGCTCCAATCATAGGGCTTCCATCTGATAACTGAAAAGAGCCTGCGCTTTTGAAAAACGGATCAACGCTAATCGTATTTGTCCCAAGAGAAGGATAATTGGTAAAAGTTGAATAAATCTCAGAAAGATCTTGAATGTTATTATAACCAAATTCAAGATAGGTCGCATCCTGTTGATCAATATTTCCATTGCTTGTTTGTAAATGAATACCGTGTACAGGCTGAAAATGATTTGTTTGATTTCCCCAAATAATATTATTGAACCAAATATTTTCATGTTGATTAATATTCTGATCGTAAATACCTCCGCCCATACCAGGATTATTAGGGTCATCACTGCTTGCAACATTATTTACAATAGTATTATTTATTAATTCAACAATACCTTGTCGGCTTTGGCCAAATGAGTTAAAACTAGGCTGATTTATATATATCCCTCCACCATCCGTGCGAGCATAATTACTATCTAGGACCGATCCACTCATTATAAAAGGACCTCCGACATAAATTGCGCCACCTTGAGAACCGCCGTTATTAGCAGTGGCAATATTTTTACTAAAGCGTGAATTTGAAACTTCGACTTCAGGAAATTGAGATACATCTAAATTAGAGCTAATATAGATTGCCCCGCCTTTAGCCATAGCATTGCTTGCTGAAACGGTATTGTTTTTAAAAGTAGAATTTGTAATAAGTATTTCTTTGACCACCCCTACATAGATTGCGCCACCATACCCGTCTCCATTTTCAGAGTATACATTATTATTTTTAAAAGTAGAATTACGAATATAGCTAACATCAACTTTTGTTGATGGGTCGCCACTGAAAGATATTGCGCCACCGTTGGTTGCGTAATTGCTATCAAATACACAATTTTCAAAGATTGGGGATGCGCCTTGAATAAAGACAGCGCCACCTTGACCATAGCTTTGATTACCGCTACCACCTGTTGCATTATCAACAAAAATACAATCTTTGAATTTAGGCCTAGCGGTAATACTCTGATTAAAACCCCCACCTGAATGTTGAGAGTAAGACTCTATTACGAATGAACCCCCTCTATCGTTAGATCGACCGCCCCTAAAGGTAAGACCAACAAACTGGAATGTTGAGTCGACGCTCATATTCTCGTTTATTCCAATCATAAAATGCCTGCCTTGTCTTTCAGCATCAATAGTTGTGGAAGCCGCACCTTTTTGGGACATAATGACAAGCTTATCAAATGTCTTTTGAGTATATCCACTATTGGGATCATAGTTTTCAATCGGATATACCATATCATGAAATTTATAGGTTCCTGGCTTTAGCATTACCGTATCACCAGAAGCTGCTTTTTCCATCGCTTTTAATATAGAGGCCAATGGTCCACCAATGCTTCCATCTCCAGTATTGTCATTTCCATTGGTTGCCACCCACCAAATTGGTCCAGTGTGCGATGGCGAAAGATCAATACTGGCGGGAGCACTTTCATAGCCGGCTTTATTTACTGCGGTCACTTTAAAATAATAACGCTTGTTATTGTCAAGCCCGGTAGCCGTATAAGATGGAGTTAAATTAGGATCTCCCGATGTGCCACTAGCATAAGCTGAGACGTTTGCTACAAAGGTTTGGGTGCTTGGAGCACTAAATGCTTGATCGGACTGATACACCTTATAAATTGAATCAGCCTCAGCAGTCATTTCATTCCAGCTTAATGTAATTTGTCCGCTGCCACCTTTCGCAACTAGTCCTTCTACGGGAAGTGGAGCCGGTGATTTACCTAAGGCGTTCTCATAAGGACCAAGGTCAGGGTTTGATCCGCTAGGAGAAGGCCTAGCATTGCCTAGCATGTCGTATATAGGTGCATCAAGTGAAACGTAGGTATCCCAATTGCTAGTTCCTTTACCAAGGGCAAGAGATGTACCAGAAAGGGAAAAATCGCCATTGGCCGCATCTTTAAATCCAGGATCAAAATCATAAGTATAATCAAAGGAAAAATTTGGATTATATAATAAAGCCTCTGCAAGATTTTGAAAAATATTATAGTCTGCTTTGAACTCGGCATTCTCAATTTGTGCTGCAGAGATATTCTGCGCCACCTTGTTTCCATAGAGAATATTATTGAATGCATATACCTTGTGTTTTTCATCCATGCCGCTGCCGCCATGGTAATCGTAATCTCTAAAATAGAACCCGGATGTACTTTGCCCAGCTCCGGAAGCTTCGTTATTTGCAACCGTATTATTTATTAATACGGAGTACTTAAGATTATAAGTCCCTGGGGATTCAATAAAAATAGCTCCCCTTGCGGAGCCTTGCTGAGCTGTGGAAAGATTATTATAAAACAGAGAGTTAGTAATATAAACTCCAGCATTGGTTGCAATTGCAGCGCCCCCTGCATTATACTTACCTAAGACCTCATTGCCTTTAAAGATAGACGCATTGATCTTATTAGGTAATTTTCCATAGCTTGAAATTCCTATCGCACCACCATGTGGGTCGCCATCGGTATTGGTGGTTTTATTATCAATAAACTGGCAGTTGTCAACATTAAGGGTAGCTTCACTTTCAACATAAATCGCAGCTCCTGCCCAATAGGACTCTGATTCATCTTTGTTTTCACGGAAAATAACGTTATAAAATCTTGGGCTATTGGTGCCTGATAAGCGTACCGATCCTCCAGCAGCTTGCCAGTCATTGCCGCTTGCCATACCTCTATAAAGGGTAATATTCTGAATAACCCATGAGCTATCCGCGGTCATTTCATCATTATAGCTTGTATTGGTGAACATAAAGTGTCTGGATTTATATTCAGCATCAATAATGGTTTTATCTGCGCCCTTGCTTATGTCGCCCGNAATAACCAATTGCTTTACTATNGATAGATCGCGATTTCCAGCTCCACTATGGGTTCCTTCCATCATAANNATGGTATCNCCAACTGCTGCAACTTCTANTGCATTGGTTAAATTGTTGATGGGCTCATCTTTGCTACCATATAAATCTGTATTTTGACTGTTATCAGGGCTTCTNCCTCCGCTGGTCGCTACATACCAAGGGCCAAGATAGGTTGGGGTTACAGAAACAGGTCCAGCGATTGCACTTTCCAGCGAAGAAGTCGTTTCCTTTGCAGAAACAGAAAACGCATACGTTTTTCCTAGTGTAAGTCCTGCTACTGTAAGAGTCGTATCGTTTGTTTTTGCAATGCTATTTCCATCTTGGTAAATNTGATATTCAATATTTTCTGCATTTTCAGGATTGTTTATACTTTTCCTGCTTGGGCTCCATGAAAGCTTGGCTCCATAGCTAATCGCCTTAGCGGAGAAATTACCCACCGGCATTGGCCCTGACATCGTAGCGTTCTGATTTTCATAAGCGCCAAGATCAGGACTGGAGCCATCGGGGCTTGGTCTAACNTTTCCTAAAATATCTTTCTTNGGAGCAGCAATATCCCAGTCGTTCCAGGTTGCTGTACCCATACCAATTAAAGGGCTTTTATCAGAAAGACTATAATCTTCAGCGGACTTATCTTTAAATCCAGGATCAACNTCATANACGTTGTTACCTGCCCAGCTTTCATTGACCCCATTTTGCACATTACTGTAGTCTACATATATTTTAAAATATTCAGTTGATCCAGCACCTAGAATCGCACCATAGTAATCNTTTTCAGTTGAGGTATATACGGATCCTTTTTGCAATAGTCTACTATTAGTAACAATAGAATTGAACATAAAGGTTTTTGAAGAAACCTGTTCCCAGCGTCCATAGCTAATCGTTCCACCCCATACACTGCCCATATAATCGGCTTTATTATTTACATAATTTCCATCGAATGTAGAATTTAANATCCGGGCATTTCCACCGTAAGATTGTGAATTAATATAATAAGCAATATCAATTGAAAGCGCACCACCGCTCACATTGTATCCATAAATTCCATCACCACCCTCCGCATAGTTATTGGCGAATAGCGAGTTGGTGATCTCAATCTGTCTTCGCGAGTGGATCGCGCCGCCTTTTGCTTCATCATCTGATTTAACAGCGTTCTTAATAAATGTTGAATTAGAAACAACAGCATAGCCATTTCTTACTTTATCATTATTATAAGGGTTTTGGAAAGAGATAGCACCACCTTCGTTTTCAGCTTCATTTTCTCTAAATGTACAGGATTCAAAATTAACCACGGCATCTCCACCTACCAATACCGCACCACCGCTATANGCNNCTTTATTTTTTTCAAANGTAGAATTTCTAAAATCTACTCTAGAGTAACTATAAAATGTAAATGCACCACCCGATTGAGTTGATTTACCGTTTTTAAAAGTAATGCCATCGAANACAGTGACCGTATCCGCATTTGATGACATGTAAAAGAAATTNTTCTTACCATCNGCATCAAAAATCGTTTGAGCTGCGCCACCAGTTCCAAGCATGATGAATGCTTTGTTTGCATTTGATACGGATGCATCAGCAAAATCATANGTTCCAGGTTTAACCTTGATCGTATCAACATAATTTCCCAGCAAGCTGGAATCAAAAACTTTTTGTACAGTTTTAAATGCAGCNGTCTCTGACTTACCATCATTGTTGTCATTTCCATTGGCGCCATCGACCCACCAGACTGTTGGGACTTGCGCAAAACCGATAGAAAACGTAAATAATAAATAGTATAAATGTTTCATCAGTTAGACCCTCCTGGTAGAGCTGGAGGCTCTGGAAGCGGTGTGGGNTCTTCTGGTGGCATCGCAAGATAGGCCGCTGCACCACCACCCAATATTAATGTGGTCCACATTAATCTACGTAGCGTTTTGCCGCCACCTGATTTTTTTGTATCACCTACAACCGCTGGGTCTGCTGCAGCTAAAATATCAAGCTTGTCTTGCGGGGGCTGAAGACCTACAATCTCCCAACCAACCACTTCGATNACGGTAAGCAGATTATCCACTGGTCCTTTATAGGTTTTACTAACGGTACGAATCGTCGCACCGGTTTCTACTGAGAACATTTTTGCATCAATCGTATAAGAGTTTCCAAGCTTACCAAAAGAACCAGACACCATATTTTGTACACCTAACAGCGCACCCACCTCAGCTGCACATTCTGATGATGTACACCCTGACTGCTGAAACCCTTGCTCATTGAGGATCTCGTCCATTTGATTGCGCTCAACCATGATCACCGCGTCGGTGTTAACCATTTCACTCATTAAGCGATCGGTNAAAGTTTTAGCTTCCAATTGGCTAATTCCTCGACCTTCAAATTCAAGCAATGCGACCGTTTGCTTTCCTTCTGTCACCTGTGCATTGAGCTTAAAAGTAAGTGAGGTTAATACCAAAAGTGAGATTGATACTCTATTTAATATTTTCATAATGTTCTCAATGTTGTAAACCTAGGATTGATGCCAAGTTCTACTGCTTAACCAGCGGTGGCAATTCAGCCAGTCGCTTATCAATTTCCTCAGATAGTTCCCTGACAAATTTTTCTTCTTCCCCCTCATGAAAACCTCTACGCATAAAGGTAATTTTTCGATAACCNTCCATGACAAAAAGTCTGGGTAGTTTCATCGCATTATAGCGCTTCATTGTATGCCCTCTACGGTCATAAAGAATTTGCATCGTCATCCCTTTTTTCTTTAAAAATCCTTGCGCCTCTGGTGCATCNGCATACTTCATGCCGTATACTTCTCCAGGGTTATTGCGGGTCGCATCGGTAATATCAACGAGAAAAAACTTAATGCGCGTATCTTTATACTCCTGATATACCTGTTCTAANAGCGGCAATTCTTTCATNCAAGGCTGACACCAAGTAGCAAAAAAACTNAGGATCACTGCATGGCGNTTNGGCTGCGTAACATTTTTGCGCAATTTCTTTCCTTCTGTCTCAGACCAATTTTTTAAAAATTCGAANTTACCCGGAGCATACATCAAAGCGAATGAAGGCGCCTCATCCCCAATTTTTAAATCGAGAGAATCTGGGTCTGTTTGTGCGGTTAGGTTATTTTGTGCAACCCCCCATAGAATGGTTGTGCAGAATAATAATCTTTGAAAAAACTTAAATTTCATGATTTCCCTTATCTGATTAATCTATTAGTATGAGTACTCGGCAATCATTGAGNACTTTATAATTTCTATTTGCCATATCAATCTTNGAAACATCGGCATTGCTGATCGTGATATCTGTACGATTGGTGCCGGATGTACCCACGCCTTTTACGACCATTGGGTTACCTACAACGCGNTGATCTTGTTGCGCNGTTTCTAATGTTTTGGAATAACCNGCCACGCCATTCTTGACAGCATATTGCCGTGAATATTTACCCGGACCATATATAGCATTACCGTTTTGATCTAAAATTCTTGGTGCCATCGCTGGACGCGCTTTTAGTCCTCGCGCATCTATAATAATGCCGGTAACTCCACCTGCCTGCGTCGTGTTGTTGGCTGCTNNAGCCGGTTGATTATTATTGGGAGCTTGGGTGGTCGCGGGCACAGTAACGGGTGGCAATACAATATCAGAAATTCCACTCATNGGTACAGAATATTCCATCTCAACCGATGTATCGCTTAAATATTTTGGCTGCCCGACTGGCCTTGCNCCTCTAATAAATCCTTGCACTTTGGTATTGATCACGTCATCAACCATCGCGCCACTCATNGTNGTCTCGCTGGTTAAAGTCACTCCATTAACAATCTCAATTAACTGCCGCATGGCNTCTTGTTTTGCTATGCGTAATGCCATTCGGCGCGCTTGTCCAGCGTTGACCGCATTNGTGGGAACAAACCCGATGCCGATTGCAGTAATGGACTGCTCAGAATAATTGATACTACCTTTGTCTAGTTGTGTAACAACTCCTTGAGCTGATATTCCACCCAAAACAAAAGCGATGCTAAAAATAAATTGTTTCATACTATACCTCTTGAAAATTATTGCGCTACTTCCGCGGTTATCCTATTNCCGCTTAGACCTGTAACTTTTATACTAAGTCCATCTGGACTGGTTTGGGCAAGCCCCATCGCAAGCGCCTGTGCTTTGCCTTCAAACTCTACTTCAAATTCTGCCACACCATCATTTAAACTTTTTGCATACGCGTTTCTAATACCAGAAACGGTTTGNGCTTTTAAAAAAGACTCAAAGGTCATGTAGGACATAAAGTCTGCACCTTTAAGTACAATATATACTTTGATGAAATTGGATTGCTGGGTGCTCCATTTTGTAATTAATTGGGTAATGATATTCTTTCCCAATTCTTCAGCAGCTTGATTAACCGCCATGGTTCCAGCAGTTGATTCAGATATATGAGGTTTTTTACCCCTAGCGGAAGGAACAACTGCAAGGATTTCACCGGTATCGGTGCGTACAATCTTGCCATTTGCATCCGCTTGCCCTGAGAACATGGGACCAAATTTTCCACCAGAAGAAATCTTAGCAGTTCCAATTACGATCACCTCTGCGCCTAATTGGGAGGCGATTTTAGCTGCGGCCGAAACATTTCCTGCCATCGCTTGCGTATAGTCTGNCTGTCCTTTTAATGCTTGAACGAGCTGTCTATCCACTACATCAAATCCNCGCTCATAAAAAGTGGCAAGTAATTTTGTTTCAGCAAAATTAGTAGGGGTTTTATCAATCAAATTTTCTTCTTTCATTAAAAAGATAATGCGTGGTCGATTCATGGCATTCAATAATGTTTGCAATGCGGCTTCATCCGCCATAACCTGATCAATCATGTCAGTCACTTCAGCTTCGATGGTAATTTCAAAATTTCCATCAGGGCCCTTGGATTCTTTGATGACCTTGAATGTCTTGACAAACCCTTGTGCTTTAGAATAGATATTATCTTCAATGGAGGTTGCAGTAACAGTCGTGGTTGATGTCATATAGGCGCCAAGCCCCTGCTCAACCGCATCTCTTTTGGCTTGCTCTACCGCAGCATCTTTGGTCAAACCGTAGCCAACGCCGGTTGCTTTCTGCTGAGCAATCCCTAGGCTAAAAGACGTAACAAGGGTATATAAAATTATATTTTTTATGTTATTTAACATTTTCTCTCTCGTATTTACTGAAAGGACGTACCTATATAATAGGCGACGAACCATTATAAATTATTCAATTAACAGACCGGAAGCAATATATATTGCCGTCGGTGTGATATGGAGCAAATTATTAGTTTACGCTTATTTTATTTAATTATTTTTGAGAGTATATTCAACCTAGATAAACTTTTTTGAGGAAGAACTTATGTTGAGAAAATATATACCTACGCTATCCATTGCTGCACTAATCCTTCTCGCTGCCTGCGCAACTAAACCTGAAAGCGATGTTGATACACCAGAATATCATTATAAAGCCGGCATGCGGGCTATTGAAAATAGTGATTATCAGCAAGCGATTAAATCATTTCAGCGTTCAGTTGATCTCGATAGTAAATTTGCTTTGGGTTATGGCGGACTTGGCCTAGCAAATGCTAGGCTTAATAATAACAAGGAAGCTAAAAAATTTGCATCAACCTGTGCTAGTAAAGGGGGCAAGGATCCAGAAGCGCTTGCATTAAGTGGCCGCGTATGGATCAATATGCGTGCATCAGAAAAAAGATGGTTTAAAAGAGCAGAAGGCCATCTTGAAAAAGCCCTAAAAAGAGATAAAGAGCATGAGGGTTCACAATATTGGTATGGTGTTGCTCATCTGTACAATTACCAATTTGATATTGCAGAAGATTATTTTCGTCAAGTCGTTAACAAGCGTGGTGAGTATTCCGGTATGGCCGATGGTAAATGGAAGCTTTCACAAAAAATAGTTCGCGCCATGCCCGGTACCCCAGCTGGGAAAAAAGTTGCTCTAAAAGAGAGAATCAATCGCGCAGATCTTGCCGTATTGTTTGCTGAAGAGTTGAAAATTGGAGTTCTATTTGATAGAATGCCAACCCAGTCTGCGGGATTTCAAAGCCCAACCCAGGCCGCACAAAATGCAACGGTTACGGTTCCAAATGATTCCAGAAATCACTGGGCTGAAACATGGATCAAGGATATGATTCGCTATGGAATCATGAACGTAGAGCCCGATGGGAACTTTTACCCAGATGATAATATGAATAGAGCGACCTATGCCATGGCTGTTCAAAGATTATTGGTAGTTGCTACGCGCGATGAAAGTCTAGAAACAAAATATTTTGGAGAAGCGCAAAGCAGATTTAGCGATGTACCTAGTAGTCATTTTGCTTATAATGCGATGGCTGTTTGTACAGAAAGAGGCATCATGCAGGTTGATATGATGAATAACCGTTTCAATCCAACAGGGGATGTTACCGGTGCTGATGCTTTATTAATTATTAGAAATTTGCAAAACTCCCTTCGAATAACCTTTTAATTTTATTTAAATCCGATAAAACAAAAAGGGTTGCCAAGGCAACCCTTTTTGTTTTTCAGGCCCTATTATTCCATTAAATTGTTACATGGGAAAAGCTAAATTATTACTTATTTCACTTTTTTCATTAGCTTCTATAAGCTGCGTTGAAACGCTCATCAGAATAAATGTATTTCCTGATGGCAAATATCATATGAAAATTGTTTCTAGTGGAGATGAAGAAGATATAGAAAATAATGACTTCATAGTCCCTCGCTCTGGTCAATGGAATACTGAAAGAAAAAAAGAAGAAAATGATGAATTAAACCAAACTATCCATGTATTGTCTAGCGAGGCTTTACTAGTAGGTATTAACTTGCTGCCAACAGCTTACGGTGTTAATACACAACGGTATCCTATTTCGGTTAAATTTGATAAGGGATTTTTTTCTGACACGTATATTTTGCATCAAGTATTTGAAGGCAGAGAAATAGATAAAAAATACCCCATGCTAGCTACGGCACTTGTGGAGGCAAGCAGTAAATCGGATG
>PBPW01000101.1 GCA_002725545.1 Fidelibacterota bacterium | reverse complement strand
ATTTATTATAAAAGCCATGTTCAGTGAACACAAAGATGCCTGGATAATTGAAAAAAATCGCCTAAAAATAGCGAAAAAAAACTTTATCAGTTTTAATAATAGAATGCTTATAGGGTACCTACGAAGCACGGCGATTACTCTATTTGCCTATCTTCTAGGGGGTATTCATGGTGTTTTAGTGTATTTATTGATTGCTTTCATAGCTAAATCACTATTGGAGTTAATTAATTTTGCTGAGCATTATGGACTAGTTAGGGTTGAAGGACAGCCGGTGCTTCCAAGGCACTCCTGGAATTCAAATGCAACAATAAGCAGTCTCTATCTATTTAATGTAACAAGACATTCATCGCATCATGAAAAATCACACTTAAAATACTGGGAATTAAAGTCTTATAAAGATTCACCTATTATGCCTCAAGGTTATCTAACTATGATTTATTTAGGGATACTGGCGCCATTTATTTTCCATAGAATGATGGCAAAAAAATTAATTGAATGGGATGAAAAATACGCTACCGTAGAGGAAAGATTGCTAGCGGAAGCGCAAAATAAAAAAAGCAAATATCTCAGCTTTATTAAATAATATCTAAGCTAGCAATATAATCAGTATTTAAAATGTTTAATTTGCTCACCCTCATCACCAATGCGGGTCATTGCTTCAATTCCCATATCGATATGTAGATCTACATATTTACGTGTAACCTCTGCATCTTTTTCCTGGGTTTTTACTCCTTCAGGAGTCATTGGCGTATCACTAACAAGAAGAAGTGCGCCTCTATTTATCTCATTGGCAAATCCTGTAATAAAAATAGTGGCAGTCTCCATATCAATTCCCATTACACGAACTTTGCGAAGATATTTCTTAAACTTTTCATCATGCTCCCAAACTCTTCGGTTTGTAGAATAAACAACCCCAGTACGATATTCGATTTTATTATCTACTAATATTTCTGAAACGTACTTATGGAGTTTAAATGATGGCATTGCTGGTACTTCTTGAGGGAAATAATCATTACTGGTTCCTTCACCTCTGATTGCAGCTGTTGGAAGAATAAAGTGTCCAATATCAGTAGTTTTTTTTAAACCACCACACTTACCCAAAAACAAAACCCCTTTTGGAGTAGCGCTGGAAAGCAAGTCCATTATTGTAGCTGCATTGGCACTACCAATCCCAAAGTTGATAATACTTAAACCATCAGAATTGATAGCAGAGGTCATTGGACCTCCCATTCCATTAATTTTTACATCAAACCGCTCGGCAAACTTTTCAACATAGTTTTGAAAGTTTGTGAGAAGAATCCAGTCTCCATATTTTTTTGGATCGGTTCCAGTATATCTTTTTAACCAGTCGTGGGCTATATCTTTTTTATTTTTCATTAGATTATTTCCTTTTAAAAATCATGGCTTTTTCAAATTGATTTTCATCACCATTTCTAAGACGTTGAATATTACTCCTATGGGTAAAAATTATAAACCATGGCACTAATAAACTAAATACCATAATTGATAGAGAAGCTGGGGATAAACCTAAAAAGGGAGGAAGTAAAAAAAGTAGAATCGGCAATGAGCATGAAGCAATTATTGAAGCAAGAGAGACATAACCCGTTAAAATGATTGTAATAATAGCAATAGCTAAGCAGAACGGAAAAACCATTGGGAATAGGGCTATCATCATTCCACCAAGCGTTCCAACTCCCTTACCTCCTTTAAATCCTCCAAAAATAGTGTAGGTATGTCCAAGTACAGCTACAAATCCGCATAGAATTTGAATCACACCAAGATCTGGTATACTCTGAAACTCAAAAAACATTGGAGCGAGTATTGCAACTGGAAACCATCCTTTTAATACATCAACAACAACTACAACCAATGCCGGCTTCCAGCCAAGAATTCTGAATGCATTTGTTCCGCCAGCATTACCGCTACCATATTCACGAATATCAATTCCTTTAATAATTCTACCCATAATGATACTAGTTGGTGTAGAGCCAATGATGTAGCTTAAAAAAAGTAATAATAATAAAAAGATATAATCGCTCATGATCTTTGATCGCCAATTTTTTGAATTGAGAAAACTAACCCGCCTGGTCCTGAATGCACAGCAAGCGCTGGACCCATTTCTGAAACAATGACATTATCGGATCCATATACCTTTTTTAGATCGTTTGCCCATTTTTTTGCATAATCCTCCATCTTAGCATGAGCGATTCCAATCCTCACTGAAGTATTTTTAGGAATCTTTTTTTCAACAAATTTTCTAAATTTATTTGCTTTATTTCTGTTTCCGATTGTTGCCCCTACAGCTTTAAGCATTCCTTTTGAACTGAATGAAAGGATTGGATTTAACCTAAAAAGGTTAGCTATTTTTTTTACATTTTTTGAAATCCTTCCTCCTTTTACTACGTTATCTAGCGTTTCAAGACCGAGGAATACCGATGTATTTTTTACAGCCTCATCTACAGTTGAAAATATTTCATCTATATTTTTTTCGGCTTTTACAGCTTCCGCGGCGCTTAAAGCAATCAAGCCTAGGCCAATAGATGCGCTATATGAATCAACAACTTTAATAGGAAATTTATTGATAGCTTTGGACGCTGTAAGCGCAGATTGAAATGTACCGCTTGAGTTGCTAGGTATATGAATTGATACTGCAGATTCATAGTGACTGGATAAAAATTTATATTGTCTTCTAAAATCACCGGGTGAAGGTTGTGATGTTTGTGGATGAATTGGATTTTTTTCTAGTTCGTTCCAAAATTCATTAGAAGAGAGAGATACTTTATCTACATAATGAGTGTCTCCAAAATTTAGCCTAACTGGAATCATATGAATATTATAATCTTCCTGAATTTGATCAGGTAAATCCCCACCTGAATCTATAATTATTGCTGTAGAAAGATGTTTTTTATGCGCATCTGATTGCTGTTTAATCATATCATCTGTCTTTTCACCTTTAACAGAACCAAATTCATTACATATTTTAAAAACCTTTCCAGGCTCATCAGAATGAATATGAACCTTTACCTTTGATTTGGTTCCAGCCAGGACAATACTATCTCCACAATCCATCAATCTTTCTTGAATTTGACGGCGAGGTATTTCCTCGCCACTAATAATGCATTCCGTACAATATCTAAATTTCTCATTTAATGTTGCATCTACTTCATCATCATCGATTACTTTCAAATCTGCTTCCGATATCAATCCCGAATCAATATACTCTTGAATACCTTCAAGTATATCAACAAATCCCTGTGCACCTGCATCTAGTACTCCAGCTTTAGCCAAGACATCTAAGTGCTTAGGCGTGTCATTTAGTGATCGCTGGGCAATTGATAGGCTTTTTGAAAGCAATAATTTTATATCATTAATTTCTTTAGAATAATTGACCAATGCTTCGCTCCATTCACGAATAACGGATAATATTGTGCCCTCNCTTGGCTTGACAAGGGCATCATAGGAATAGTTTTTTGCATGGATTGCAGCAGCAGCTAAATCTGATGCGAATAAAATAGTCTTATCTTTTACACCATCAGCAAACCCTACAAGGAATTGAGCTAAAATAGCGCCAGAATTTCCACGTGCTCCATCAAGCGCACTATCAGCAATAGCCATACTCATTTTTCTTATATCGCTATAGGCTTTATTGTGAATTGCCCCTTCAATGGTAGTCAGTGTATATGCCATATTGGTCCCTGTATCACCATCTGGAACTGGAAAAACATTAATCTTATTTAAGTATTCCTGCCGAGATACTACGCGCTTAAGCCCTGCGGTAAATGATCTGTGTAAGCGAATACCATCAATATAATTTATACTCATTTATTCGTTTGATTTAGTCAGGTTTTCGCTTATTGAAATATTATCATCAATTATACCTCCTGAGACTATAGTTCTTAACCCAGACTCTACCGAAATATTGGGATGAATAGCATCTTTTTTTGGAACTATAATAAATACTCCCGAAGTTGGATTTGGAGTAGTGGGTACAAATAAATGATAGAAAATATCACCTTTTTTGTTTTTTGATTCGTTCGTTACGAATGCCATTGTCCAAAGATTTCTTCTTGGGTACTCAATTAAAATTACACGTTGAAATGATTTTGCTGTTGANCCTGAAAAGGCACCAGTTATTTGTTTAATTGAATTATAGATTGTGCTAACAATCGGAACCCTTGCAACAATAATCTCGCTCCACTTCAATATTGTTCTACCAAGTACATTTGTAACAAATAGACCAATAATAAATATGAACAAAATAGTTAAAATTATACCTAGTCCTGGTATTTGAATCCCGATTACCGCTAACAAAGGNTGTGCTAGGCGATCGAGAAATTCAAAGAGCAGCTTAATTATCCAATAGGTAGCCATAATTGGCATCAGAGCAATTAGACCTGCAAAAATTCGTCTTTTAATGATTTGCCACATAGTTTTATTTAACTCAAAGTTAAATGACCCCTTCCATCTTCAGAAGATATTTTTTTATTTTTAAACCACCTCCATATCCACCTAAAGTGCCATTATTTGCAATTACTCTATGGCATGGAATTATTATAGGAATCAAGTTTTTTGCATTTGCTGTTCCAACTGCACGATNTGCGCTAGGGTTTTGAGTGAATTGAGCAATTTCTTTGTAAGATCGAACCTCTCCGTATGGAATTTTCATTACAACAGNAAGCGCTTGTTGATAAAANGGNGGCATTGAGATATCAATTTTTATTTGAAATTNCNTTCTTTTTNTCAAAAAATATTCANTGATTTGTTGAATTGTTTTATTTAGCGATACCTCATCTTTTACAAANGANAATCTATTTTTATTTAATTCAATTTGGGACTTGAATGCTGGTATCTTTTTTTCAAAAANAATTTGCNTNAAACCTTTGTCAGATTGAATTAACATTAATTCACCAATTGGGGTGTNGATNATTGCATATTTAAATGATCTCAAATTATACTTTCTTTATTNCCTTTGATGGTGAGCTAACTAAGTAACCTCCATAAATAATTAATATTGATCCAATAATTGCNAGNATNGGNAGTACTTCTNCTAAGAAAAACCANCCAACAAAAGTAGCAATAATTGGAGGATANAAAGCTGTATAGCTTATTTGTGTTACTGGNAGATGATTAAATANCCAAATATATATNCCCCANGTCATAACNGTTCCAGGNATGGTAAGAAAAAAAATAGCAAATAAATTTTTNTTATCTAGAGGGATGAATGCATTTTGCTCAAAAATTAGAGCACCAATTAGAAAAAATAATCCAGAGAGAGTCATTCCTATCGCATTCAAATGATAAGAATTAATTTTATTTTTTTGCATTTTTAAATAAACATTTGGCCATGCTGCAAGTATAACTGAAAATAAGATAGCAATAATTCCAAAGGTTGCTTGACCTGTACCAACAAAATCTGCCTTATAAAATAAAAGCACAGTACCAACTAGGCCAATAATCATCCCAATAGCCTTTTTCTTATTTAAACGGTCATCTGGTAAATAAAAATGTGCCATAACTGCTACGCAGATAGGTAATAAGCCCCAAATTATTGCTGCTAGATTAGAAAAGACAAATTTAGCTCCCCAATAGGTAAGGAAATAACATAATGAGAAATTGAAGAGCGTAAATAATAAATAGACATTTTTTAGATCAGATGTTAATCTAACTTTTTCACCTTTAAT
>PBPW01000011.1 GCA_002725545.1 Fidelibacterota bacterium | reverse complement strand
GAATAATGTCTGCAATTAAGGATTTTATGGACTTTTAACGCTAAGTCTTTAATTGATTCTGAAAGATTGATGCTTAGGTCAGCAGGGCAAATATATTCAGACATTCCCTTTGTATATTTACACTCATAATCATAAAGATCATGGCTTGGAATAATTTCTACAATTGAGTACGCTTTATTTGCAACTACAGGGACCGTAATTTCTCTTCCATTAATAAATGATTCTAATAGTATTGAACTTGTATACTTCCCAGCAAGTTCAAATGCTTTTCTCAATTCTTTTTTATTTTTTACAATTGACAGACCGATAGTACTACCTTGATCATTTGGTTTAACAACTAATGGAAAGGTTAAATCTATATCAATTATATCATCAGAATCTTTATTTTTCATTACCCATCCAGGTGTTAGAAAATTATTTTCAAAAACAATGGTCTTTGTTTTGTTTTTATCCATACATGTAGCTGAAGATAATTGGTCAGATCCTGTGTAGGGAATATTTAACGATTCTAAATATTTAGCCACTTCGCCATTTTCGCCATCCCCACCATGAAGGCCATTAAAAATAATATCAACAGATAAAATAGAATCTTTTATAGAACGAATACCATCAATTGGGTCAAGAATTTTCACTTGATAGCCTAAGTCTCTACAAGCTTTGTAAATTGATTTACCAGAAGCTAAAGAAACCTCTCTCTCGGTTGAGTTTCCACCAGATAATAACCCTACCCTCATCATCTATTTATCAAAAAATTTGAGGCACTTAATAAATTTTTAGAAATATACATTGGTTTTTTGTTAAAGGTTTTTTTTGTTTTACTACCATTGCCTGTTAGAACTAATATGTTATCCATTTTACAATTTATTGCAGCTTCAATATCGCAAGCACTATCACCAATCATTAATGATTTTTTTAAATTTATTTTATGATCTTTTGCTGCTTGCTCAAATAATCCTATGCCCGGCTTTCTATTAATGCTAGCATTATCAGGGTGGTCTGTACAATAGTATATACCAAGCAAATTAAGTTTATTTTCAAAAAATTTATTTAAAATAAAATTATGAATTGAACTGAGTTGATCTATTTCAATCAAACCTCTTGCTACCCCAGATTGATTGGTGATTATACAAAATTGGTTAGTTACTTTTTTTAAATTAACCAAAGACTTTAAAGTATAATCAAAAAATTTAAAATTATTTAAAGAGTTAATGTACCCTGTATCCAAATTAAGGGTTCCATCTCGGTCAAGAAAAATGGTGTCATACTTTTTCATCAACTAATTCCTTATCAAAAACATCAAAAATTTGAATTGAACTTTTGAAGAAATAATATGAACCAATAATTACTAATGGCAAATAGCTTATTGCATGCAAAACAATGGCAAAAGTTTGAGATTCTATACTATTATAATTAAATAAGCTATTCATAACATAAAAGGTCGCAAAATGATGGGTTCCTATCGACCCTGGAGCAGCAGGAACCGACATTGCCATTGAGGTTAATAATAAGACAACGCCTATCTCAACCCATGATAGACTCATATCCAATGAGAGTAATGCAAAGTGCGTAACAAAGAAAAGGATAATCCAGGTAATAATTGTATGAAGTGAAATGAAGAAAAAAGATCTAAAATCATATAAAGAATTAAATCCTTTGCTAAACGATCTTAGAGTTTTAATAAATGCAATAACACTTTTGGAATTCATTAGCCATAGATTTGAAATTTTATCTAGAATTAATTTCTTTTTAAATGAAATAAGCAAAAGCAGTAGAATGATAGCTACAATAAAGATGATAGTAAAAATTAATGAAAGCTCAATATCGTTGGGAAAAGAATAAAATACACTAACTAAAATGAATACAAAAATTAGTCCAAACAAATCGCAAACTCTTTCAAGAACAATTGAACCTAAAACAGTTGAGGTTTTTAAATTATTTGAGTTTGAAATAGAATAACCTCTTAAAACTTCGCCCATTTTAAATGGAAGAATTGAATTGCCAAAATAGCCAATCATATTTGAGGCAAATAGATCTTCTATATTAAGATTCTTAATTGAGAATAACAGCAATCTCCATCTAAAAGACCTTATTAAAGTATAAAAGACCAGTAATAATGTCGCAGCTAATACCCATAACAAATCTATTGATTCAAAACTTTTTTTAAGATCACCAAAATTTATATTTTTAAAAGAAAAATAGAGACCAATGAAACTCAAAGAAAATCCAATAAATAATTTAATCCACCTATTCATAAAGATTTATAATCTCTTTTGGCTTAGGTCGAATAGCAGTATTTATATTTAGGCCACCAAATCTAAAATTGGTAATCTTAATATCAATAAATTGATTTTTTGCATAAACAATATTCATTTTTTTTGGCTCACCGGATTTTAAAATATCTATATAACCATTATAATTGAATTCTGGTATGCTATAAATAATTTTGACCCTATCCTTTGATAATATTGATTTATCAAATGAAACATCATTTAAATTTCCTGTCAGTAAAGATAATATTCCAAAGTCATCATTAATTATTCTATCAATAATTAGTTGATCGGTTAGCTTATTATAAGTTTGGATTGTATCACCCGATATAAAAATAGTTTCTTGATCTAGGTCAAATATGATATGTGAACTATCAATAATTTCTATATTTGCCTCAGATTCGGTATTGAATTCAAACTCTTTTTGTGTTATTTGAGCCGTAAATCTCACCCCTGAATCATTACGCAAAGTACTTAAAAATTTTTGATACCATATTTCACTTTGTCCAAAAATGGTAGAAATTGCAATCAAAATATAAAGTGGTATTTTTGAAAACATATTTCTTTAATTGAGAGAATCTAGGTAAGACTCATCAACTAAAACTTCGCGTGCTTTGCTACCAGTAAATGACCCTACGATTCCAGCTTGCTCCATTTCATCAATTAGTCTAGCAGCTCTTGAATACCCTACTTTTAATCTTCTCTGAATCAAAGAGATTGAGCCTTGCTGGTGCATTACTACTAATTTAACAGCTTCATCAAAAAGACTATCAAATCCTCCATCTCCATTTTCTGTAACTAGACCACCTGCTCCCATCGTTTCCCTAGGACTCTCTAAAACTAAATCATCAGCTTCAGTTTGATCTTCAATATGCGACATCATTGCTTGTATTTCATCCAAACTCAAGTACGCATTATGCAATCTATTTGGCTCAGATGATCCATAGCCAAGATATAACATATCGCCTTTGCCAATTAATTTTTCTGCTCCAGGGCTATCAATAATAGTTCTGGAGTCAATTTTTGTAGCNACTTGGAACGCTATTCTAGATGGAAAATTGGCTTTAATAACACCAGTTATTACATCAACAGAGGGTCTTTGGGTTGCAACAACTAAGTGTATTCCTACCGCCCTAGCGAGTTGAGTTAATCTAGCTATTGGAGCTTCCACCTCTTTGGCGTTTAACATCATAAGATCAGCTAATTCATCAATGAGAACTATAATAAATGGCATAATCTTTCCATCTTTTTCATTTACAATTTTTTGATTGTACTCTGCTATATTTCTAACACCAGCATCTGCAAGAATATCGTAACGTTTNCCCATCTCTTTTTNAACAGCACGCAAAGCAATGACGGCATTCTCGGGCGTTGTTATTATTGGCTCATCAATGTCTTCTATCTTTAATAAATGATATTTAGCAAGACTGCGGTAGACAGCCATTTCAACTTTTTTTGGATCTACAATAACAAATTTTACTTCATCGGGAGTAGCCTGATAAAGAATACTTGCAAGAATTGTATTCATACAAACAGATTTTCCGGAACCGGTAGTGCCAGCAATAAGTAAATGAGGCATTTGAGCGAGATCTAGGGTAGCTATCTCCCCATTTGTTGATTTACCTATGGCTAAAGTTAATTTTGATTCTGATTTTGCAAATTTTTCAGAATTAATTACAGATTTAAAGTAAACCATATCTGGATTTCGATTAGGAATTTCAATACCAACTGATGATTTCCCAGGAATTGGAGCAATGACACGAACTCGACTTGCCTCCATTACTCTAGCAAGATCATCCGATAANGCTACAAACTTATTAACCCTAACTCCTTCTGCAGGCTCAACTTCAAATAAGGTAATAACTGGACCTGGGCTTACATTGACAACTTTTCCAATAACGCCAAATGTTTCAAGGGATTGTTGGAGAAAATTTGCTCGNTCAACGAGCTCATCTTTGCTTATACCACCTTGAACGCTTATTGGATTTGCCAATAACTCTGGAGACGGTAACTGAAACTCTTTTTTTGGAAGCTTTCGCTCTTCAACGGTGTCTAAATCAACTTCTTCTTCCTGAACCATTTCTTCGACTTCTATTTTCTCTAAATCATTAGTCTTTTCTTTACTTTGAAGATCTTCTGATCTGCTAACATCATTTAATGCTTCAGTTTCTGTTTCTTCATTATTAGTTGAATCCTCTTCTTTTTCTGGTTCTTGATCTTTAGCCTGGTCCATTTCATTGTCTGAATTTTTATCTGGCTGATCTAATGGTAAATCTTTTTTTCTTTGCTCTTCAATTTTTGTAAGCAAACTTTGGGTGTGATCCTTTTTNTCTTGTTCANTAATCAAATTTTCATTGACAAGTTTTTTGTCTGCGCGCTTCTTTTCTAGTTTTGAATATAGATTTTTTATAGGCTTGTAATAGCTAAAGCCAAAATAGCTTCTGATTAAAACTAGCCATAGCGCAATAATGAGCAATAACGATCCAATATTTCCAAGAAAATCGTAAAATAAAATTGCTATCAANCCGCCAGTCATTCCGCTTAATGGGAACGATAAATTATCAAAACCATAGTAAACAATTTGAAGGTAGCCCAAACTAATTGAAGATAATAAAACTCCTAAAAGTCCNTAAAGAGACGGTCTGACNATAGCTTCAAAATCTTTATGCATAAANAACCAAATACCCCATACTGTTGATAACAATGGTATAAAGAATGCACTATAACCTAAACCAAGTTTTATAAAGAAATAGGANAGCCAAACTCCAAGTATACCCATCGGATTTTCAACTTTGACATTTGGTGAAATACCTGGATCTTCATTGGAATTATATCCAAAAAAACTAAACAAGATTAAAATAGAAACTGTTACAATTAAAATTCCTAATATTTCAAAACGTTTTTCTTTCATTTCTTATTAGTCCAATACTGTTCCAGTTTTGTAAAAAGGGGCTTCAATAATTTTACACTTTAAATGTTTATTTCTTACCTCAATNAATAGCTCACTTCCTAATTCAGAATAGTTAGTATCAATAAATGCCAGACCAATGCCTTTTTGTAGCGAAGGTGACTGCGTNCCGCTTGTTATGTAGCCAATATTTAGCGAATCTTTTATAATCGAATATCCTTTACGAGGAATCCCTCTATCGATCATTTCAATACATACGAGTTCACGAGATAANTTGGATTTAATTTGATTCAATCTTTCTTTTCCAATAAAATTTTGCTTATTCATTTTTGTTATCCATCCTAAGCCAGCTTCAATAGGATTAGTGCTCTGATCTATGTCGTTTCCATAAAGAACATATTTCATTTCCATCCTTAAAGTATCACGACAACCAAGACCAGCGGGGTAAATTTCATGCTTTGAGCCTGATAACAGTATCTTCCATATTTTTTCAGTAGATACGTTATCTGCGTAAATTTCAAACCCAAGTTCACCTGTGTATCCTGTCCTGGACACAGTTGCAGGGTATCCATTAATATTTGCAATAGAAAAACGATAATATTTTACTTTATTTAAATCAATATCTGTGTAGTTGTTTAATATCTCACGAGCATTCGGACCTTGAATGGCAATCAGTCCAATTTGATTACTTACATCTGCAATTGTCACATTTTCTGGCTTATGCGCAATAAGCCAATCAAAATTCTTTTCAATATTTGAACAATTAACCACAAGCATAAAATAATCTGGATATCTATAAACTAAAATGTCATCAAGAATGCCGCCGTCTTCTAAGCACATAGCAGAATATTGTGCCTGCCAAATGTCTAAGCAAGCTACGTCATTAATGGTAATATGATTTAAAAAATCCAATGCACCATCACCAGAAACAAAAAATTCACCCATATGACTAACATCAAAAATCCCACATGACTTTCTAACAGCCAAATGCTCATCAACAATGCCCTTATAATGTACTGGCATTTCATAGCCCGCAAATTCAACGAGCTTTGCCCCAAGTTTTATATGTTCAGAGTTTAGTGGTGTTTTTTTCATTGAGATTCAAAAAAATCTTTAAGCTTAATTAAGCCCTCATTGATATCTTCAACAGATATCCCAGAATATGCTAGTCTAATATAATAGTCGCTCTCATCTGCTTGAGCTCTTCCAAAATGTTCGCGAGTACAAAAAGATACGTTCGCATTGGTAAGAGCGCCATTTTGCAGATCTTCAATTTTATGGAGCCCTTTTCTTTCCATCACTTTAGTAACATTAGGAAAAAGATAAAAAGTAGTACGGGGTGCAACTATATCGATACCATCTATAGCGTTAAGGCCTTTAACTGTAGCATCTCTACGGACTTTTAGCTTTTCTAAAATTTTTTGTGATCCAGTTTGATCTCCATTCAGGGCTTCAACCATCGCATTTTGAATAAAATGAGTAGTACATGACTCGGCATTAACATTTAACTTGGCAATTCTTTTAATAATTTCTCTAGGGCCAATTGAGCCTCCTACTCTCCAGCCGGTCATAGCAAACTTTTTAGAAAAAGTATAGAGTATTACTGTTCTCTCCTTCATTCCTGGAAGAGATACAATTGAAGTTGCATCTCCATCATAAACAATCTCAAAATAGGCTTCGTCGGAAAGCACCCAAAGA
>PBPW01000100.1 GCA_002725545.1 Fidelibacterota bacterium | reverse complement strand
GTTTAATTATGTCAGGGGCAATGGACTCTCTTGATGGAAATAGGGCTCAAAAATTTAACGAAATTGAAGTAGCGCTTAAATATGGTCAAAATCAACAGGATGTTAAGGCAAAAAATCAAGTTGACCTTTTTGGCGCAGGTGATTCTGAGAATTNCTCGGATTCAATGGCACCCACCCTAAGCAATATCGAAGAATGGCCTGAAAGTAAGATGCTTGAAAATGAAAAAGAAGTTTTNGGTTTGTATTTATCTGGNCATCCTTTGCTNAANTATGCTGATGATCTTGANGAGTATTCAAATTATGATTTTACAGATAAAATTAATTATTCTGANCAAGANAAGATTCGAATTGGTGGAGCTATCACAGACCTCAAACTGCATTTCGATAAAAAAAATAACCAAATGGCATTTTTTAAATTAGACTGTCTNGGTGGNCAAGCAGAAATTCTTGCGTTTAGTAGTGTATTTTCAAAATACAAAGATCTTATCAAGAGCGACAGTGTTGTGTTTATCAAAGGAAAGCAAACTGATGAGACAGATTTCTCCGATTTGAAATTAATTGCAGAAGAGATAGTTACCGTAGAAAATGCAAAAGAGATATATTCAAAAAATGTAAANATACGAGTTGANTTAAAAGATNCTAGTTTAGATATCACCAAAATTTCAAAATTAGCTAAAAGTCATAATGGTAGCTGNGGCTTAATGTTTCATATGGCATCAGCTAGTGGTAGAACGCAGAGAATTTTTGCTCATAACATCAAAGTAGCTTCAAGTAAAGAATTTTTAAAAAAAGCTAGAGAGCTTTGCGGTAAAGAGAATGTATGGGTTTCAGAATAAATTTATATTAATTTATGAATATGAAACGCAAAATAAGAATCCTAATGGCAAAACCTGGCCTGGATGGACATGATAGAGGCATTAAAGTTTTAGCATCTGCGTATCGTGATGCAGGTATGGAAGTAATTTATCTTGGNCTTAGGCAAACTCCCGAGATGATTGTTTCNTCNGCNCTTCAAGAAGATGTTGATGTTATAGCNCTATCAAGCTTAAATAATGCCCATATGACAATTTTCCCAAATGTATTAAACTTGATGCAAGATAAAGGGCTTGATGATGTGTTATTGGTTGGTGGTGGAATTATACCAAAAAAAGATATGAAAGAATTAGAACGTTTAGGAACAGGTAAATTATTTGGACCTGGCACCCCAATTGATGAGACATTAAATTATATTACAAATTGGGTAAATGAAAACAGAAGATAAATGGATATAAAAAATCAAACAGAATTAGAATTATATTTTGCAGATCATTTTGATACTGTCCTATTTCCTGTGCTTGCTGAAATCTATCAAAGTAAAGCAGAGTATGCTAGAGCAAAACGTGTTTGTGAAATTGGACTAGAACACCACCCTGAATCTGTAGATGGACAATTTATTTTATCACAGGCAGAAATGGCNCTTGGAAATTTAGTTGTAGCTGAAAAGTGGTTGAAAAANGTTCTTGAAAANGTACCNGACCATCAACCAGCAGCGGCAGCGCTACCAGTATTGCAAGAACAATTAGGTAGNTCAAAAAATACGTTAACAGATAGCTGGCAACGAGCGCAAGAAGCTGATCCATCAAACCAATTTGCAACTGATTTTTTATCACCAAAAAAANCCAAGAAGAAAAAAAATAAGGAAGAAATACCAGCGGATATAATGATTGAAAAAGCTTCCATAAGTCCCCGGTTGGCAACATTCACATTAGTACATGTTCTCAAAGGACAAGGGCTTTACCAAAGAGCGCTTGATGTCCTAGATATTCTTGATCAAAAAGGTGAAAATAAAAAACAAGTTGAAGCCGAAAGGCAGTCTTTGCAGTCAATGTTATAATCCCTGCTTAAAGAAGCTAGCATGGATATAAGAAGNGGAATCATTCATTTAANAAAATCAGATAAGCGTTTTGCGAATATAATAAACCAGTATCCNGAACCATCAATAAAAAAAACCACNAATTTTTTTCAATCGCTTACAAAATATATAATCTATCAGCAATTAAGCACCAAGTCTGCCGCAGCTATTTATAGTCGTTTTATCCAACTGTTTAAGTCTGTCAAAATAAAGCCGAATCATGTTCTTTCAATACCAAAGGATGATTTAAAATTAATTGGATTATCTAAGCAAAAAATAAACTATATTTTATTACTTGCAAAAAATTGGCCGGAAACAAACAAAGAACTAAAAAATATTGATCTACTAACTGATGATGATATAGGAAATAAACTGATGAAACATAAAGGCATAGGGCAGTGGACAGTAGATATGTTTCTTATTTTTTCATTAGCTCGCCCTGATGTTTTCCCAACTGGCGACCTTGTCATTCAAAAAGGATATGCTAAACTTTATAATATGATTAATCTTCCCAATAAGAATGAAATGTTGAAAGGCGCCGAAAAATGGAAGCCATATAGAACTTTAGCATGCTTATATCTCTGGGATATGATAGACGGACCTTTTCAATGGTAATTATACTAAACCAAATATTTATAATTATTCTATCATTATTGTTATTAGCTGGCGGCGTGAACTTAAAAGGTGGGTATATAAATGATAAATTTTCTAAATCAATTTATGAAAAATATCAAGTAACTATTTACAGGGATACATGGGGAGTGCCCCATATTTTTGGGGAAAAAGATGAAGACACTGCTTACGGCTTAGGCTATGCACACGCAGAGGATGATTTTGAAACAATTCAAAATATACTTATTGCAGCTCGGGGAAGCTTGGCGCAATATCATGGTCGATCTGCAGCTGCTAATGATTATATGGTTAAAATGCTAAAAATTTGGAATATAGTTGAGAAAAACTATGAAAGTTTATCCGATGATGTGATTAAGATTAGTGAAGCATATGCAGATGGAATAAACCATTATGCTAATTTGTATCCTGAAAAAGTATATAAAGGCATCTTACCTGTAAAAGGGAAGGATATAGTGGCTGGATTTATACATCGAATGCCATTAATGTTTGGTTTGGATGGCGTTTTGAGCAAAGTACTTGCTGGTCCCAAAAATATTCCTGAAAAAGATAATTCAACATCTGATTCTGAAATACAAAATCAAAAAATGCTGGGATCAAATGTGGTTGCAATTTCTCCAAATAGATCAGAGGACAAGTTCACAAGAATCTTAATCAATTCACATCAACCATGGACAGGTCCCGTTGCTTGGTATGAAGCACACCTTCATAGCAATGAAGGTTGGAACATGGTAGGGGGACTATTTCCAGGATCTCCAGTGGTATTCGTAGGTCATAATGAAAATATAGGTTGGAGCCACACCGTAAATAAACCTGATTTAATTGATGTTTATGAATTAGAAATTAATCCGGATAATCCCGATCAATATTATTTTGATGGAAAGTATGAGAATTTTGAAATATCAGAAGCAAAGATTAGAATTAAATTATGGGGCCCTATCAAATGGACCTTTAAAAGAAAAATTTATAGATCTAAGCATGGACCAGTTCTTAAAAATGATCAAGGAGCATTTGCTATCAGATATGCGGGTCACAATGAATTTCGTTATTTGGAGCAATGGTTTAGAATGAATAAATCAAACAATATAAATGAATTTGAAAATGCGATGAAGATGATGGCGCTTCCTATGTTTAATACAGTTTACGCAGATAAAACAGGGAATATTTTTTACATTTATAATGCACTGTTTCCAAAAAGAAAAGAAGGTTTTAATTGGAATGGAAATCCTCTGAAAGGAAACACGTCAGATAATTTGTGGACAGATTATTTGCCATACGAATCACTCCCAAAAATTATTAATCCTAAATCTGGCTTTTTACAAAATTGCAACAGCACCCCTTTTCTTGCAACCACTGGGAATGACAANCCTGATANAGATTTATTTAATAATAATCTTGGAATAGAAAAATTTCAAACCAACCGAGCCCTTCGGGCTCATGAGCTTTTTGGAAAAGATTTAGCCATTAATCAAGAAGAGTTTTATCAGTATAAGTATGATACGAAATATTCTGAAAAATCCGTATTGGNAACCAATCTTAAGAGATTTCTTTTTGAAGCAAAAAACCAAGATGAAGAAGTTGTCAATGTGNTTAATATATTAAANAACTGGAATTATGATACAGANAGTCTAGCCATAGGCGTACATTATGCACTTGATGCAATNAAACCTGTTTATGATCCTGACAAATATAANTATGATTACGAATTAATTATGGAACGCTTAAAAGGCAGTATAAAAAGAACCAAACAATATTTTGGTAGATTGGATGTTAAATGGGGAGATATTCAAAGATTAAAAAGAGGTAATACCAATTTACCATTGAGCGGAGGACCTGATATTCTTAGAGCAATATATACAAAAGGAGACAAAGGGCAGAGAAAAGCAGTTGCTGGAGATTGTTATTTTCAGATTGTTGAGTGGGATACTAATGGGAAAGTTTTCTCANAAAGCATACATCAGTTTGGNTCAGCAACACAAGATGCTAATTCTCAACACTACGATGACCAAGCNCAGCTATTTGCAAAAAATAAAATGAAACCCATTTGGATGAGCTTAAAAGATATTAAATTAAACCTAAGAAAATCATATTCACCTGGGGGTAAAAAAGATACAAAGGAGANATTATGAAAAAAGTTCTATCAATTTTGTTTATCACCACTTTTTTATTTGCAGATAAACCAATCACAGGTAAAAATATTATTAACTTAGAATATGCTACGCAGCCAGCTTTAAATAGTGACGGTTCAAGAATTGCCTATGTTCGTATTGTTNCCCCTGAAGAAGGTTCAAAGAGTAGAAGTTCATTCAGAGAAATTTGGGTGGTTGATGNCGATGGGAGCAATCAAAGAAAATTTACTTCTGCACCTATAAATAGCTGGTCCCCACAATGGGCACCTAATGGTAACCTTACTTTTTTATCTTCTAGAAAAGAACACAATAAATCTACACAAATTTATTCTATTCCCATTAATGGTGGTGAAGCGTACCCAATAACTGATTACAAAGATGGAATTGGATCATATAAATGGGCTCCTAATGGTAAATGGATTGCTTTTACTTCAAGAGAAAAAGAAAGCGCCAAAGTAAAAAAGATGAAAAAAGATGGTTATGATATGATAGTAATGGGTAAAGAACATTTATATAATAGGCTTTGGATATTCAATATTGAATCAAACACATATAAAAAAATATACCGACAAGATTTGAATGTATCCTTATTTGAATGGGCGCCAGATAGCGAATCAATCGTTTTTCAAGCGAGTGAAAAAGTCAATGTTGATTTAGAATATTTAGAAAGCTCAATTTATCTTGTAAAAATACCTAGTGGAAATCCAAAAAAGGTTACCGACACGCCCGGCAAGCTATCAAGTATGTCCATTTCTCCCAACAATAAACAATTAGCATTTTTGGGTGCAACTTCATATAACGATCCCTTAGCGCAAAGTATATATGTGGCAGAAATAAAAACAGGCAAATCAAAATTAATTACCGATAATTTTAAAGAATCATTCATAGATGTTGATTGGATAGATGACCAAACGGTAATAGGATTATCCCAAAGAGGAACCAAGACAGTGTTATCAGCTATTTTTCTTAATAATAATTCATCAGAAAAAGTATTTAATCAAAATGATATCCTTACTCCAAAAGAAATTATTACTAGTATATCGTATCACAGAAATACAAAGCAATTCCTTTTCACGGCTAACAGCCATCGTCACCATAATGAAGTATTTCTTGGGCTTTACGGATCTAAAAAAATGCAAAGGATTACATTTCTAAATCCTTCATTAAATAATATACAACTTGCTAAACAAGAAACAGTTTCATGGAAAGCAGAAGATGGTATAACTATAGAAGGGGTGCTGACCTATCCTTTATCTTACAGAGGCGGGAAAAGATATCCCTTAATCTTACAAATTCATGGAGGCCCGGAAGGTGTTAGTCAAGATGGTTGGAACACCCGAACAACGTACCCTGTACAATTGTTAGCTGCTAATGGGTACTTTGTTCTTGAGCCAAATTATCGCGGAAGCGCCGGAAGGGGAGTAGCTTTTTCTAAGCTGGATCATGATGATTTAGGAGGTCAAGAGTTTAACGATGTACTAAAAGGAATTGACCATCTAATAGACCTTGGGTATGTTGATAAAGATAAAGTTGGTACAGGAGGATGGTCTTATGGTGGTTATTTTTCCGCTTTGGCAGCTACCAAAGATTCAAAACGTTTTAAGGCCTCTATGGTAGGAGCTGGATTAACAAATATGATTAGCTTTATGGGCACAACAGATATTCCATATGAAATGTCAGTAGTGCATTGGAATCAGTGGTGGTTTGACAACCAAGAATTACACTGGGAGCGCTCACCCCTTTCACACATAAATAATGCACAAACCCCCACCTTGATTATACATGGGCTTAGAGATGAACGCGTTCACCCTGAACAAGGTATGCAGCTTTGGCAGGCATTAAATATNAAAAATGTTGATACAGAATTAGTTTTGTATCCCAGAGAGCCACATGGCTTGATTGAAAGACCACACCAGCTTGATTATATGGAAAGATTNGTTAATTGGTACAATAAATATGTTAAATAGATTGATGCATCGCATATCAACATTTCTGATATTATTTTCATTTATTTTTTCACAAGAAAGTAAAGTACGAGAAATTTATTTAGAAGGACCCGCTAATCAAAGGTCGCTAGAAATGTCTGGTCTTACTTGGTATAAAGATGAATTGATACTTATGCCGCAATATATTGATCATGATGATCCAGCATTTTATGCTATTTCAAAAGCAAAGATAAATCGCTGGTTAAGTCAAAAATCTCCATCTCCCATTATGCCTGATAAAATTAAACTTGATGCACCAGACTTTAGAAATACTATTAAGGGCTATCAAGGTTTCGAAGCTATTTGTTTTGATGGAAATACAATCTATTTAATTATAGAATCAAAACATGAAAACCTGATGAAAAGTTTTATAGTTAAGGGAAGGATTAAAAGAAAAAAAGACATCATAATTATTGATGAAGATTCGTTGAGCGAAATCAAAATTCCAATCAACATTAAAAATATGGGTTATGAGAGTATAGCAAAATATAAAAATCGTATTTTAGTTTTTTTTGAAGCGTACGGTAAAAATATTAATCCAAAGCCTGAAATAATATCATTTGATAAGTCGCTTAAGAAATCTAAATCTATCGCCTTTGATAATCTAGAGTATAGGCTGACAGATGTAACAAGCGTTGATAGTGACGGAAAATTTTGGGCTATAAATTTTTTCTGGCCAGGAGAGGCGAAAAGACTTAAGCCAGCGGTTGACAATATTTTAAATAATACGACTAAAGGAAAAACACACAACCTATTTGATCATGTGGAAAGATTAGTGGAATATGAAATTCATAAAGATCAAGTAAAGCGCTCTTCTGCTAAAGCTATTCAGCTTTCAATCAATAAAGAATCTCGTAATTGGGAAGGTGTAGCGCGTTTAGATAATAAAGGTTTTTTAATGGTTGTGGATGAATACCCAAGGACTATACTGGCATTTATTGAGAAATAATTAAAATGCCTTTGTTATATCTCCTCTCCATCCCAGCGCAATGGTTAGCGATGATGCATCTGTTTGTGTGGGGATTATAAAATCTTCAACCTCTAAGTTAATATTAAAAAATAGACTTTCCTTATAAGGGAAAAGCACCTCCAAAATGTATTGGTTCCTTGATAAGTTGCTCTCAACAATTTCACTGATTTGTTGAAAATGTTCAAATTCTAATTTAGTAGTAAAAAATGAGGCATCATGATCCCAAAAGATACCTCCCTTAATGTAGGATGTTTTCCTGGTAGCATTTAAGTAGTCAGACATATCAAAACCATGACCAATCTCAATATTAATAAGTCCATTATCATATTGATTTAAAAAATATCCAAACCCTTGATTATAATGGTATTGAAGGTCCATATCTACACGAGTATTTTTTCTTATCGAAGTAATTGCGTATCTGTAAAATTTTGATTCAGCACGATACTTATCACTAGACTTATACCTTAAATAGGCAAAAGATTGGTTTTGTATACCGTACGCAAAAAACCTTAAATCATTATATTTTATATTGGTTGTACGGTTTAATCTGTAGAAACCAAAAGCACCATTTGTAGAATCCACACTTACTATACCAAATCGACCATACTGTCTCCATTTAGTTGAATCAGTTTGTGCGCTTAATAGCGAAACAAGAAAAATAATAGCATATATATACAGTTTCATTGCTTAATTTTTTTACCACTTTCCATTAATTTGATAGATGCAGTCGTAAAAACTACTGTCATAAAAATTGCAATGATAAAACTATGCGAAGGGTTTGAATCGGATATACCCAATATTGTAAAGCGTAACCCATTGATCATATAGTATATTGGGTTGAATAAGCTTAATGATTGTGCCCAGTCAGGCAACATTTTAATTGAATAAAAAATTCCCCCAAGAAAACTGAGCGGAGTCAGTATAAAATTTTGCATCGTAGCTAATTGATCCCAACTTTCGGATAATTGACCTAGGAGCAAACCAATGCTAGAAAAAGCCCAAGAAACTAGGAAAATAAACAAAAGAGTTTTAACTGGACTAACAACAACCATATCTCCAAGAGCTACACCAACTAGCAAA
>PBPW01000099.1 GCA_002725545.1 Fidelibacterota bacterium | reverse complement strand
AAAAAGCGTGATGCGTCTGTGATTACACCTGGAGGGTCAACCCAAGCGGGAACCCAGCAAACCCAGCCTGATACAGCACCATCTAGCATCCGAGAAGCGTTTGAACGGGCAAAACAACAATTAAGCACTTAACCTTTTAGGAGCAAAAAATGGCTGGCAACAGCAATTTTGATGAGATTCTGACAACGACTCTCAATAACTATGTTCCAAAATTAGTAGACAACATTTTTAGTGCTCGCCCATTGTTCTATGCTTTGACAAATGGTCAAACCATGCGAACAGTTTCGGGTGGCGCAAAGATCGTTGTTCCAGTAATTTATGGAACCAACTCAACCGCTGGCTCGTACAGCGGAACCGATACTATTTCTACGACTGCTCAGACAGGCATTTCGGCTGCCGAGTACGACTGGAAACAGTACGCTGCAACTGTAACCATTAACGGTATGGAAGAAGCCAAAAACAACGGCGAAGCTCAAATTATTGACCTTCTCGAAGGCAAAATCTTCCAAACCCAAGAAACCATNATTGAGAACATGAACACCATGTTCTACGCAGATGGCACTGGTAATGGTGGCAAAGACTGGGAAGGCATCGATCACATTGTTGATGGCTCAACCCTTACCGCTAACACACTTGGCGGAATTGACCCAAGTGCTGCAAACAGCGTTAATGAATGGTGGACTTCANCAGAAACCGCTTCTGGTGGTGTCGCTTCCCTTACCACAGCAATGATGGCGACGTTGTACAATGATGTTTCTGTTGGCAATGACCAACCGACCATCATTATCACGTCCCAACAGGGCTACGAAAAATATGAAAGCTTGCTCACCAGCAACATCCGTTACACGGATACTGACATGGCTGACGCTGGCTTCCAGAACCTCATGTTCAAGGGTGCGCCAATAACATTTGACGCAGCTATTTCGACAGGAACTGTAGCCGCTGGCTCACAGCCTCTCTATATGTTGAACACGAAGTATCTGCAACTTGTACGCCACTCGGATGTTTGGTTCAAGCCGACTCCGTTCGTGCGTCCTACAAACCAGGATGCTGTGTTCTCACAGATCCTTTGCTANGGCAACTTGACCTGTTCAAACAGGGCTCGCCAAGGCAAGCTAACAGGGCTATAAGCTAATAGCTCACAGGTGGTGGGGTGAGGGTTTCGGCCCTCGCCCCACCCAAAAGTTCTGAGGATTCATGGGCAGAGAATTGCAATTAGGGTACGGAAGTAACCGAAGGGTTTATGGGGATCCTGGGGAAGGGTACTCGCAGAGTACTCCTAGAGATAGTTACTTCGGTGGGCGTGGAGTGCGAGCTATAAATGCGGATATTCCGCATGAAGAGCCGCAGCTTCCTTCTTGTCTTGCAATTACTAAAGCTGGTGATCCATGCAAAGCTCGTCCTGCCGAGGGGCAAAGCTTTTGCTCTTTCCATAAGGAGTAGCGGTGAACTTAGGGGAAATGCGTTCCTACATTCAGAGCGTTGTTGAAATTGACAACAGCGACATTTCTGATGATGTGATGAACCGCATGTTGGGGCAAGGCTACGATCAGGTTGTTTACAGCGAGAAACGCTGGCCTTGGTACGAGGTTTCTACAACCTTTTCTACTGTTTCTGGAACTTCGGATTATGCTCTTTCCACGGTGGGAGGAAGTGTCACCAACGGGTTGCGTGAAATAAATGCGTTAAGAACAGACGATCATGTTCTTACGCTCATTGGAAGAGATGCAGGTGACGTTGTTTATCCTTTGGATTCTGCTGGGAATGGCGATAGTTGGTATTGGTCTTACTGGGCCGAAACCGTAAGGTTGTACCCTACCCCGTCCTCTGCTCAAACAATTTATGTTCGGGGATACAAGAACCCTTCAGCATTTGGGGCAGGTTCATTAGATTCTGCGACTCCGAGTGATTTTCCTGAACCGTTTCATCAGGTAATTGCGACCTTTGGGATTGCTCGTGCTTATGAACAGCAAGAAGATCCTGGTATGGCTCGCGAATACCAAAACATNTTTGCTAGGGAGTTAGATAATCTGCGGGCAAGGTATCTTGATGCGCCTGCACCGCAGCCTTTGGTTTTGAATACTGTTTCGACTTCTCGTTGGCGTTCACAAAGTGTTATGCCTGACCGACTTAGGTTTAGTTGGGAGTAACGGATGTCTAAAGCGGAATCCCAGGGCTCTGTTCCACATGGTCAGCGATATAAGCTGACCATGTTAGAGGATTTCAGTGGGGGCTTAAATTTACGTTCGGACCAATTCAATTTGGGNCCTAACGAAAGCCCTAACATGCTTAACGTAGATGTTGANCCTCGTGGCGGCATNAAGATGCGTTTAGGGGTAAATAAACGCAANNCAACTGCTTTGCCTTCTAGGGTAACGGGTTTAGGGCAGTTCACNCCAGATGGGGGAACAGCCCGAGTNATTTGTTCATATGGGACTACNGTTGCGGAATCTTCTGCGAATGATTTCACAACTTTAAGTGGTGTTTCGGTTACTGACGGTAACCGTTTNTATGGGCAAACAACTAACGATAAGTTTTATGGGGTTTCGGGAGATGCTGCGTCATTTGTTTACGATGGAACGACTGCTTCAAACCTTGCGTCGAATGTCAACGGTTCAGCAGGAAATTACCCTATAGCTAAATACACTTGCCATTGGAACAACCATGCTTGGGTTGCTCATACCAAAGAAGGTGGCACTGCTTACGCTAACCGTGTGCGTTGGTCACGGATAGATGACCCAGAGACATGGTTTGATTACGATTATGTGGATGTCAACGTGGGGGAACGAGGCGACGAACTTTCTGCCCTTGTACCCTTCGCTGATCGCTTATTAATTTTCAAAACGAACAGCGTTCATGCGCTGTACGGTTTTGATTCTTTGACGTTTCAATTAGTGCCTCTTTCCCAGGATGTGGGTTCTGTGGCAATGTCGTCACCAGTTTCGACTCCCTATGGAGTGTTTTTCTGGTATGACCGTCAAGGCGTATGGATGTATGACGGCGACAAGTTTGTTTGGGTGTTTGAAAAACTCCAACCAGCTATCGACGATGGAAGATTACAGTTCAACAATCCGCCTCAGTTGGCTTGGTTTAAGAACAGGCTTTATGTTTCTGTTGATTGGGATGATTCAGGTGGTGCTGTTACTCATCGCCGTGTTCTAGTTTTTGACCCGACTTTGGGTGCTTGGACTATGACGAATATAGACGCTAATGCGATGATGACGTTTGCGCCTCCTGGCGCTGAACAGGATTTGTTGGCTGCTTGTTATACGAACTCGGGTCGTGTGATCCATTTGGAACAGGATTTGCAAAGCGATTTTTACGGGACGACGACATCGCATATTGATTCTTCTTATACGACAAGTTGGCTTGTTGGGAAGAATCCGATTGTTAAGAAGCGGTGGGGTAAGCCTCGTATTGTGGTGAGTTCTGATGCGACTGTGGCTATGTCTGCAAAGTTGTATACGGATTACGACACTGCGAACTTTAAGAAGTCAATGTCCTTTGGTGTTCAAACGGGGGCTACGTCTGGGGCAACATGGGCTGCTTCGGCAGGCCCAACGGGGGGGACAGGCGTTTATGGTACGAGTACTTGGGCGAGTGAGCCCAATACGGATGTTACGAATATTGAGCGGCTGCCTACTCTTGGGACAGCTAAGGCTATTCAATTAAAGGTAGAAGGTCCTACATCTGTTGATGAGGCTTGGGAAGTGAACGCTATGGCATTTACTTATATTCATAGGAGACTGCGTTAATGGCAACCTTTACCCAGCCAAATACGGCTGTAGCTGGTAGTGCGATCATTGCTAGCGAACATAACTCTAACTGGACTTATTTGAAGAACTGGTTAGAGGGTGTTCCTGGTCAGACCGCTACTTATCCTGGGGTAATTCAGAATACTGGTGGAACAGTTAGCGGCGATTTAGCCGTTACTGGTGGTTTAACTGGTGGGACTCTTACCTGTACGGGAAATGTTTCTCTTGGAGCAACAGACCATCTGTATATAAGTAGCACGCAACATAGCGTTATTGGTTTGAGCACTGGTACTGATATCAATGCTGAAACCGCTGGAAGTTTCTTAAAAGATCTTGCTTATCGAGCAAACTTCTTAAGCTCGGCAGCGCCAGGAGGCGTTGCTGGACCTGGCAATAACACTCACTGGCTTTCTAACGGTGCTGACATAGCTGCTCCTGCGGCTGATGCTGGCAACTACTTGACTGAAGCCCATCGTTATTCGGTGTACTCTCGTCGTGCTGGCGAAGGATACGCTGGGGCGGCGGAAGCCCGACCCGAGTCCGAATACCGTTTAGTTATTAATGGTTCAATGGCGATCCGTGGTGACATTATTGGTTATTCCAGCAAAAACGAGAGCGTGCCTGGAACTTCAAGCGATTACGGGCTGGGTTTAGGTACTCGTATTGATTGTCAATGGTTGAATGTTGGGGCCAACGTAGATATTGCTGGGGAGCTTCGAGTACAAACTGCGTATGACTATGCCCGTATCTATATGGGTAATGACTATTACACGGCTGAAGATTACATCGAGTGGAAAGACACTCTTCCAACAACCAACCTTCCTGGCTTCCAATTTGTTCACAACAGCACCGCTCATTTAACGATTGCCGAATCATCAGGTGTTCTTGATTTGCGTAGTCAATCAGGTTGGCCGACGCTTTCAGGTACTCAGGCAGTTATCACGACCACTGGTTCGCATCAGCTTGGGTTATCTTCTTCGTCGATTCGTTTCAAAGAAGATGTAGAAGATGTTGAGACTGAAGATAATTGGACGAAACTTCGGGCTTTGAAGCCACGTACGTTTCGTTGGAACGAAGAAGTGGCAACTCATTCGGGAATGGATTATGAAACTCAGGTTCCTGAGCTTGGGTTTATTGCTGAGGAAGTACATTAGGCTGCGCCTGACGCAACATTGTACGATGAGAATGGTGACCCGATTGTGTATCGAGAGAAGTCGATGCTTGCGATGCTAGTTAAAGCAGTGCAAGACAT
>PBPW01000098.1 GCA_002725545.1 Fidelibacterota bacterium | reverse complement strand
AAAAGATTGAGGGTAGCATAAAGCGTGGTGGATTTTCCACTACCCGTAGGGCCGGTGACTAAAATAATGCCTGTGGAGTTGGCAATTGCTTCATGCCATAGGTCAAGATTGATCTTGGAAAAACCAAGTTTATCAAGAGAGATATTCCCTTTGCTTGGATCTAAAATACGCATGACGGTTTTTTCTCCAAACTCTGTTGGATAGGTTGACACACGAAAATCGTATGCTTTTCCCGAAGGCGTGGAATGCTTGAATCTGCCATCTTGTGGTTTTCGCGTTTCCGCAATATCTAAATTTGACATTACTTTTATGCGAGAGTTAATAGGCCTAGTACGTGAATGTGGTAATATCATTATTGACTGCAAAACGCCATCAATACGGTACCTTATATCTAAATCAAATTCAGATGGTTGGATATGAATGTCACTAGCATCTGATTCTATGGCTTCCTCGATTATTTTTTCAACTAATTCAATGATAGCAGATGACTCGTTATCATCATCCATTTCATTTTCATCCATAATTTCAATTGCATACGAGCTTTGTATAACATTCTTTAGCTGATCCTTTGTGCATAAAATCACCTGAATTGTTTTGCCTGTTTTTAATTCAATTTCATCGATGGCATTTAAATTTTGCGGATCGTGAAATCCAACAGCAAGCATTCCTTCCGCTTCAAAAAGGGGAACCGCTAAAAGCTTTCTAGCTGTTTCTTTATCCATTTGCGATAAAGCTTTACGATCGATATTGAAAGACTTGAGATCAACATATGGCAAACCTTGCTGCTGCGATAGAACTTTAAGAAATTCAATTTCATCTATAATCCCAAGGTGAACAGCGGTCTCACCAAAGCGCGTTTTTGATTCTTTTGATTTTACTATCACATGCTGGATTTGTTCTTCATCAATGATTTTTTTCTCCAGTAAGATCTCTCCTAATTTTTTATCTTGATCTTTGATGGTTTCAAATAGAGTCATGACTGGCTCGATAAATAATTAATGATTTCAGATATATTCGCCGGCTTAGGCCAAATTCTATTGACCTGGTTCTGTTTCTTGAAGCCCTCTGGATCGCTGACCGATTTACTGGTAATATAATGAATTTCAGTATTATTGAATTTCGAGTCTCTNGAAACCAAGTTAATTAAAACAATNGAATTAATATTATCGCATTCGGTATCGATCATAACTAAATCCGGTAGGTTATCGTTGATATTTTCTAAGGCAGCTANACCGTCTGAAAAAAGCTCTATTGTNTGCTCGCTTGGTGAAAGCTGCGTCGCAAGCTCTTGGCTTAGGAANGGGTCATTGGTTACGCAATATATATTCATCTACCCGATAATCGATGGTGTGATGAAAATTAATAACTCTCTTTGCTGCTCNCTTTTGGTATCAATAGTGAAGAATCTCTTGATTAATGGAATATTGCTTAAGAAAGGNACTTTACCNGTAATNTCNGAATCGTCTTCTAAAATCAGACCACCGATCAATAATGTTTCCCCATTGCCTACGACTACATTTGTTTTTGCTGATCGATTGCTTACAACCGGTCTATCTTTGTCAGGNCCAACATAGTTAATTATTGCTGAAACTTGTGTGTCAAGCTGCATCGTTATTTCATTAGGGTTGTTAACACGGGGNGTTACNNTCAGTACGATATTAACAGAAACATTTTCAAATGTATATGGATTGGTTCCAAATACACTNCCTTCCCCTTGNGGAACCAATACAGGAAGGGTCGTGCCAACATTTATCTCTGAGGTAAAATTATCAAATGTTGTCACCTGGGGCTCTTGAAGCAATTTGGTTCTGTTGTCGCTTTCCAAAGCCTCTAGCACGACTTGATAAAGCGGTAAATCCATTTTTGCCATTGCAAACTCCTGCCAACTACCTATCCCAACCGCACTAGCCCCGCTATCTGGAGCAAAATCCGGTCCACTTAATTGCGCACGTTGAGTCCAGTCTATTCCTAAGCGTTCATCGCTTTGCAGGCTTGTTTCAATAAATTTCACAGCAATGTTAACTTGCGTTGGGCGCTTGTCCACGGATTGAATTAGGTTTTTTATGTAATTAATCCTTTCTCTGGTATCGGTTATAATTAATTTATTTGTTCCTCCAGATCCCTTTCCTCCGGTTATATCAAGCTCTTTGATGTCGCCCCTCAAAGAAAGCTGGTCTTTAAACGAGGTAATCGCTACGCTTGATTCGATATAGTCTAGGTGGACAACCTCGGTTTCCAAGCCGCTTTTAGTATTTCCTAAAGATTCAGTGTTGGTTACAACAATGATATTATTTGAACTATACCAGGAAAGATTATTGGTTTCTATGATAGAGTTAAAAATTGTTTTGAATGGTACATTTTTCGCACTNATNGTTATAGGAGCATCGCTGGTGCTGCTATTTAGTATATTTAATCCGTACTTAAATGAAAGTGCTTTGAGCACTTCATTCATACTAATTCCNTTGTAATTAACACTAATTGTGGTGTCCGGTAAGATGCTTTTTGGCTTGGTTGTGCTTTCTGCGATATTCTTGGATTGAATCTCATAGATAAATTTTATTTTGGTGTCAGATACGAATAAATCATATTCAGGAAATTTTCGAAAGAATAGCGTTAATAAACCTGCTTTTTTTGATACGGGTTGATAAGTATACCGATAGAGGTTATCGACGTTGAAATTTTCATTAAATCTTTCGATTTCAAGTTTTGATTTGCTTTTTATTGCAATGCTGATCTTAGGAGGCGTAACAGATGCTTCNGCTATCTCTGCTGATTTTAATTCATTAATTTTCCATTCAATAGTTGCCTGGGATTCNTCTACACTAAAGGTTGGCAGGTCCATTTCTTGAGCGGGCATAGCAGCGATAAGCACAACAGAGATAGAAAGTACCTTTTGTAAATTCCTCATATCATTTCCTTTTTAAAATTCTTGTCTGATTATTCTTGCGTAAAAGAACTCGTTTTTCTTCGATTTTATTCACTACAAATCCAAATATTTTGTCCCCTTCAAGNACAAAACTTCCACTGATCATTGCAGCATAACCGTCAGGACCTAGTATTATCTCATTGAGAATTGGTTTAGGTGCTGATTGTTTCTTAGGNCGATANAAAAAATCAGATCTTGTACTCCCTTTAATCTTCAATTTCTCTGTGAGTTCTAGTTGNGGTTGACCTAAAAATTTTTGTAAATCAGATGTACCGTATTCCTTAATTATACTCTGCTCTTCTGCATTAAATAATGTTGAAGTTTGTTGCAATAAAAAAATGAGCAACACAACCCCCAGCACGCCTACAAGTATTTTTTCTCGTTTCTGCATTTTAATCAAACACCAAACCTAGATTTGTATAGGTAAAGCTCATATTTAGTCTCTCGTTCGATCCATTTACTTTAGATACGTTCAATTGATTGATATAATCGAACCGTTGATTCTTATTGATAGTNTCCAGAACAACCATCAAATCAGAAAAGGTCCTGTCATTTAGAGCGTANCCCAGTTGAATAAATCCTATTTTCCCTTCTGATGCCTCAGTAAAATTTGTTAATTCTTTTGAAACCGTATATTGAGGAAGGTTTACTCCTTTCTTTTTAAATAATTCTCGATTGGAAATGGCTTCAATTGAGGATTCATAGACGTAGTACTCAGATAATGTTTTCAGATTGGTTAATTCATTTTTGTTCAATGAATCAAGAATCTTTGATAGCCGACTAAAATAATCCTTATTTCTACTATCAATAAATTGATATGAAAGTGTTGATTTCTTGCTACTGTTGATTGATACCAGATTATAGATAGTGAATGACAACATTGATACGTTAAATATCATTAGTGCTATCATAACCACCGCTTTTGAATTTTTTTTAGTAATCATATTGCAAAGGTTATCGTTATGGGCAGTTTGTTTCCCTGATATGTTCTATACTCAACTACAGAATTATCCACATATTCAATTTGTTTTAATGATTCTTCAATGTTGGCAACCTCTAAAATNGCTTCCGGTCTTCTGCTTACGACCCCACCCGTAATTTTTACTTCTAAATTCTTACTATCNAANACGTTTGGGTCTGTTGCCTGTATTTCCATAGAGTTNATATCAACTTTTTTAAATACCTGAGAGTTAAGAAGCTTTATTAGCTCAATAGAGTTATGCTTTGCTGCTTTTATATTGCCNAATGTTTTATCAATCCTATTAAATTTATATCGCTCGGTGATAACCCTCTCTGTGTTGCTGATTAATTTCAATTGCATCTCCGCTGATAGTTTTGCACTTATTTGATCATAATTATTGATTACTTTTTGCTCATATAGTTTGATATTTAATAAAATGAGGATTGCTGTGGCTAGACCCATCATGAGATTTATTACATTAAATACTCCTGTTTTGCGAAGATCCAATTTGTTCTTTTGATCGTATACATACCTGAATCTTCCCCATCTATTAAATGATTTTTCTAATATCATTGCTGTATCAAAATAATCTTTTAAATCTTTAAACTGAGATTGATCAACATTTTTATTAATTTTAACGTTAATATTTTGCACTGCTACTTTAAAGTTATTCTTGAAATAATCCTCAATAGATTTATTAGATTTTGGACCTGAAACATAAATATTATCTGGCTCTTCTTCTACCAGGTCCTCTCTTTTAAGTTCTTCAAGTGATACTTTAATTGTTCTAATGATTCTTGGAATAGCCTCACTTAAATAGGATGCTTCTGAAATTGCTTGATTGGATATTAATATGGTACGATTATAGAGAATACGGCCCCCTTTTATCCAAGTTAACTCACAACCCTTTATGCCCATGTATAGATATAGATTAATTTTATTTTTTGCAGCGCGCCCTAATTGAAAATTATAGTATGTAAAAATGCCCGCTAATGAAATATATAACCTGTTGTTTGTCTTAAACTCATTTGCCGCTTCTATTGATGAGCGAAGGTATTTTGATCGGGTGAACAATGTATTTAATTCATACATATCCTTATCTTTGGTCTTATATTTTTCATAGGTATATATTAATTCCTCCTCGTTAATATTGTATTTTTTTAAAATATAACGCTTTAAGAATGCCTCCTGGTCTTTTTGTTTTTTTAAAGGAACAATTATTCTCTCATGATTATCTACAAAATTCTCTTCGACTACTAATAAACGTGAATTTCTTTTAATATTTTTAGAAATTGGTTCCTTCTCACCAGCTATATGAACATTGAATTCGGTACGTTGTCGATTGTTAAATGCTATCTTCTTATTGGAAGCGGTGATAAATAGCGTTGCGCTGTTGTATGTATCGTATGTGTCTAGATTGAATAAGCCTAAATTCTTTATGTTGTTAATTATAGTATAAAAACGATCAATAAAGGATATTTTGGAATCCAAAGATTTACTAATATCATGTTTTTGACTAGAAGAGCTCTTTGGAGTAGTTTTTTTTGTTTCAATATTAGCCTGTAATCGATCAATATCCTTTTTTTTAGGCTCTGGTTCATCCGTCAACTGATTTTGACTTTCTGGGTCATAATTTGAGACATTTGA
>PBPW01000097.1 GCA_002725545.1 Fidelibacterota bacterium | reverse complement strand
ATGTATGATAAATCTGTTGGGGTTTTTACAAATCAAACCGCTGTCAATCGTAAAGGGCACCATCTTTTAGATATACTAAAAAAATATTCCAAAGTTAAAGTTGAAGTGATATTTACACCGCAGTATGGACTTTTCACTCAGCAGGATAAACGCTTTAAAATGAAAGATGGCGAAAAATATGACCCTGAACACGGCGCAAGAATTGTGGAAGTTTTTGGAAGAAACATGAAGCCTCCCGCCTGGTCCGTTCGAGATCTTGATGTAATTTTGATTGATATACAGGATACAGGAGTAAGATTTTCAACTTACATTTCAACTATGACAAAGATTTTAGAGGTTGCAAGCGAGTGGAGCCTACCGGTTATTATTCTTGATAGGCCAAACCCGCTGAGAGGTGATCGAGTTGATGGTCCTGTAATTCGGGCAAAATTTCAATCATTTGAAGGCTACCATATTGTTCCCATTAGGCACGGATTAACAATAGGGGAATTAGCAATTATGGCAAACGAGATGGGATGGATAAAAGATCTTAAAAGAGCTAATTTAACTATTATTCCAATGGCCAACTGGAAAAGGTCTTATTGGCTAGACCAGTCTGAACACCCGTGGATCAATCCACACCCATCGATAAAATCTATTCGAACTAATTTATCTTTTTCAGGGTTTGGTCTTTTGGAAGGAACAAACTTGAATGATGGTAGAGGAACAGATAGACCTTATTTGAGAGCAGGCGCGCCGTGGCTATCTGGTTATCATCTCGCTGATAAATTATCGCAACTGAAATTACCAGGGATAAAAATTTTGCCAGTGGAATACATTCCAAGAATGAAACAAACGGATCAATCGCCTCCAATGTATGTTGATGAGTTATGTAGCGGTGTAGATATTCAAATTATAGATCCAAATTTGTACGATCCGCTAGCGACTGCAACATCGATTATTATTCTAGCAAATCAACTTTATCCAAGGGAATTCAAATGGGCAGAATTCAATCGCATTGATATGTTGTATGGGCATAGCCAGTTACGGGTTTTTGCTGCGCAAGGCAAGCCAGCAAATTATTTACCCCCACTATGGTTAAAAGACGTAATTAAATTCAACGAATTTCGTCAGCGCTTTCTTATTTATTAAGCTTCAATGAGATATCTCGCTTTAGTTATTGCATCACTTTTGTTTTCAAAACCATTCGCTCAAACACATTTTACGATTCCTCAAAATGTTTGGAGAATAACCTATAATCAAGGTTATACATCTGGAAATTGGAAGGCTGAAAGCTTATCTAATGGAATGCAACATTCATACAAGATTGATACAACTAATTATCTGATCAATCAATTTTTTGAGCGCACAATCAATCAAACCATGATGAATATTGAATATGGATTTACAGATAAAGCAACTTTCGTTTTAAATGTGCCTTATATACAAAAAATTAATGAAAAATATNATTGGAGTTCTGATTCTTCATCCAATCAGCTCGATGATTTAATAAATTATTATTATCCTAAATCAAAATCAAACAAAGGTTTATCTGATATTTCTATGGGAATAAATATCTTAATTCGCGGTGTTCCTGCCTGGAGGGGAGGCAGACAAAGATTCTCAATATACTCTGGGCTAGATATGATTTTTCCATTTGCTGAGAGGTTAAAAAAGTATGATCCAAATAGTAAGGATAAAAATGGTATCCCAGATCAATTTAAACAATTACCGATCGGTGAGGGCTTAACTGAGCTAAGGCTAAGAATTTTTGGCGAATTTTATAGAAAAGGATGGGGAAGATTATTCAATATAAACTGGTCTGTAGGTATTTCTAATTTTCAAAANGATACAATTAACCCNCCCATTTCTTTTCTTTGGATAGAAAATGCAGGTCCAGATTCAATTGCNAAAGCAATTGNAACAGTATTTCGAAAAAAATCTCCAGAAATTAGCGCAATGATGAAGGCACAAATAGAGCTTATTCCAAAAAAGGTNTTCTTTTCAACNGGGTTTGATTGGAATACAAATGGTCGTGATAAATATTTTTCAAACAATCAGACATGGAACCAATGGATGGCTAAAAGGAGCGGTTATGACACACAAAAAATGCAAACCACTCAATTTGTTAAGCTTAACTTAATTAATTTAGATCCTTTCCAAATGATTGGGCCTTTTCAATTTGAATTAGAATTTGGAGCAAGCTGGTTCATGCCCTATCCATTAACTTATCATACGTATGGAAATTTATCATCATGGATTCAAATTAGNACCTATCTTCAAGCATGGTAAAATGTATAAGTAAAAATGGTATACAAGAATAAAAAAGAAATATTATCCTGGTCGCTATACGATTGGGCGAATAGCACNTTCTCTACAACCGTGATGGCTGGTTTTTTCCCTATTTTTTTTAAACAATATTGGTCTACATCGGCAGAAGTAACTGTTACCACATGGTATTTGGGCTTAGCCAACTCTATAGCCTCAATTCTGGTTGCTACGCTAGCACCGTTTCTTGGTGCCATCGCAGATAAAGCGTCCGTAAAAAAGAGGCTATTAATATTTTTTGCTTTCCTTGGAATAATTAGTACCGGAACCTTATCGATAATCAATCAAGGCCAGTGGNTAATTGCAATTGTATTTTATGTTANTGCNTCNATTGGTTTTATGTCCGCAAATATCTTTTATGATTCCCTTCTCCCNAGTGTAGCTCCAAAAGAAAAAAGAGACTTTGTTTCATCGTTTGGCTATGCCTTGGGTTATATAGGGGGTGGAATTTTATTCTTAATTAATGTTTTGATGTATCTCAAACCTGAGCTTTTTGGCATTTCAGATGCTGCAAGCGCAATTAAATTATCCTTCTTGACTGTAGCTATATGGTGGGCAGTTTTTTCAATTCCTATTATGGTNTTTGTAAAAGAACCATCAGTTTCAGAAAATATTGGAATCACCAATTCTATCANATTAGGATTCAATCAATTAATATCTACTATAGCTACCATTAAAAAATTTAAAGTTGTAACTACTTTCTTGATCGCGTATTGGTTTTACATTGATGGTGTGGATACTGTTATTAGGATGGCAGTGGATTATGGGACCAGCATTGGATTTTCTACCTCTGCATTGATAATTGCATTATTACTAGTTCAATTCATTGCCTTCCCAGCTACATTGATTTACAATTGGTTTGCTTCCAAAATTGGAATAAAGCGCGGAATTTTCATNGGNATAATTGGCTATATCTTAATATCTATTTTTGCATCACTNGTNTCAAAGGAATGGCACTTTTATGCGATTGCTGTTATGATAGCATGCTTCCAGGGTGGGATTCAGGCCTTAAGTCGCTCATTATATTCCACAATTATTCCAAAATCAAATGCTGCGGAATTTTTTGGATTTTATAATATGTTTGGAAAATTTGCTGCTATTATTGGACCGCCCTTAGTTGGCTATATTGGCTTGGTAACAGGAAACCCGAGGATTGGAATTCTTTCAGTAATAATGTTATTTGTTTTAGGTGGAATTATGCTGGCTAAAGTAGATGTTGAAGAAGGAGAAAGGGTTGCGCNATCATNATAAAAAAACTTATTTTAATAACTTTCTTAAAATAAACTTTTTCTCAAGGATTTATTTNAAAGGCCTTACTTTTTAATCAAAAAAAATATCGGGAAGAATCAAAATGTCACAATATTTAGCAAAATATTCTCAATTTGTAATGCCAGACCATATCAATGTAGTCGGAACTCTTTTTGGTGGACAAATGATTGCATGGGTTGATTTAGCCGCAGCAAAAGTGGCTCATCGTTTTCTAAAAGGCTCTCAAGCTGATGGTGCGGTAACTCGCACTATTGAACAGGTCGAATTTAAAGAGCCAGTATATCTAGGTGATTGGGTAAATTTTACCGCTGCAATCGTTTCTGCAGGGACCACATCTATACATATTGAAGTCAAAGCATACGCTGAGGGAGGAAAAACAGATCCTAGATTGGCTTGCGTAGCTTCCTTGGTGATGGTATCTGTAAAGAAAGGAGAAAAAGGTAACTATATTAAACATCCACATGGCAAAACAATTCAATAAATTCTTAACTATAATTATTTTTTTTAGTTTTTCTTTTTCTCAGGTGACTGATACGCTAAGCGAAAATAGTATTGATTTAAAAACTAAGGAATCAAAAATAGTAACAATATCTGCTAAATTATCTTTAGGAAAATTTAAACCCAATGCTTATCGATTAAGTTTATTTCCAAGAAATCGCCCTTCTGAAGTTTATATTTCCCGAATGTTTTTTCCCGAAGACTCTATCCAAGTTATTCTTCCTGAAAATATTTTAAATTCAGATACTCTAGGAAATATAGCAAGNCTTGANCCAATTGGGGGTTCATATGAGACCATTTATCGATTATTCTCGAAATCATCNGGAGAAATAGANCTTGGTNACTTTGAAATATTACCAAAAACAGATATTATAAAATTAAATATTATTGATGGATCTGANCATTNTCCAGTTGCAGATGNATTAATTAATACTTTTCAATCTGGCGTTCTTATTTCAACTACAATGGCAGATAGCATGGGATATACAAGATTAAGAATTCCAGTAGATAGAGATAAAGAAAATCCGATTAGTCTCTTGATTGAGACCGGAGGAAGGTATCCTGTTTGGCAAGGATTGATCGATGTTCCGGAAGGGCAGTCAGATCGAGCGATACAGCTTTTTCGCTTAGATGTAATTCCGGGTGCATCGCTATATTCAGTTATTAAAGATCTTACTCCGTTTCGTAAAGGTCCAGAAAATGGTTCTGAAATATTATTTTTCCTTAGCAGAGGCGATCAGCTAGTAATAACCAAAGTTGCTGGCAATAGACTCTTTGGCAGCGTGCGTGTTGACCTGCACGATAAACAATCATCGAACTTTTTTGCAGGATGGGTAATGAATCAAGATGTAAAACTCTTATCTGAACCATTAATTAATCATACAGAAAAGAAAAATGAATAAACAGAAATACGACCCCCCTCAAAAACTTTCCTTAAATGCCAAATTCAAATCGCTGGAAGATTATTTAGATGAATATACTTTTTCAGTAAATGATAGTGACAATTTTTGGAGCAAAAAAGCAGAGCGTATTGATTGGTACGAAAAATGGGATAAAATAAGCGATGTTGACTTTACTAAGCCTCAAATTAGATGGTTTATAAATGGAAAACTAAATGTGAGCTACAATTGCTTAGATCGACACATAGAAAATGGACATGGAGATCGTATTGCTTTTTTTTGGGAAGGAAATGATAATAGTGAAACTAAAAGCTATACATATAACGAACTGCTTGTTGAGGTTAATAAATTTTCGAATGTTTTAAAAAATTTAAATGTTTCAAAGGGTGACAGGGTCTGTCTATATATGCAAATGATTCCTGAGCTACCGGTTGCCATGTTGGCTTGCGCCCGAATAGGGGCTGTCCATTCTGTGGTATTCGGAGCATTTAGTCCAGATTCTCTTCGCGATAGAATAAATGATTCTAAATGCAAATTATTGATTACACAAGATACCGGTGTTAGAGGTACAAAACTCGATATCCCAATGAAGTCAAATGCCGATACAGCATCAAAGCAGACGCCATCCATAGAGCACATAATAGTTGTTAAAAGAACAGGGCATGAAGTTACCATGAAAGATGGACGTGATTTATGGTGGCATCAAGAAATTGAAAATGCTGAATTATATTGTGAGCCTGAACGCATGGACGCTGAAGATCCCTTGTTTATTCTTTATACTTCAGGATCAACTGGAAAACCAAAGGGAGTCCTTCACACTACTGGAGGTTACCTGCTCTATGCAAATTTTACCTTTAATACTATTTTTGATTATAAAAGTGATGACATTTATTGGTGCACTGCTGACATAGGTTGGATTACAGGCCACTCATATATTGTCTATGGTCCTCTTTCAAATTGCGCTTCATCTGTTATTTTTGAAGGTGTACCAAACTATCCAGACTTTGGAAGATTTTGGGATGTTGTTGATAAATATAAGGTGACTTTATTCTACACAGCTCCAACCGCCTTGCGAGCACTGATGAAGGAAGGTGATGATTGGATCAAGACTCATGATTTAACATCACTCAGATTATTGGGTACCGTTGGAGAGCCAATTAAGCAACCTGAATGGGAATGGTATTATAAACTGATAGGCGGTGAGCAATGCCCTATTGTAGATACTTGGTGGCAAACGGAAACGGGAGGGATCATGATTTCGCCTCTGCCTGGAGCAACTCCCATCAAGCCGGGTTCTGCCACACTCCCTTTTTTTGGAATTAAACCAGTTCTATTATCTGATGATGGAGATGAAATTAGTGAAAATAATACTGGTGGATTTCTTGCAATTAAATCATCTTGGCCAGGTCAAATGAGAACTGTTTATGGTGATCATCAGCGCTTTAAAGAAACTTACTTTTCACAATTTGAGGGATATTATTTTACCGGTGATGGCGCATTTAGAGATGAAGATGGTTATTATTGGATTACGGGGAGAGTGGATGACGTATTGAATGTTTCAGGGCATCGAATTGGTACAGCTGAAGTGGAAGGTGCAATAGGAAAAGCTGATGGTGTAGCTGAAGCAGCGGTGGTTGGTTTTTCGCATGATATTAAAGGCCAAGGCATCTATGCTTTTGTAACACTGATGACAGGTACAGAATCTGATTTAACAATAAAAGAAGCAATTAAAAATAGCGTAGCTATAGAAATAGGCCCCCATGCCAAACCTGACAAAATTCAATTTACAACCGGTTTGCCAAAAACACGTTCAGGGAAAATTATGAGAAGAATATTAAGAAAAATTGCTGAAAATGAGTTTGATGACTTGGGAGATATATCAACGCTAGCTGATCCTTCTGTTGTTAAAAGTTTAATCAAAGGCATCGAAGAGTAGCTTAAATCCATACATCATTTTCTGCAGTCATTTCGCTTTCGCTGTCACCAGTATTAGTAACGCCCCTAGGTTCAATTAGCATAATATTGCATTCTTGATCAGCCCTAGGTTTATGCTCTACGCCTTTTGGGACAACTATCATTTCACCAGGACCAAGCATCACCGTTTCAGTTTTGAATTCTATGGTTAGAGTTCCATTTACTACAATAAATGCTTCATCTGTGTTATCATGTTTATGCCAAATAAACTCATCCTTAACTTTGGCAAGTTTAAATTGATAGTCATTCATCTCAGCAATAACTTTTGGCGACCAGTGATCAGAAATTTTATTAAATTTTTTATTTAAATTTATTTTTTTTGTATTCATACGATAATTTCTCCATTAAAGTGATTTATCTATAACATTATTTGATTATTTTGATTACAATCATAATTTAAGTAGCACTTTTTATATAACATTTTTCTAAAATAAGGAAAAAAATGGCAAATCTTTTAAAAATTAAACACATAACTAATGATTGGCATAGTTCAAATGACCAATCTGTATCAGTAGGAATTTACGATAATTTGCAATTAAATCGTCAACTTCAGGGGGTTAATAGGAAATCAGGGAGAGCAATTTCACATAATTTATCTGCAGATCTGATCAAGGGTAAAGTAGGTGAAGTGACGCGTATCGTTGGTAAAAAAGGTTTTGTTGCTTATGTATATGGATTAGGTCCAAAAGGTAATTTAACACCTGAGACGCTAAGAATTTCAGCAGCAGCAGTTGCTAAATCTTGTATTGCAGATAAAATTGATTCTGTCACCTTTCTCTTACCAATTGAGGCTAAAGAAAATGTCATGTCACAAGCAGCATCTGAAGGGATGGTATTGGGTAGCTATCAGTTCAACGAATTCAAGTCAAAAAAAGACGATCTTTTTGAATTGCGCCATGCCAGCATTGCAGGTGGCAATAAAAAAGCTGTTGAGCGAGGCGCAATTATAGGCAACTCTGTTTGTTTTGCGCGAGATCTTGAAAATCGTCCTGGAAATATTGCAACCCCATCGCATTTAGCTGATAATGCTCTTGAAATTGGTAATTCATCTGATGTCAAAGTAACCGTCTTTGATAGAGATAAGTTTACTAAAATAGGGATGGGCGCATTGGCAGGCGTAGCATCTGGAACTGATGAGCCGCCAAAATTTATTATTTTAGAATATTTTAATGGTCCTAAAAAACAAAAACCTAAAGTATTGGTAGGGAAGGGCTTGACATTTGACAGTGGCGGTATTTCAATCAAGCCTGCTGCTAAAATGGATGAAATGAAGTATGATATGTGCGGGTCTGGAGTCGTCCTTGGTGTTATGAAAGCTGTATCAATCATTAAGCCTAAAAGCAATATTATTGGAATAATACCATCTACAGAAAATATGAGCGGAGATAAAGCCTACCGTCCTGGAGATATTCTTACAGCTTACAATGGAAAAACTATAGAAGTNTTAAATACTGATGCCGAGGGAAGATTGATATTGGCAGATGCTCTTTCATATGCCTGTAAGCACTATGATCCTGAATATATTTTAGATTTTGCAACACTTACCGGAGCAGTAGTGGTCGCATTAGGTCATATTGCATCTGGAATCATGGGTACGGACCCTTCTTTAATTTCTGCAATAAAAAACTCTTCTGAAATTACTGGAGAAAAAGTATGGGAATTTCCATTGTGGGATGAATATTTAGATCAAGTAAAATCAAAAATTGCAGATGTCAAAAACTTAGGCGCTCCAGGTCANGCAGGTACAATAGCTGGTGGTGCATTCCTAAAAGCATTTGTAGATGATAATATACCCTGGTGTCATTTTGACATTGCAGGATCTGCGTGGGGTGATAAAAAACTTGCTTATCAAAACCCTGGAACAGCATCAGGAGAGGTTATTCGTTTAATTCTGGATTTAATAGAAGTAAAATGAACATTATACCTATTATTATTTTTACTATAGGCTGCATTTTTGGTGCGTTTGGATTCTGGTTTTTTAATAGAAAAACAAATGANTCAGTGCAGCAAAACCGTGAAAACCTAAAAGCAGAATTTGGAGATCTTTCCAAGCAGGCTCTTGATCAAAATCTAGATAGTTTTTTAAAGTTAGCTGAAAACAAATTCTCTGAACTATTAAAATCTTCCGATAGTCAGCTCAATCAAAAAAAAGAATTAATAGACCAAACAATTTTGGATATGAAATCAAAACTGGAAGGGTTAGATAAATCTACGAATGAACTTAAAGGGCATGTGAAAAGCTCTCAAAAAGGAATTGGCGATCTGGCAGAAACTACCAACAAGCTTTCACGCATTTTATCAAGCTCTCAAGAACGCGGTCAGTGGGGTGAGCGCATGGTTGAAGATATTTTGAATTTTATGGGTCTAATTGAAGGTATAAATTTTGAAAAACAACTTCAAACTGGAGATGGNAGGCCGGATTTTACTTTTAAACTTCCAAATGATAAGATAATTAACATGGATGTAAAATTTCCATTGGCGCACTATGAAAATTATCTAAGNGCTACTAATGATAATGATAAAGACTTAGAGAAGAATGCTTTCATTAAAGATGTTCGAAGTCATGTAAAGGCTATAGAAAAACGTTCCTATATTAATCCTGAAGAAGGTACCGTTGACTATGTATTAATGTTTATTCCCAATGAGAGTGTATATGCATTTTTAAATCAAGAAGATAAAGATTTAATCGATTTCTCTCTTTCAAAAAAAGTTCTCTTATGTTCACCTATAACACTTTATGCGATATTGTCATTGATTAGGCAAGCTGTGTCTAACTTTGCCATGGAACAGAAAGCAGGGGAAATGCAAGACCTGGTAGGTGTTTTTAGAAAACAATGGGAGCAGTTTACTGAAAAAATACATGCTATGGGAAAATCAATTAGCGCCTTGACAAATCACTATGATGAATTAAAAGGTCCGCGATTTAGAGCCCTTGAGAAACCAATGGATAAAATAAATGAACTTCAACTTGGTCATGATTCCACAAAGAAAGAAATTGAAGATTGAAAAATTTACTATTTATCATTTCTNCNTCTCTATTTATTACATGNGTGGGGCCCCCNGATCCCGATCATGGCTTGGTAGAAAATTTGCCTGCCATAATAAACAAAAATGATGTTTTTTCTTTTTCATTAAGGGGCGATGTTTTTAATTATGATAAGACGTTTGATTTATCAATCAATGTANCTAGCAATAAATCTTTACATTCAACGTTGATTGTTACAGATTTTAAAGGTCAAGATTCATCAACTATTCAAATTCTCGGGCTCAATGACACAATAGTTTATAGCTATCTACTTAATTCAAACATCACAATTACTAATAATGATAAATCTAATTCNCCCAAACTATCTAAGATNCGCTTGAATAGTTTTTCGGGAATAATTGACTGGGTNGTTACTGCAAATTAAAAATTTTAATTACCCTGAGAGCATTGAGCAGTTAACCCAATTGGTGAGCCCGGTGGGGCATTTGGGATTTCCATCGGTTNAAAACTATCTGGCTNTTCAATAAAATTTTCCAATCGTTTTTTGATCATATCTCTATGNGCTNCNGCTCTGGAGCCTTTAGCGTTTTTTCGCATAAATTTTTTATCCAACTCATTAATTTTATACATCGCTATTGATTGCACAGCTGGAGAAGTATTNTCATTTNCTGCCANGTTCATTAAATGATCAATAACAACAAAATCAACATTTCGTTTAATTTCACCCTGAAGNCCTTTTGGTGTCTTTTTAAATAGNGTATTATTCAAAATTATATCAATAACTCTTTCTAANCCTGGTTGATTTTTATCTCTGGAGTGATANTCAACTAACCTGGCAGCTCTCTGATGATTGAATAGCATTTTACTGGTCATGTGAGCTGCAGTTTCGGCCAAGCTGATACCATCAAAAGTAACCCCTGTCTTGGATTGAAAAGATTCTCTAGTTTTTCCTCTTCCAGATGCTCGAGGAGGAATTAGCTTAAGTAGGTTTTCATTTAGGGTAAGAAATTCAGGCTGCATCGTTTCAAGTAGCGCATCAAGTGATTTGAGTTGATGATCCGATTGAAGCATAGCCGTTACTAGTTGCCCATCACCCCTCAGTGCATAGCTATAGTTTAGCCCACCTATAATTTTTGCAGCAGCCTCTATCTGGTAACGATGCAAAAGGTAAATAGGGACTAAAACGTCCCCTAAGTCGCTATAAGGCTGACCATATCGAATATTGTTTTCACCAAATCTTTCCAGAGCAACTTTCCTAATCTGAATTAAATTGTTGAGCTCTTCAACCGCATCTTTGCCATTATCCCAAAGGTGGCTGGCTGGA
>PBPW01000096.1 GCA_002725545.1 Fidelibacterota bacterium | reverse complement strand
CAACATACATGATCGCCAATCCGGTTCTAAGTCGTTTATTTGGCTCTTTTACTATTTCATTGCTTGTAGAATTTGTCATTTGATCTCCTTACTTCTTTTCAAATTTTTCAACGGCACTGGTTAGTTCTTCGCTCGTATTTGGATAGAGATAACCAGCCGCCATCACTCCAGCTCCAATTACACCAACCAAAAGACCAACTCCTTTAAATAGCGATCCCATTGCCACTAGCCCAAACAAGTATATCCCGATACCTACGAACATGGTAATTATTCCACCTCTGCGGTAGTCCAATGGCTCCTTTTTCCTTTCATCTAAAATACCCACTAACTCATTTATCTTGAGTGGATTATCAAGGTGTTTTGCTATTTCCATTATAGTTTGTTTCTTGTGTTTGCTCTCATAATAAATCATGATGAAAGCTGCTATTGGAATGATCATTCCTGCGACGATGCCTAAAACTGGAATTAATATATTATCAATCTGTAATTCGTACATAAATCTCCTTTATAAATGTAAAGTATACCTTACATATTAATGATGTAAAGTATACTTTACAATATATATTTTGTTAATTAATATAAGTGTTAAGATTTTTTTTAATATTTTAATTAAATTATCAGGATAGCTAGTATAATAAAAATTGAAAAGGGGATTATAATGCTAAACTTAAATACCGAACTATTAATAGGAATCTTACGAATTGTAGTATTGGTCACTATCCTATTTGTATGGGTTGTACGTTACGATAACATTAGAAATGAATTTAGAGAATATAAATTACCTAAGTGGCTTCGCGATCTTGTTGGGGTTTTGAAAATTACCTGCGCTGTATTAATAAATATGAATGAAAATGCTTTTATTTTGGTTGGGTCTGGTGGATTAATGATTCTAATGACTGCTGCGCTTTACACTCATCTCAGGGTAAAAAATCCATTCCACAAGATGCTCCCAGCTTTATCCATGTTTTCTATCGCATCAATAGTATTTTTCTTTTTTAGTTAAATACTAGAATTTGACTTCAGTTAATTCAGTTTTTTCAACATTTCGTATTTGAAATTTTTTTGTTGGATGGGTACCTGGTGCAATAACTGCATTTAGAATTTCAAATTCTAAATCAAAATTTGATAAATTTTTCCCTGCAACTATCGCTAATTGTTTTACTGTATGAGGCTCAATTTCTACTAAGTCACTATGTTGATAAAAATCATGTTCAGATTTGTTTTTTAAAATAAAACGCGCATCTGATTGATTTTTAATCTTAATAATAGCTAGCTCATAATTTTTATAATACCCAGCGGAGTCTAATGTTAATGAAGCATTGATAAGCGGTCGCATCCACTCATTTTTACCAATCAATAAATTATTATACCAAACAACTGTCCTNCCTTGAAATAAGGAACGTTTTAGATCTTTCTGATTTCTTTTTTTTGAAAAGACTANAGTAACNGGACGATGTCCTCCATGCGGAATATTATAATCCCAATCTACTAAGTCATGAACATCTGATGTTCCTATCATTGTTAAATCGTGGTCTAGGGCNGCTTGAATCGCTTGATCGGAGTATGTTCGTTCATTGGTAACCTCAACTCCGTTCAGCAACCGTTTGTTGATTAGTTCTTTTACTTCTTCACTAATATTTACCGTACCATCCTTGCTCTGTCCAATCCAATGTGGNTGNTTCCAAAAAATAAATGCCCCTTGTTTCCGTGCTGCTTTATAGGCTTCCATGTAGTCATCATTCATTATCTTATTAACATCTTTCACAAAAATTGCATTTGAGTGACCAGGTGGCATATTTTTAGTTATTTCAGTCCCATTAACTACCATCAAATTACTTTTTCCTGCATATTTTTTTGCTAATTCATAACTTCTATTTCTATCCGGGTGGGGTATGTCATCTATATGGGATTGATATTCAATATGCTCGGTAACCGCNATTGCATCGAGCCCATCCTTTTGCGCTTCAGCAACTCGAATNTTTGGCCAAACGCTTCCATCAGAGAAAACAGAATGCGTATGAAAATCACAAACNAAAGTTAAGTAGCCTTTGATATCGGGAAAGTTAATTTTACGATTCTCATGTAAATGACTTTCTTGTGCAAATACGATTTGAAAGCAAGCTGCAATTATAATCAAAAGTTTATTCATTTTATTTATTTATATTTTTTATCCAAATAAAAAATCATAAGAACAATTGCAAAAGTACAAAGCAGAGATCCCTCAAAACCAAATGCACCTCCTGTTAATAGATCGCTCCCTGATACAGATTGATTAATAATACTTTCTGCTTCAATTCCACTCACTTCAAATCCAAAAACCGGTCCCTGAAAGAAATTCCATGTNAAATGCATGCCTATCGGTAACCAAAGGTTAGATTTATGAATATAATAAATACCTAAAACAATACCGGCTAAGAAAAGATTTAAAGTAGCTAAAAAATTAATATTTGGATTCAGCAAATGAATAGACATAAATAGCACTGAAGAAATAACTAAGGCAACGTATCTATTCGTTGATTGCATTAGATTGTTTAGAATATACCCCCGCACCATTATCTCTTCATGAAATGATACTACTACAAAAAGNAAAAAATATAAAAGGATAGTGCCTAGCGGAAACGAAAATCCATCTACGGATAAATATCCAAGGATGAATAAAATAAAAAACCCTAAAGCAATTAATCCAGCACCTAGAGCTAATCCTAATTTTAAATCATTTTCATATCCTTTAAGATCAAGACCTATTGATNTCAATGGTTTACGATCAATAAATCGCATGAANAGCCATACGCATAACATTACGGATAAAAATTCAATNATCTTAAGGGGTAAGAAAAAATTAATTTGATTTAGCTCTTCCATGATTTGATCTTGATTGGATAGCGCTGATAAATCAAATCCAGATACGATTAAAATCAATACCATTCCAATACCAGCAAAGATTTGAGATGATATAAATGCTGCAATAAAAAACAGAGTAGCTCTAAGCCAGCCCGATTTAATTCTGGGTAATAATTCAGTCATTTTAACTCCTTATTAATATAAAAANGGGGGAGATGTGCCGCTCGCCCTGAAAATTTTATTTTGCTTGATAGATTATTGTCACAAGTTTCATTGTATTGATATCAAGAATAGTTAGCCTAAGTTCTTTATTCTTCACAAGCTCAGTAATCCTTGCAGGAATATAGATGTCTTTTTTTTCAGAATACATCATAATAAATTTTCCATGAGGTAAATATTCCCAAGAACCATTGACTTTTTTCCCGAATAATAATTCTTCGCGTTTATTATTGGATTTGAAAATCTGATAATCTTTTTTTCTATTACGCTCAATAGGAAGACTTAATCCATCAATAACGTATCTTTTCATTTGCCATTTAACGTTGATGATATTATCATAATTTATTTCATCTTGCGCAAACGCAAATGAAATGAAAATAAATAATGGAAAAATTATTTTTTTCAAAATTTAAGGCGAGCTTTGTTCTGTTGGTTTATCAACTAGCCTAACACAGTAAAGACCGCTATACATATCCGTAAAATATATATATCCTTTATATGGTATAGCGCCCCATACATTNGTAGAATTAGGTATATGTCCATTAGGGTCGCTTGACATATAAAAAGCTATATCTCTTCCTTGCCTATATAAATCACCAAGCAAGTCTCCGGATATATCTACGATACGTAAACCTCCGTTATAGTAAGCAGCAATTAATGTATCACCTTGAATCCAGTGATTATGAGAGCCAGCTTCAGTGATGGTATAAACTGCCTCTTCCTTTGGGTTTTCAATATCGGTGAAGTCTAAAAAGTGAAAACCTCCTCTAGGTTGATATGGGCGAGGCTTACCTGGATATCGCCAAGGAAACCATTCATCACCCCCAACAATGTAAAATTTATCTGTTGATTGGCTTTTAAATGGGAAAGCAGCATGATTGTGACCGTTTGGATCTTTCAAATCTGCTAAATGAATTGGATTAGATGGACTGCCTTGTCCTGCTTTGGCAAGTAGCGGGTTAAATTGTTTTGCGCTTCTATTTTTTTCATCAAATTTTAAACCACCGACATCTACGGCATGGACTCCATCGGCCCAGTTGGATGAGTAGGCGATACCATCTTCGATCCATACATCATGAATACTATGCCCNGGTGTATCCAGCTCNTANACACCAACTCGGAACGGTTTTTTAGGATTNTCNATGTTNATGATATCNTACTTACGGCCGTTGTTAACCGCATANACNTGNTTCTNNTANATNAATNCNTTNTGNACACCNCCNGTCATATCATCGTTGTACGCGGCGCTGATGGTTACGTTGTAAGGGTCAGATACATCTAAAATTACAAAGCCATTCTTGCGGTCGGATGCGCCCTCGCGGGTGATCACACCTACCCTACCGTCTTCCGATATTTTAACGTCATTGACCGTGCGTGCATCCACGGTTACCGTATCGATGATCTTCATATTGGCAGGATCGGTCACATCCCAAAAATAGGCTTCCCCATTTGCACCCCACGTACCGGTTACGGCAAAATCCTTACCCTTATGCTTACCGATACCAGGCCAGATCCATAGGTCTGAGGTTTTAACATTAGATACTAGCCCAAAACCAACAAGCTCTATATCCATCGCAACATCTCTTGGAATTACTTCAATTATTTGCGATTTGGAATATCCATTAGAAGTTGCTGAAACAGTGTACATACCTGCGGTCTCCGCCACAAAACGGCCATCGCTGGTGATCTGCGCAGAGGCAGGTAGACCTCTTCCATAATCTGCTTTACCTGAATATGAATAATAAATAGGAGCATCATCAACCAACCTATCTCTTCTATCATACGCTTCAACGCTAATTCTTTCAACATCTCCAGTTCTAATTTTTTTATTTTGAATAGATAGAGATAGTCTTTTAATAGGGTTTTTAATGACCCTTATTTCAAGCTCTTTTGATACATCACCTGCGGTTGCAGTTATTTTTGCTTTTCCTACTTTTTTTGTAGTGAGAATACCGATTTTATTAACATCAACTACTTTTGGATTATTTGAAGAAAAAAGTATTGGTTGGTCTTTTCTCAAAAGATTTGCTTCATCATAGACTTCAGCTTTTAGCTCAAGAGATATATTTGTATAAAGCTGGTCATTCAGATTATTAAATACAATTTTTTTCAATTTTGGTTCTGGAACCTGGACTTTTAATGACCCATAAATACGGTCTATTCTTTTTACAGCTATACTGCGAGTACGCAGTTTGAGATCTCCAGATTTAAAGGGCTGAACGCTAACTTTTACAAAGCCCGTGGAGTCACTTATTCTGGGAAATGTTTTTAATGACCTTCTGGGCTGTCCATAAACAAGAAATGGATTATTTGCTAGATTGCCCTCTGCATCAATAAGCTTGATAGTAACTGTGGCAGTTTCTCCAACTTGTAGCGACAGTGAATCTGGTTCAAATATATACCGTAACGTATCTCCATTCTTGGATGAATTATCTGCTTGCCCAAAAAGAGTAGTCAAGACAAGGGATGCTGTGAAAAAAATCCTATACATGTATAAAGTTACAAAATATTCTAACAAACATCATTATTTCTAAATTGTTAAAGTTTTTCTGTGCTCAGCTATTATACTACTTACTTCTTTTTGATAATAATCTGCTACAATTGGATTGCATTCATGCCCCGTCAAATGACCAATTAAAAGATTGGTTATTTTAATATCATAATATTTTTCTAATAAATATCTATAAAAAGATAATTGCAAAGAGTAGTGAACAAATTTGCAATCCATCAAGTGGCTAGTTATAGGTTGGGTGCCCATTTTACCGCCAAAAGAAGTCTTGCTAATTGATTTAGAAGTCTTCCAATCAATAATTATAAATGTATTGCTCTTATTATCTTTTGCAAGCACATCAATTGTTCCAGCAATCCTAAGCTCTCTACTAAAAACCTTAACTTCTGGATAAAAGATAAAGTCTGATAAATTTTTAAATTTTTTCATCCATTTAATTGCATGATTCACTTCAGAGATTGCTTCATAATTCTCATTATTTATATAAGATTCAATATTATTATGAACTAAAGTGCCAAAATCTCGAGCTTCATCCCATTGCGCAATTAACTCTTCTACTGTCATGCCCATATATTTTACATTTGTTTCAACAAGTCTTTTGGCAACCTCTTCTTTGTTAAATGGTTCAAAATATTGTGAAGTTATTGAGGTAACGCTAGTGAAATCTATTTCAGGTTCAGATTTTAAGGAATACCTATGCTCAGGCTCTAAAAGCTCAATATCGCTATCGAATAATTTTTCCATCTTATTAATTAGTTAGAATTGGACCATTCCAATCTGTTATACCTCCCAATAAATTCATGGCTCTATATCCATTATTTATTAAAAGGTCTGTAGCTACACCTGAGCGATTACCAACTCTACAGTAAACTACAATATTATTATTTTTATATTTTTCAATCTCATCCAATCGGTAAGCAAGCTCATCAAGGGGAATTAATAATGAATTTGGAATAGATCTTTGATCGTGTTCTGCGTTTGTTCTTACATCTAAAAAAATACTTTTCCCATTAGCAAACATCATTTCTCCTTCTTTAGATGATATGGCACGCTTAGGTAGGGTAAAAATTTTATTAAATAAAACAGAATGAAAGTTGACGAACTGTTCTTTATGAGGTAAATGTCCAGAATCTTGAATCACAAATAATTTTAAATTTGGCATTAGTTCTGAAAGTTTATTTCTGACTTCATTTAAAGGGAGTACGGTATCTGAGTCTCCCCAAATGGCAAATTGGGGAATTTCGCTTTGACCAATTTGGCTATTTATATCATCTAGGACAAAATTATTTCGACTGGTAGATATTAATGCTCGCGCAAAGCCTTTGTATTTTAATAACTCCTCATATTTTTTGTCCCATCCTTTAAATCTTCTGGGGTATTTAAAATCCTGTAACTGTCCTTTTGCAATCGTTGGGTAGTTTGTTG
>PBPW01000095.1 GCA_002725545.1 Fidelibacterota bacterium | reverse complement strand
GCTTTCTCCTAAATCCATACCTAATGCTTTTTGCACAACTATCTCCATCTGCTTCATTCTCTCAAGATCTCTGTATAATTCTAAAACTTCAATTCTTTCACCTATTACTTCATTATATCTAAAATCCATTCGCTTATAATCTGAAGCCATTGGGATAAGAAAGATATAAGAAAAAACTATTGCCACAACAATTATCCCTAGAAAAATTCCAATAAAGAGCGTACCGTTTCTTGAAATTGAAAATCTTCTACTATCTCCATCATTATCGGGTACAATTAAAAAGGTATATCTACTTGGTTTCATATTAATTTTCTATTTTTCGTAATAATTCTAAAATACGCTCAAAATCATCATTGTTAAAATATTCAATCATGATTGAGCCAGATTTATTTCCTTTTACATTCAAATGAACTTTAGTTCCCAAGATTGATATTAACTCATCTTCAAGAGAACGGATGGATTTACTTTTTAATTTAAATTTTTTGGTACGACTAGATTTAGTCTTGGTAGACCCTTTTGCAATTTTCTCAGCAGCCCTTACCGATAAACCATCATCGATAATCATTTTCCAAAGCTTTAACATGCCTGATTTAGTTGACATAGAAAGAATCGCACGAGCATGACCAGCTGTTATTTTATTTTTTTTAAGGCTTTGCCTAATTTCCAAAGGCAATTGAAGCAATCTTAGGGAATTGGCAATAGTTGATCGATTTTTGCCAACAGACTTCGCGATCCCATTTTGTGAAAGTTTAAATTTGCTTTGTAACAAAGCATATGCCTCGGACTCTTCCATGGGGTTTAAATTTTCTCTTTGAATATTTTCAATAAGAGCTATTTGCATCATATCTGAATCATTTTTTACATCAATAACGTATGCTGGAATCTCTTTGAGTTTTATTGATTTAGATGCTCTATATCTTCGCTCACCAGCAATTAAAATATAATTATTATTTTCTTCACGTACGGTAATTGGACTAATCACTCCTTTTTGTTTAATTGATAATGCTAAATCCTCAAGGGATTTTTTATCAAACTCTTTTCTGGGTTGATACGGATTTGTCTTAATCTTTGATAACAAAATTTTTGTTATTCCAGCATGTTTGACTTTTTCTTCATTAGAAGAATTATCAGATCGTATAAGCGCTTCAAGCCCCTTTCCTAGTCTTTTAGTTGCCATTATGTAAAATCTCCTCTACTAGGGATAAGTAATTTTGGGCACCAGTTGAATTTGCATCGTAAAGAAGTGCAGGCTTACCAAAACTTGGCGCTTCGCTTAAGCGAACATTACGATGTATGACTGTTTCAAATATTTTATCCTTAAAAAAACTTCTTACTTCATCCGCTACTTGGCTAGACAGGTTCAACCTGGAATCAAACATCGTTAATAAAACACCTTCAATTTCAAGTTTTGAATTTAGATTTTTTTGAACCAATCGAAATGTATTTAGTAATTGTCCTAACCCCTCTAATGCATAGTATTCACACTGAATAGGAATTATTATTGAATTAGAACAAGTAAGGGCATTTAATGTTAACAAGCCTAGCGATGGAGGACAATCAATTAAAATATAATCATATTTTTTTTGTACGGATTTTAATGCTTTTTCAAGCTGCCTTTCCCGAGCCATTAGATTTACTAATTCTACTTCAGCCCCGACAAGATCATTTGTTGATGTAACAATATCTAAACAATCAAGACGGGTAGAAGTAATTACATTTGTGATTTTTTCTTTTCCTACAATTGAATCATAAATTGTTCCTTGAGGGTTTTCAATTAATGCCTCCAGTCCTGTTGTTGCATTTGATTGAGGATCTAAATCAATCAGTAGAGTTTTTACCTCGGAAACTGCAAAGCTTACAGCCAGATTAACAGAGGTTGTTGTTTTTCCAACTCCACCTTTTTGATTTGTTAATGAAACGATTTTACTCATATATATTTTAGTTAATTGCTTAAATAATGGGGCTAAAGTTAGNGATTAACTTTCTGCTTAAAAAAAAGAAAATAAATTGGCACACCTGTCAATACAAAAGTTAAATCCTGAATTGATAAATTGAATTGATAAAATAACCTTAATAAGACCAATACTGTCAATCCAATTAAATATATTAATGGTAATAAAGGATATAATGGTAACCGATAACCCTTCTGACCCATGTTTAATTTTCTAAACTTAAAAAAAGCTAAGGTGGTTACGATATAAAAAATGAGAATTGTAAATACCATTCCTGATACTATAGTTTCAAAATTTTGCCTAATCACAAGCAACATTATACCCCATATGCAATGAGCAATTATTGCATGAGATGGTGTCTGGTGAGAAGGGTGAATAAAATTAAACCAATTAAATAATAATTTATCTTTTGACATAGCATAATACAGCCTGCTGGCCGACATCATTGTGCCGTTTATACTTCCAGTTGCTGAAATAATTACAATCATTGAAATAATTGCTGCTCCAAAATTACCAAATAGAATTGATGCGGTATCTGAGGCAACAATATTGCTGTTTCTAACTCCTTCTAAGCCCATAACAGTATGATACATAAGATTTGCGCCTAGGTATATAATTGCAATTATACTAATTCCATAAAACATCGTACGTGGAATAATTTCTTTTGGGTTTTTCATTTCACCAGCAACATATCCAACTCTATCCCACCCTAAATAAGAAAATAAAACCAGAATAGTTGCTGCAACCGTATTCCCAATTGGACCTAGATTCTGAGTGACGCTATAAGAGCCGGATAAATTTGAATAATCTCCCCCAAATACAATTAAACCAGCAAAAGTAAAGAGGATGATACCCGTAGTTTTGATAAAAGATGAAAATTTATTATATACGCTAGCTCTTTCAACGCCTAAATAATTAATTATTCCAAAACAAACAATAACAACTACTGCTACAATATTTTTTTGGAATTGATTTAATNCAATGAAATACCCAATNTAATTTGCTGTAATTAAGCTTATTCCAGCNGCTGGGCTTGTTCTGATAATTAATANTTGAGACCATCCNAAAATAAATGCCCAAAATGGACCAAAAGCCTTATTTATATAGACGTATTCACCGCCTGTATTNGGAAAGCGCGACCCTAGTTCAGCATAAATTAAAGAGCCAATGAAGACAAAAGCNGTAACGACNGTCCAAAGAAGNATAACATTAAAAAAAGAATTAGTATATGATGCTATNATTTGNGGAGTGGCAAAAATAGCAGATCCAATAGTAATTCCTATNAATAATGAAATACCATCAATTATACCAAGTGATTTTTTTAATTCTGTCAAAAGATTGTTAAATATTCAATGTTTAATCGGAAATCTGCTAATCCATAACATTGCATCTAATACTAGGCAGTGGAATGAAATAATACCAAGGCCAATTACAGATGTATTATGAAGAAAACTATTATTTANTCCATTGGCAGTAGCAACGCCAATCATCATCAGAAAAACTGTAATTCCTGTCAGCCATAATTCCAATTGAACAAAAGTCCATAAAATTTGATTTCCATGCTCTAAATAAGCAAAGGTTGTATGGATCCAACACGCAGCAGTAATTAGAAAAATTATTAGNANACCTTTCATAAAATTAATATTTAATTTTCCCCNAAAGAAATCTAAATCCAATCCATCTTGAAAGATTAAATAATACATTGCAAAACAATAACCAAATGCAGAAATGAACATAAACAAAGTAATCCAAAATCGTAAATTTTCTGGAACACCGCCCCAAAGTTCACCACGAGTTTTTGGGTGATTAATCAATGCAATAACATAGCCTCCAAGAACAGCAATTCCGCCAATGACATTTATGATAAGAAATTGTGTCTGAATACGCATAAACAAATATTAACCTCGTAAGTTTATTCCATTGTGTATGGTAAGTATAACCCATTAAATTTTTTGGAACAATCAATGAATATAAAAACCTTATGAAAGCACTTGTAAAACATTCACCAAAGATGGGTATTTGGATGGAAGATGTCGATAATCCAATATGCGGTACNAATGATGTAAAAATAAAAATAACGCATACTGCAATTTGTGGAACTGATATCCATATATATGATTGGGATGAATGGGCAGAGAAAAACCTAGAACTACCGCTAATAGTAGGTCATGAATTTTGCGGAATTATTGAAGAAATTGGAAATGGTGTAACTCATTACGAAGTTGGAGAGCGTGTATCGGGAGAGGGGCATTTNACTTGTGGGTATTGTAGAAATTGCAGAGCTGGAAAACGCCACCTTTGCCACAAAACTAANGGCNTTGGTATTCATCGAAGTGGGGCATTTGCGGAGTATTTAGTAATTCCTGAATCAAATGTATGGCCTATCCATAAAGATATTCCATCCGAAATTGCAGCTTTCTTTGATCCATTCGGCAATGCTGTACATACTGCACTTACATATGATTTAATCGGNGAAGATGTATTGATTTCTGGAGCAGGGCCCATAGGNATAATGGCTGCAGCAATTTGTAAGTTCTCCGGCTCAAGAAATATTGTAATTACAGATATAAATGATTACCGTTTAAACCTAGCATTGAAACTTGGCGCTACAAAAGCAATAAACCCAANAANAGAGAATATTAAAGATGTATTTAAAGAATTGAATATTAANCATGGTTTTGATATCGGACTTGAGATGTCAGGTAAACCGGAAGCATTTAACCAAATGATNAATCACATGTATAATGGAGGAAGTATTGCGCTTTTAGGATTGCTACCAGAATCAACAACAATCAATTGGAACGATGTCATTTTCAAAGGGCTAAATATTAAAGGGATTTATGGTAGAAAAATGTATGATACATGGTATAAAATGACACAGATGATTAGAAGTGGCCTATCAATTTCTGAAGTTTTAACCCATCGTTTTAAGGTTGATGATTATCAGGATGCATTTAAAATATTAAAATCAGGAAATTGTGGAAAGGTTATCTTAGANTGGTGAATTCTTTTAAGAAAATTATTTCNGAAATAAAAGATGAAGGTCTCTATAAAGTTGAAAGGCCAATCTCGTCTCCCCAAANTATTGATATAGTTACGGACAAAGGTTTAAATGTATTGAATTTTTGTGCAAATAATTATTTGGGNCTAGCTAATCATCCAGATTTAATCGCATCTGCAAAGCAAGCGCTAGATGAATATGGTTTTGGAATGGCCTCGGTTCGGTTTATTTGCGGAACGCAAACCATTCATAAAGAACTTGAAGATACTATTTCCCAATTTTTTAATTCTGATGATACTATTTTATACAGTTCCTGCTTTGATGCAAATGGGGGNCTTTTTGAAACGCTTCTTGGGCAAAATGATGCGATCATTTCAGATNNTTTAAATCATGCTTCAATAATTGATGGGATTAGACTTTGCAAGGCTCAACGCTATCGCTATAAAAACAACGATATGGATGATTTAGANGAACAATTAATCAATTCGCAAAATGCAGAAATTCGCTTGATTGCAACAGATGGTGTNTTCTCGATGGATGGCTACATAGCAAACCTTGATCGCATAACTACTCTCGCAAAAAAATATGATGCTATAGTAATGGTAGATGATAGCCATGCTACTGGCTTTATTGGTAAAACAGGTAGGGGATCCGCGGAATATCATAATGTCATGGATAAAATTGATATTTGGACCTCAACATTGGGCAAGGCTCTAGGTGGTGCTTCTGGTGGCTTTACTACTGGTAGAAAGGAATTTATAGACCTTCTCAGACAGCGCTCAAGACCTTATCTTTTTTCAAACACGCTTACCCCTGCAATTACCTCTGCAGGGATTAAAGCATTCAAAATGCTTTCAAAATCGACGGAATTAAGAGATAAGCTAGATAAAAATACAAAATATTTTCGACGAGAAATATCAGGTCTAGGTTTTGAAATAAAAAATGGGGAACATCCAATTATTCCGATTATGACCTATGATGCTCTAATTGCTCAAAAAGTTGCTTCAGCATTATTAAGCGAAGGAATTTATGTCATAGGTTTTTTCTATCCTGTTGTTCCAAAAAATGAAGCGAGAATAAGAGTTCAGATATCAGCTGGCATGTCACAGTCTCATTTAGATCAAGCTTTAGATGCGTTTAAAAAAGTAGGAGAAAAATTCAATATCATATAATAATTGGTACGCATACTTGTTCAATAGGTAGATACAAGAGTATATTCCCCGTCCTTAGATCAATTATATATTTAAAATATGCAAAATAAACTAACACCACGATTTTTACTGATTGGATTAGTCCTTGTATGGGGTTTCTGGTCTCTTTGGCCAACTATTAAACTCCAAAATCTATCTGATGATGAAAAGGATGTTCTTCGCGTTGAGGGAAAACTTGAAGAAATCGAAACTAAAGCCATAAAACAAGGACTTGATCTCAAGGGCGGTATGTATATAGTGCTT
>PBPW01000094.1 GCA_002725545.1 Fidelibacterota bacterium | reverse complement strand
CCCAATTATTTGTTTCATCTACAACCCACGCAGATCCAGTAAAATGACCGTATAAATTCGATCGACTAAAACAATCGATTTGATTATCTAAAAATTCAAAAACCTGTGCAATAATTTCTTCTTCTTCAGGGTAATTGAAAAAATATTGCTGTATTTTGTCTCGAAGCAATGAAATAGACATTATAAAATATACAATATTTTCTAATTAATTTGATTTGGTGAAAATTTTTTTGGATAAAAAAACCCCTCACTATATTGAAAATAGTAAGGGGTTTGTTAATTAAAGCAGCATCAGTATCTCTTATTCTACAGTGTCTCCTCCTAATAAATCCTCTAGTTTAAATGCNCCATCTTTTTCCATTTGTTTAGCAGCTGACACAACAGATTTTCTAGCATTATCAACGTCGCGCTTTGGTACGGCACCNTCAACAGGCTCAAACATTGCCTGTTTCTTTTTTGGCAATACGCCTAATACCTTATCGCTGATTGAAGAGTCCATACCTTTCAGTGCCATAGAGACAGCATCTAAGTCTACAGCATTCATAAGATCACGAAGTAGGTTGTCCGGAAATATTTCAAAAATTGAATCGAATGTTATTCTATATTTTTTTACCTGTTCTGCAAGCTCTGGATCCTCTTGTTCAAGATTTTCCATAAAAATTGCTTCATCTTCAGCAGGCATTTCACCAAGAAGGTCTGCTAAATCTTTTCCACCACCTCTAGAAAAATCGACAGTCTTGGGAAGTTGTTTTGATTTCTTATTGAGTTTATTTGCAATTTGCACAACGGCCTCCAGTGGAACATCATTTAAATTTCCAATGCTAAGCAAGACCTCTCTTTTTTCTGCTTCATCTAAGCGGTTTAATACGGCAGTACGCTTTTCACCTTCAAGCTGAGCCAATGTAATTGCCGTCACCCTTGCATCTTCAGATGCAACCAAAGCAATTAACTGTTCATTTGTCAGTTCTTTTAAAAATTCGAATGGCTTTTTTGGCTCATCATTTTCTTCTTGGATAAATTTTTCACTAACAAAAGAAAAATAAAATTCTTCCATGACCTGTTTTTTAACTGAGAAAGAAACATCATTGATTCCTCTCATAGCAGCGCGAATTTTACGAATCTCTGTTTTATCCAAATCGTTTACCAAGTTCAGGGCAAGGCTTTCGCCAAGCACAGAAAATAAAATAGCAACTTTTTGTAATCCGGATAATCTATTGTAATCTGAGATCATAATAGCCTCTTATTTTTTCTTTTTCTTTTTCTTTTTATCATCATCACCATCATCAGATTCATCATTGCTTGGTTCAGGTTCAGGTTCAGGTGGAGCCTCTTCTACAATCCAATCTTTAACAATTTTATTTGCCGCTTGAGGTTGCCCAACACTCATGGATACAACAGCCTGCTTCATATCATTTACCTCGCTTTGTAAGACCGCTATGTCTTCATTAGGTTTAGATACCTGTTGAACCGGTGCTTGACTAGCAGGTTGTACGACGTTTTTCACAGCTGGCGCCTCATCATCTTTTTTTTTAGGTCTTCTGGGAGGGTACATCATCCATGGTGGTGGCATTTGCTGTTTTGGTTTACTGATTAACATAAAGACCAAAACCACTATTAACCCAATTACTAAAGCAGATAATACTGATACTAAAACAATCATACCTGTGCCACTACCGCCACCGCTTGATTGCCTATCAAGCTCAGCTTGCGCTTGGTCTAACATGGCAAGTTTTTCAGCTATTTGAGAATCTAGACTGTTCTTTTCTTGCAATTTTTGTTGCACTGAAGATTGTGCGCTAGCCGCCGCCGAATCTGAAATATTAGCCGCACCTAAAAATGATTTAAGATTTTGAATCTCTTCATTTAAGGCTTGGAGGCGAATAGAGTCTTGCCTAAGCATTGCCTGGCGTTCTTGATCATAAGATTGATCACGCGCAGAAGCCTCAAGTTCTGCCAGTTTAGACTGAAAATATAAACGATCTTCTTCGCGCCTATCTGCTTCGGTTTCTTTATAATTTTCTAATTCTTTTTTCCAATCAACCTCTCCCAGGCGCTCTCTTTGACTTTCTAAAGTTTCCAGTTTTTCTGCAATNTTTTTTAATAATACTTGTTCTGCTGATTTTTCATCTCTTCGTTCTTTGAAACTGGCAGTCATTATGCTTAATACATCACCTCTTGGTCGATTAAATCTTGATGCAACCATCACCACCTGACGAATGTTTTCTATTAGTTCAGGAGCTGCGCCTTCCTGGATGATAATACTGATTTCCATATTTCTAACGCTAGCCATTGATGGTTTCATTTCTTTTTGAGTTCTGGAAACTACATTATCGCCAACCGCTGAATCCATTTTGGGTTCTGCAGCGGGTTCTGCAGCGGGTTCAGAGCTACTTTCTGCAGTAAAATCAAATCCTGGGATAGGAAGACCTACGCTTCCACTAGCTGGAGCATCGCTAGTATTGACCAGGTCTCGTGCGGATTGCAGAGATTTAACAGAACCTTCGTTTGGTGAAAAGGTTGTTTGGTTTTCAATAGCGCTACTAACCTCAAGATCTACACTGACGTCAATAACGTATTTGCGATTATCGATTACTTTCTCCATCGCATCAGAGATACGATTTCTAAGACTATTCTCAATCATTAGTTTTTGGGCTAGATAGCCATTGGATTGACCAACTATTATTGAAAATAATAGTGAGACCAATATTATATATCTAATTCCCATATTATGCCGCTTTTTCATATTTGCTCCCTTATTCATATGAATTGTATTACCTCGATTAAAGTTTATTTGGTGCTAAAAATGTTATTTCCACACGTCGATTTCTCGATTTTTGCTGCGGATTAGAATTATATTTCTGAATCAAATCAGTTGTAATTATTTCTGCTGTGTTTTTGTCCCTTGGGACAAACTCTCCATAACCTACTGATTGCAAGCGCGTAGGATCAACCTCTAATCCGATTAATAATCTTACAACAGCAGATGCCCTTGCGCCTGAAAGCTCCCAATTGCTTGGGTATCTCTCTCTAAGGCTCTTTGGNAATGGATCGCTATCAGTATGCCCTTCTACAGCAATCATAAAATAGGANTCCTCAATTGTAGGTACTATTTTCTTCAAAATATCAAGAAAACCAGGTTTAGTCGTAGCAGACCCCGGCTCAAAACTAATATCAGAAGATATTCCTATAGTAACTCCCTTTGGGCTAGTAGTTACTTCAACTGGTGGTTCTCCTGTTTCTGAGTCTTNTCCCATTTCTTCAACCATTTTTGTTGCAGCCTTGTGAATGTCTCCCAAGGTCATTGCTTGATTATCCATCTCTTCTTTTGTACCAACAGATTTACCCATACTGTCGGCCATATTTTGAAGCTTAACTGGGTCTATTGTTGAAATTGCAGCAAGCAGAACAAAGAATGCAAAAAGAAGCGTCATCATATCAGCAAACGTACCAAACCATCCGGGTAGACCTTCATCAACTTGTTCTCTACCTTTGGCCATAAATTTTTTCTTTTCTTGAGGTGTCGCGGCCACTAATTAATCTCCACCTTCTTGTTTCCATTCCTTTGGAGGAATAAATGAATTCAATTTTTCACGCACAATAATTGGATGCTTTTTTTGGTGAATTAACCTTGCCGCTTCCATTTGCAAGTTTTGTTCAGTGCTTGAAGAGGTTATTCGCGTTTTAATTTTATCTGCCATGGGTAGAAAAAACAAATTAGCAAAAATTGCACCATACATAGTGGTAATCAATGCAGCCGACATACCAGCGCCAAGAGTATCTGTTCCTCCACCTTCACCACCAAAACCAGACAACATAACGACTAGACCAATCAGCGTTCCAACCATTCCCCATGCAGGAGCCATGACCCCCATGGATTTAAATAGACCTGCTTGAGTATTTTCTCGAAGTTCTCTATAATCAATCCTAGTGTTTAGAATTTCTGTGATCTCTTCCAGAGAATAGCCATCAATGACCATTTGAACTCCATCCTTAAAGAAAAAGCTTCCAATGCTATCAATGTGTTTTTCAAGGTCAGCCGTTCCTTTTCTACCAGCTTCAGCAGCTTCAACAGCCTCATCTACTAGACCGCCTAGAGTGTCTCTACCGCCTTTGAAAACAGCTCCCATAGCTGCCCCAAGCTGCAATACATCTTTCATTGGAAAGGCAACCGCAACAGATGCTAACATTCCACCAAACACAATTCCAAAACTAGATCCAGAAACAAACATTCCCATATCAGGTGTCATAAGAAGAATACTTCCTATAATAGCACCGAGACCAAATATTATTCCTATTAAAGTTGCAATATCCATGATTAATCCTCTATCAAGGTTGTTGATTTAAGTCGGTTTTCATGTAATGCTTTGAGGACGTTNCTCACGTCNTCGTATTCAGGGTCCATGCGCAGAGCCATATTCCAATTAATTGTAGCGCGNTGGATNTCACCCAATTTGTAATAAATAGATCCTCTTCTTGCATATGCCAATGCCAAATTAGGGTTTAATTCTAGCGCAGCTTCAACTTCTTGAAGCGATACTCTATAATTTCCTGAATAAAAATATCTTAACGAACGGGAAAGATGTCGCATTGCATCGTTCATTTTTTGTTCGCTCACATTACTATTTAATCGTACTGCCTTAAGTGAATCTTCTAGGAATTTTGAATGCTGCTCCATCGCNGATAATCTGGTCATCAGATTGCGCATTTCATTTGTCATTAATCCCATTGAATCACGAAGTGTATGAACAGTNTAGTCGGCCATCTTTAGGGTNGTATCAATTTCTGCCATATCAATGTTGCCCGGNTGTAACCTTAGCGGAGGGGTTGGTCCTCCNCCTGGTATTTTAGAAGAAGATTTTCTAGGGGCAGTAATCTCAAAACCCAAGGTNATCGCAGAATGACCTTTCCAATAGCGCTCTTTCCATTTAGGCAGTTTTTCTATGTGGGTGAATCCTAGGTTCAGGCGATAATCCGAGGTAAGGGGGATGCGGAGTCCCACATTGATGCCATTCCCGTCGAATTCACCCACAATATCTATACCTCCCCATTTATCNAGAAAGGGAGTATTAAATATAGCTCCAAAAAATACACCTGCATTTGTACTTGCAGGCTCTGATGTTGTTGCTAGCGTATCTGGAACCTCAACAGTATCAATTGCACCAAAACCACCAGTTCCAAAACCAATAAAAGTATTAATATTATAATCACTCATTTGAGATTCGCTGCTAACTATNCCAAAAAATGATAGTTGCGCTGGGTCAAGATTTAGACCCGCATTTTTGTTTTCAAAGACTATATCCTGCAAACCCAATGAGAATGATATATTATCTCTAACAAGGACACGTTTTTGAAAGTGAAAACCAAATTCTACCGGAGCTTTATAGGTAGATACTTCTAAGTTAGCTAATCGTGTGGTGTCTCCACCCGTAGCGGTTGAAACACCCCAGCTCCAACCATTTGCAAAATCCATGCTGTAATATGCGCCACTTGCAGTATTAAACGGGGCAAGGTTGTGAATTTCAGTACCGGTACCCGCTGTAAAGAAATAAGGGGAGGGAGCAATTGAGGTNTAAGGAATTTTCATCATTGGACCAGGTCTGAGGTATACAACCCTAGTATTTGCCAATGAGAGGGCTTGTAAGAATAAAAAAGATAATACTATATAGATTTTTTTCATTATTTCATTACAGTTTTATTTAGTTCCATTTGTGCAAGTCTGATGTATTCGCTATCTGGATGATGTGCTATTACATCTTCAAATGCAGCTACAGCAAGGTCTTGCTGACCCATTTTTTTATGTAATAAACCCATACGAACTAGCGCATCATCAATCCTGGTATTGCCAATAACAGTAATTTTATTTAATAAAACGAAAGCTTGATTAAGCTCGCCGGTATGCTGATATGCATCAGCCATCCAATACAGAATATTTTCAAATGTCTCAGTTGGCGCATCATCAAAATCTAGCTTGCTAAATTTATCAATGGCAGATTGATAATCTTCTCTTTGGTATGCAAACACACCTGACATATATAATGATTGATCAAAAGCTGGTTGA
>PBPW01000093.1 GCA_002725545.1 Fidelibacterota bacterium | reverse complement strand
CGCCGCTTTACTTTGCAACCACTTTGAAGCTAAGTAACAATACTGACTTTGAAACTAATTTCTGCATCGGGAATGGAAGAATCCTCATCATCGCAAGAATTGGGGTGGTCAAACGCCACAATTAAGCCACCACGTCCCGGCAAGGCTCCTTCTACAATACCACCCATAGAGTCCAACTCATAGAGATCCTCACTTATCATGTTAATAGGCTCACAATTCATCCAAGCATCGTACTGCCACCAAACGAACGTGATTATGTGGACCGGCGTATCTCCCGTGTTGGTCATTTCAATTTTGAGCGTACCGTAGCATTCATTTTCGATGTACAGCTCCCCATCCGGCCCACCACATTCTTCACCTTCTGGTGTTTCGAGAATTTCAAACTCACAGTAATAACTGTCGAATTGCGTCAGGACCCCTCCGTCCTCGCAGATAATTTCCTCCTGTTCCCCTCCAGCGCAACCGGGCGTAAACAGACAGACGCACAACATCATTGCCGTAACGAACAAGACTCTCATATGGGAGGCAAAAACCTTCCAAGAGATAAACAATTTCCCGGAATTTCACTCGCCGTCCCAAATCCCTTCAGAAATCATGAACTCCATGACTTTCTGAGATACATTCGCTCTATTTCCGCCCCTGACTCCAGTTGCAGATACTGCGAAGACTTCCGGCGGAATATCATCGGCTTCACGAAGATCGTAGCCAACCTTTCTGCCATAGGATATTGCCTCAATATCTGGCATAATCCAGGCCTCAACATCCTCTCCTTCGTAGCGATGCTCAATCATCCTCTTCCGCATATCAGCAGAGTAAGGGTCAGACTCCGATATGGGTGTATCACGAATTCCAACAACAACCCTCTTTCCTTGGTCCAACTCTCTTTGGATTAACCATTCATGACCAACATGGAGAGGCTGCCAACGACCAGGAAGTAGAACCGCCTTTTTCTTCTCAAATAAGTGGGCTAGCTGCTCGACCATATCGTCAACCGAACCACCTTCTCCGCCAGTTGAATTGAGGGTAATGTGAGCGCATTTCGGCTCATCAAAGGGGTCCGAAATGCCTGTGAAATTGGTAATTTCTCCGGTTCTTGCCTTTGCATACAACCCCTTCACATCCCGCTCTTCACATACCTCGAGTGAAGTAGAGACATGCACCATTAGTGCATCATCTGGAAGAATCTCCAAAATCTTCTCTCGGACATCTTCGTAAGGAGTGATGAAAGAACATAGGACATCAGTATGCTTGGAGATCATCTTTGCCATTTTGGCAATACCTAGCAGGTGTCTTTCTCTCCCTTCTCTGCTGAAGTCGTGGTTAGCAAAGAAATCGCGAATAGTATCGCCGTCGAGAACCTCACAACCAAATCGCTCCGCAGCAGCCATTGCAATGGTGGTTTTCCCAGCCCCAGAGAGGCCCGTGAACCAAACTACTCTACCCATCGGATATCCTTCCAGCAGTCGGGCGACAGACGGGCCCTATTTGACTACAACGGGACAATCGCTCAAGGCCAAAATTAGATTTCATGGCCAACATGTTCAGTGCTCTCAGACCAACATTCTGCTTCTGGGTCAGTCTCCGCCCCCTCTTCATACAAGCACGGGTGATGATTGGTGAATACATCATCAAAAGTCAACCAAGGCCTAACAATCCAAGCGTGTACCATCCAATACTCCTCTAGGTTGATATTCTCACCACCTCTTTCTTCACAGACATCGTCACTCAAACCTTCTCCTCTGAATACAAAATCACTGGGCCTGAAACACATTATTTCGTGCCGGTGCCACCAGTCGTTTTCACCCGTGAATCCCTCAGGAGGGCTATCCTCTGGAGAATGTACGAACCAAGCGAATCCGACGAGTTCAGAATCTTCTTCTTCTCCCCCATACATTAGGAATTCAGGCCTTTCAAATTCAAACACAGAATCTATTGTTGTACCTGGGAACACAGGATTTTCTGCATCGAAAGAGGGGTCCTCCATTGAGAAATCATTGAGCATAACATGGTGAGTCCCCATTCCTTCTACATATTCAACAGACATACTGTATCCAGCAGCTTCAGCGTCTCCTAGTGTGGGCCACTCCTGAGACCACTCAATCGCAGCCTTCAGCTCATAGGTAAGAGACTCACATATTTCGTCACTAAGCCTCCCCTTCTCTGCATTCTCATAAGCAGGGTCTACGTGATGACCGCCAATTCAACTTGAGGTACACCACCAAGGATCAGTTCCTTCGATATACCCACTCAATGGGCAATCAGGAACTCCATCCCCATCAATATCACCACAGATTCCTTCTTCGATGTAATCAATCAAATCCTCCTCATCGTCGATATATTGTCCACTACCGACATCCTCCTCGCCTGCCAGGCAACCAGAAAATGAAGACACGAACATCAAACAAATCATGCAATGGGCAACAAACCTCATCGCTCAACGCTTTGAGTTATCTTAGATAAACAAATCATGACGATGATTCATCGACGGCTTCATTGCACCCTGACTTCTCGACGAACCGATGAGCAACCCCGACAGGGCAGAATTGCAACGTATCGCGCAACAGGTCGAGGCCAAACGCGAGCGCCTTCAGAATCTTGAGACTCAAGTGACTCGTTTGGAAGAAGTTAGACAAGAACAAGCCCGCGCAATCATGGCACTGGAAGCCATTCCAGAATCAGGAGCGAGTGATGCAATGATCCCACTCGGAGGGGGGGTACAAATCATTGCTGACATACCCTCAGAAGCCGGAGCGGTGGTCGATATTGGCAGCGGGATCCAAGCAGAAAAGACGCGGGAAGAAGCATTAGAGATATTATCTGTAAGAAATCAAGAATTACTGGGTCTTATGGATAGTCTAAAATCTGAATTCGACGAGACAGAGGAATTAGTCATTAAACTCGCAACACAATTCAATGAAGGCGTGGCTGATTTACAAGACGAAGCGCAGGAAACCACAGAAGGCACAGACTCCGAAGTAGCAGAAACAAGGCCCAAGCGCCGACGACGTAAGAGAGGAACAGAATTCACACTTGATGATTGAAATTCTGAGGTGAAGAAATGGGTTTATTCGACCGCTTCAAAAAGAAGGCCGAAGAAGCCGCAGAAGAGGAAGATTTCACAGTCGAAGAAGATTCTATTGAGGCCGAGGAAGCCCTACTTCAACGCCGCCAACTGATGGAAGCAATAGAGAAAGCGAAGAACGCCCAACCTCCACCACCGCCACCCGGTTTTGAACAATTCAAGGAAGAGGTAGAGGACCAGTGGGACGATTTCGTCGAAGAACTTCCCGAAGATCCATTCTCTACACCAACAGATAAGAAATCCCGGAAAAAGGCAGAAAGGGCCGCATCAGTCGCGCAAGCAGAGGCCGACGAAGAACCACAAGAAGAAGCGCCTCACAACCCAATGATTAGTACCACCGGAAGAGAGCTAGTGGCGAATGAAACTGCNGAATTCAAGATNGATTTGGGCGAAGCAGAANTNACACGNGGNGGNAANGTNATNGCNGCNAGCAANNCNCTNGAAGAAATNCTTGANGAATTNGAAANGGATCTATTGATGGCCGACATGGGNCACGATGCNGTTACNGATGTAATGACNACACTTCGNGGCTCANTAATCGGCGCNCGAATAGCNCGNAAGGCGGATTTATCNGAAGTAATCGAGANNGCNNTACGAAANTCACTNCTTTCNTTNNTNGANGCGGGNTACTGGGATTTNGATAAAACNGTGAANTCNTTTGCNNACCAAGGAACNCCGGTTTCGATAATGATGGTTGGAGTAAACGGGACAGGGAAAACCACCACCACTGCAAAAATCACCAATCGATTAACCAACCAAGGATACTCAGTTGTTTTAGCAGCCGCGGATACCTTCCGAGCCGGCGCAATAGATCAGCTAGCAAATCATGCAGACAGGCTCGGAGTACGCTGTATCCGAAGTCAAAGAGGAGGAGATGCGGCGGCTGTTGCTAGAGATGCATTAGAGAGCGCAAAAGCCAGAGGAGAAGACATTGTTATCATCGATACAGCAGGAAGGATGCAGAACAAAACCAACTTGATGGAAGAACTTCGAAAGGTGCACAGAGTCACACGCCCACATCTAGTATTATTTGTTGCAGACGCCCTAGCCGGTAACGATGCAGTAATCCAAGCAAAAGAATTCCAGAGAATGCTTAGCTTCGATGGCGCAGTTCTTTGCAAGTTAGATACAGACGCCAAAGGAGGAGCAGCACTTTCGATAGCCCATACAACAGGCCGCCCAATCGTGCTGGCCGGCGTCGGACAAGGTTACGACGACTTACAAGATTTCGAGCCGGATTGGCTTATTGATTCGATTCTTTCACAAGAAGACTGACCGCGTCTTTCTTCAATAACACCTCTTGTGTAACCATGAAGATGTCAGCGGATGAATCCAAGACGGCCCTCATCGTGATTGGTAATTCAATCACAGAAGGCCGTTTGCAGATGGTCCTCCGCAAGAGAGGCTGGAACGCCGAAGTTGTCAAAGATGGAGATAAGGCAGTCGATGAATTCGTTGCATTGAGGCCCGATTTAGTATTCATAGCAGTAGATATTCCGACCCTTGACGGCCATGTAGCGGCTTTGGAGATGAGAGAGTCCGATCCAAAGGCCCGCGTAGTATTCGTATCCAGCCGTGGCCGAATGGACATAGCCGAAGATGCAGCATATTCAGCCGGCGCCGTCGGCGTCTTGATGACGCCATTCACAGACTCTTCCATTGAAGAAGCATNGAGTCAATGGATGGGGAAAATCCCGGAAGCGCCAGGACTCACCGATTTGGACGCATTATACCCAACTCTGGAAGAACCCGAACCGGAACCTCCTGCACTACCTCCTTTGCCCGGGATGCCACCACCTCCCGGGGCACCAATTCCACCCATGGAAGGCATCGAATTACCNCCTCTCCAGCCTATCGAACCCGCACCGACTCCTGTAAAAACAAAAAGCAAGCGAAAAGGACGTTGGATAATTCGGTTATTTCTCCTGTTGATTATCTCAGGCGGAGCTGTGGGTGGCGCTCACTACGCCGGTATTCTCGATCTAAACGCACTCATCGACCAAGTCACAGGTTCGGTTTGACCTAATTATTGGCTATCATCAATTATTTTTGCAGGAACATGGGATACAATCACACTTCCTTGTGGTGCATCGGTAATCGTTTTCACAGACACAGAATTGTCTGTGAGTAAACTCTCATCACCAGCGGCCATCCTCAAACCTATTCTCCATCGCTTAACGATTTCACGAATGAAAAAGAACCCTACAAATAAGAGAGTGATGATAACAATCAACAAATTCAAAATNGNCTCGAGCATTATTGCCCCTCGCGCTCACAAAGTGCTTCGAATGACTCGCGTGCGTACTCCGCTGCCGCCTCTTGTCTAGAATATGCACCATGGATTCCTGATCCGACAATAATCGCATCAGAGCCAGCTAGAACTGCCCCTTTCGGATGCCCATATCTTTGACCCATCTCGCCATCGCCTACTGCAAGATTCACTCCGGGCGTCCAAATCATCTGCGAATCACCTACCTTTGCTCGCAATGCGGCGACTTCTTCAGCGGAACTACCGTTACCAATGAATCCAATTACGTTCGGAGAACCTCTTCCTGTGACAATCACTTCATCAGTGTAATCCGCATTCAGTAAATTACCACTACTAGACATTTGAGCAAGAAGTAGAACGCCTCCTATCCTCGCGACGTCCGCCCAACCCGCCGCTATACCATCTACAATATCAGGGCCAGATATTCGGTGAGCAGTAACAATGTCAGCCCATGAACGAATATCGTGTACACCAGCCATCTGATTTTGCGAGACCTTTCCGATATCTGCAAACTTCCTATCTTCAAACAGTAACAAATCGTGCTTCTTTGCAGAGTCGACAAGGCCCTGCCAAGATTCGCTTGAAAAATCATCTACCATGTCGACATGAGTCTTTAACGCAGCGATATGTGGCCCTNCTTCTTCGACCAAATCAATCAGTTCACCGACACTCCGCATATCGGCCGCTAAACATACCAAAGTCTGCTTTCTAGCTGCGGTTTCCATGTAGCGATGGGCCAACGGATTTGCGGACGAAGTCCAGCGTGCGCCCCAGAGGTCTTCGGCTTCCATCAGGTCATTCCGCCTACACGACCGTCTCAAGTCTTTCCCTAGATTTACTGCATTTTCGACTCGCATTATGCCGGGACATCATTCAAGAAGTCGAATGAAACCCTGCAACTATGGAGCGCCTAGTATATTTCCAACGCCCCAATGCCGCCATGTTGTCGGAATCAGAAAGTATCAGAAATTTGTGGGATGGAATTTCACATCTTCGACATACGGTTTTTTCAGACGAACTAAGNCAATATGAAACACAAGAATCGGAGCGATTGGAGGACCCAGGACAGCATTTCATATGCCTTATTCTCAAAGAGAAATTTATTGGATATGTTAGTCTTAATTTTCCGACAGAATCGGGCTTTAGAATGAAGAAATATTTCACAAAAGATGCGATGGACACACTCGCAACAAACTTCNATCCCGACGGCACAGTACATGAGATCAGAGGCCTNACTCTTGCCAAGCAATTTCGTGGTAAAGGCCTAGGCTTGAAGCTGATGTTAGCGTCTCTGAAATTCTCCGAACAGAACGGCGCTACAGACCTTATTGCAATGGGGCATACGGAAGCCCTTCCATTGTACAANAGCATAGGGATGAGCATCCTAATGGAACATAGTTCAGAAGCAGGCGAAGTGAAATTTTATCCAATGCATCTCTCAATAGATGAAGCAATGAGACGAGCATCCAATTTACTTGACCAGATAGTTATCGATACTCCAGAAACCAAAGACGATGCGTGCTATCACGGAGGGGCCTCTTGGGCCGCATCAGGCATGGACTTCGATTTGAGGGACCAACTCATTGTAGCCGATGTCCTCGACAGCCCGTTTCCACCGTGCCCTCAAGCCTCAAATGCTGTCACAAAAAATATCGAAAGATGTTTCAAAGAATCCCCCCCTACTCAATGCGAACCATTGATTCAAAAGATCGCACAGACAAGGTCTGTGAAAGAGGAGAATATTCTGGTATCTTCCGGCTCCTCATCTCTGATGTTTTCTTTGTTTCCTCAATTAATTAACGAAGAATCAAAGGTATTGATTCTGTCTCCAATGTATGGAGAATATCTGCATATTTTAACACACCTAATCGGTTGCAATGTCACTCATTTTCCACTTTATCCAGATGAAGGATTTGAGATAGATAACGAAGGGCTGATTTCTATATCTAGAGAACACGATGCAGTGATTTTAGTCAACCCAAACAGTCCAACGGGAGTATATTGTGAGGACATGGAGAGTATCATTAGAGGCATATTATCCAATCAAAACGACCAAACTGTTTGCAAAACCATATGGGTAGATGAGACATATATCGAGTACGTAAAAGGATACCAATCACTAGAGAATTTAACTGAAGAATTTCAAGAATTGATCGTATGTAAGAGCATGAGTAAATGCTACGCATTATCCGGATTGAGAGCTGCATATGCAGTAACATCTAATGCTAATTATTTACGGAAATTTATACCCCCCTGGGCAGTTAGTCTACCTGCTCAGATTGCTGCAATAGAATCTCTAAATCACCCAGAATATTTCAAAGAGCAATACGAAAAAATACACAAAAACCGTGTACTATTTTCAAAGCAACTCTCTAATTTAGGTTTCAGAGTATATCCTGGTGTGGCAAATTACATTTTGACGGAATTACCCGAAGAATACCCGAAGAATTCTTCTTCTTTTGTTTCTAAATGTCGAGAAAAAGGGGTTTTCGTTAGGGATGCAGAGAATATGGGAATAACTTTGAATTCTAGATTTATTCGATTCGCAGTCCGTTCTGAAGAAGAAAATGAAACAATAATCCAATGTTTGAATGATATAGTATAACATATCATTCATTCAAATTCTAATCCTGTGACCGGTTTATTCATTGACGTAATGACACAGGAGCGAGCCACCGAGGGTAATTCATGGGCACGACAACCCCGGTATTTTCTTTCGAGGCCACTACTAGAGACCTCGCTGGCCTTCCAGATGCAAGGGGCGA
>PBPW01000010.1 GCA_002725545.1 Fidelibacterota bacterium | reverse complement strand
CCACCATAGTTGAGAGATATTATTTTTAAGCGCTATTCCTAAAGGTCCATAATCATACACTGCTCTGAAGCCCCCATATATATCAGAACTTTGAAAAATGAATCCTCTGCGTTTACATAGAGAAACAATCTTATCGATACTCATAGATTAATCTAATTCCTTCAATTCCGATTCGATTTCATCATTAAAATTAATTTTCTTTTCATCTTTCAATGAAATATCAGCAATAGCATTTGCCGGGGTTCGTAAATATGCAAAAATAATTAACCCGCCTAGCGCGAAAATAGCCATGGGTCCAAGCCAGGCGAATATATTAAATCCTTTTGCGGGTGGTATTGCCAAAATCCGTTCGCCATATTTATCTGTATAATAATTTATTATAAACTTTTTATCTTTACCNGAATTCACAAAGTTGGCAATTTGTTCTTCCATCTCTTTATTGCCATGCTCATAAACCGTACCATGCCAGCAGGACGCCATAAGGCTTTTTTCAATTTCGATAATTAATCCTGATTTGTCTTCAGCATAAATAAGGCTACATAAGGTGAAAAGTGTAAAAATTTTCTTCATTTACTTTTTTTTCTTCGTGATCGCTTTTTTCTAGGTGGGGCAGCNCTTTTTTTATCAATTAATGCTACCGCTTCTTCTAGCGTAATTTCTTCAACCTCAATATCACTTGGCATTGAGGCATTAAACTTTCCATCCGTNACATATGGCCCATATCGACCATCTTTCAGAATTAGCGCTTCGCCAGTTGTTGGATGGTTTCCTAAAGCCCTTAATTCTTGAGGACCANTTGAGCGNTTAGCTATTAATTCTAAAGCCTGGTCTAATTCAATNGTCAGGGGAGAAAGCTGAGGAGGAATGCGACCATTCTTGCCTTTNCCAGCAGTTACATATGGNCCAAATCGACCATAATCAGCTTTTACTTCTTGATTCGTTTCAGGATGGATTCCTAGCACTCTTGGAAGAGCAAGTAATTTTTGAGCAAATTCTAGATCAACTTCTGAAACCTCTGTACCTTTAGGTATTGCCTTCCTTTTATTTGTTTCACCTAATTGAACATATGGCCCATATGGCCCATTTTTTAATAATACCATTTCTTTAGAATCAGGATCTAAACCAATTTCGCGATCTTCATTGATTTCTTGATTAAGGATTTCCAATGCTTTATCAACATTTAAATCNCCTAAGTATATATCAGGTGGAACAGATTTTCTGTTTTCTCCCTGCCTTACAAATGGCCCATATTGGCCGACGCGTATTTCAATAGAATCTTCCTTATCCTCAAGCTGCACAGAACANGCTTTGCCAATATCAACTTTATCATCAAGCATATTTACCAACCCGCTTTGGCTATCAGAGCCAAAATAAAATTCTTTCATAAANGGGAGNGATTCTAATTCACCCCTTGAAATTGCATCTAATCCATCTTCCATTGTAGCTGTAAATTTATCATCGACTAATGAATTAAAATGATTTTCTAATAATTGGGTTACAGCCAATCCAAGAAATGTTGGAGTTAATTTACTTCGCTCCCGGTTGACATATGTTCTTCGGACAATNGTGTCAATAATATTAGCAAATGTTGATGGTCTTCCAATCCCTTTTTCTTCTAATTCCTTAACAAGCGAAGCTTCGGTAAAGCGAGCCGGCGGCTTTGTGGAATGTTCATCAAAGTTTAGAGAATTGCATTCTAATGATTGATTGGCTTCAAGTTTTGGAAGAACAGTTTCTTTATCTTCAGCTACACCACTTCTTTTATCAGTNCTTTCAACATAAGCTGCCATATACCCTGGGAAAAGTATAGTTTTACCATTGGCGCGAAACTCAGATTTTTGATTAAGAATTGTTGCGGTAACTTGATTTATTTTTGCAGATTTCATTTGTGAGGCCAATGTTCTTTTTAAAATTAAATCATAAAGTTTAGCNCCATCATCATCNGTAGATTTTTTTACTGCATCAATAGATTTAAACTTAATCCCTGATGGACGAATTGCCTCATGCGCCTCTTGAGCATTTTTCACCTTTGTTGAATAAATATTCCCTTTTTCTGGAAGATACTCTTTACCAAAACGATCCAATATTTCTGACCTTGANGCTTTCATTCCTTCATCAGATAAAGCTGTAGAGTCCGTACGCATATATGTAATGAATCCTTGCTCGTAGAGACCTTGAGCTGCTCGCATGGTTTTTCTAGCAGAAAAACGAAGTTTTCTTGACGCTTCTTGTTGAAGCGTAGAAGTTGTAAAGGGAGGTTTTGGATTTGAATTTTTCACCTTTTCTTGAACATCTGAAATTTTCCAGGATCCACTTTCCAGTTCCTTAACTAATTGCTCAGCTTGAGCACCAGAAAGCAAAAATACTTTGTCATTATTTAATTTTCCAGAGAATGGATCAAAGTCTTTTCCAGAAGCAATCCGCTTACCATCAACTTTAAATAGATTAGCAGTAAAGTTATTTTCACCGGTAGACATCTCCGCTTTGATATCAAAATAAATAGCAGGATGAAATTGTTGACGAAGACGTTCGCGGTCAATAATGATTTTTAGNGCTGATGATTGTACGCGACCCGCTGAAAGGTTGACCTTTACAAATTTCATGTTCTTTTTTAATGTACTCCATAGCACCCTAGAAACTTTATACCCTACTAGACGGTCAATAATTCTTCGGACAGTTCTTGCTTCTACTAGATCAGAATCAATCTCTCTAGGGTTGTCCATCCCNTGCCTGACGCCTTCTTTAGTAATCTCAGTAAATTCTACACGCTTAATTTTTTCTTTTTCTACTTCACTTGCTAAGTGCGCAGCAATAGCTTCACCTTCGCGGTCAGGATCTGTAGCCACTACAACTTGATTTGTTTTTTTTGCTAATGATTTAAATTCCTTCATAAAGGATTCTTTATCAGGGAGCACTATTTCTTCAATATCAAAATTGCTATCGACATCAACACCTAAATCTTTTTTTGGCAAGTCTTTAATATGGCCAACACATGCCATAACTTCATATTCACCATCAAGATACTTTGAAATTGTTTTNGCTTTTGATGGTGACTCAACTATAATTATTGGTTTCACTATTTTTTCTTCTCTTTTATTTTAAATTTTTTCGCGGGCGAATTTAATCTTAATTAAACTAATTAAAACGATAAAGAACTCATATGTTNCACGATAGAGTCTAAACCAACCTTTTCTTGGTTGCCAGTTGTTAAATCTTTGAGCTCGGCTTGATTTTGTTGCAATTCATTTTCCCCAATAATAATTACATACTTAGCGCCTAGTTTATTTGCCTCACGCATTTGTGATTTCATAGACCTTCGAAGCATATCGTATTCACAAGATAAATTTTCCTGTCTTAATTCTTTAGTTAATTTTGCAACAACCGTTCTAGCTTTGCTTCCTAATCCCACTACAAATATTTTTATATTATTTTGAACATCATCACCATCTAATGCCATCAATATTCTTTCCATACCTGCAGCAAANCCAATACCTGGCGTTGGTTTTCCACCAATTGTTTCCACCAATTNATCATATCTTCCTCCTCCACAAATAGCATCCTGAGCGCCTAAAGAAGAGGATGTAATTTCAAATGTTGTTCTAGAATAATAATCAAGACCTCTTACAAGTTTAGGATCGATATTATAATTGATATCCATTGCATCAAGATAACTGCAGAGTTCATTAAAATGATCTCTATCATCCTGCGTCCAGAATTCAGAAATTAGCGGTGCACCTTTAATTAGTTCAACCTCATCAGGTGCNTTAGANTCTAAAATTCTTAAGGGGTTTTTCTCAAATCGNTGTTGACTGGTTTTAGTTAAATCATCAAAATGNGGTTTTAAAAATTCTTTTAATTTTTCAATATAATTTTTTCTGCAGTCTTCAGAACCTATGGAATTGATATTAAGGGAAAGGTCTTTAATTCCTATCTGATTGAATAAAGTGATCGCCATAGCAATTATTTCTGAATCAATCTCAGAGTGCTCAGATCCAAAGGCTTCAGCTCCGAATTGATGAAATTGTCGATAGCGTCCTTTTTGGGGCCGCTCTCTTCTGAATGAGGCGTCAATATAATATAGTTTTGTTAATGGTTGCTGATTGCCAAGATTATGTTGAATGAAAGCTCTTGATACTGGAGCAGTTAGTTCTGGCTTCAAAGTTAGATTTTCTCCACCTTGATCAGTCCAGCTGTACATTTCTTTTGAAACAATGTCAGTTTCCGTACCCACTCCACGATTAAAGAGCTCNGTTTTTTCGAAAACCGGTGTTCGAATCTCTTTGTAATTATAGAGCTTCATTATAGAATGAATTCTATTCTCGAGATTCTGCCATTTATGNGATTGATCTGGAAGAATATCTTGAGTGCCTTTAATTGAACGTATTTGCTCTTTACTCATTTTGCAATCCAATACCTTGTAGTAAATCTAACGCTTTTTTCTTATATGCTTCAGGAATATACAATTTAACCGAACCTGTGGGTATGTCGAATGCGTTTAAATTATACGCGCTTCCAAAAAAATCNCTCTTGATATATGCAGGAATATTATTATCAATAAGGATGTTTTTAGCCATCTCTGCATTCACATTTCCATTGTATGTGCCAATTACAACCCAATTTTTTTCGTTATTTGATTTCATAATTTATCGATCAAAAAGCGAAGGTCTAGTAAATGTTCCTCCACGCTGTTCGAACTTCAAATCGCTTAAACTAGGCGACTTGACATTTATTCGAAGATACAGACCGGAGGCATATCCATTTGGTGTCCAATTGATACTCATTTCCCAGCAATGCAGATCTCGATAAATTGAAAATGTATGGCTGACTAGGTTTTGCTCAATCAAATCAAACCTAGCNTTGTATTGAATCTTCCAGGCTTGCGTAAGCTGGATAGTGGAGTTTGATGACATCCAAAAAGTTTTTTGAGGATTATTTGGATTTGCATTGTTATAAGCAAAGCTAAATGATGCAGTCGTAGCCCACAGGTTTAATGGATTACTTCNATTTGANTTNCTTGATTCAGNCCTATCAAATANGCTGGGTAGATTTGCTCCNTCAATTCTTTCATTTAAATCCAATGTATCTTCGTTGACTGTTTCTATGCCGTTCTCTTGTTGTAAGTTGCGTTTGCCAGAAAATCTAAAACCTGTTGAAAACCTAGCATTGATAAGCCTCGGGGATGGAATACCGCCAGCCATTTTTAATNTATTGATTCTCATATTATTTTCTTGATCGAAATCATACCAATCATGCGTCATTGAGAAATCTAAATTNAATTTTTGTCTTATATTTGCGCGAATAGATGAATTAAGATTGCCCCATTGAAACNTATCCGNTACAAAATTTTTATTTGTACTAAGTCTCCATGAGAACAAATCTTGCTTTTTTTCTTGATCNCCATCAATAATTTTTGCCTGAAAAACATTATTTAATGAAAAATTTAGCGACTGATTTTCGCCTCGCGGGGTACCACCAGCTAGGGTTCCAGCAAATCGGTCAAAATAAACGATTTCACCATCATCCTGCTTGATGACCTCGTAGTACTTGGGATTTGAGCCTAATATTTCTTTTGAAAAATCAGGCCTGTATGAATAGCCTATAGAAGGCGATGCAACATGCCTGATCAAATCAATTTTTCCAATTTTAAATGGAAACAAACCGTAAATCTGAGTATTCATATTAAGATTGAAAGATCCGGTTGTTCGAGCTGCAAATCCAATAACTTCATTCTTTTTTATTTGGCCAGAAGAATCAATGTAGCTTGAAAAAGATCTATTTACCCAGTCTGATTTCAATGACAGGTTTGGAGTAATATTAAAATACTTAAAAATTTTAGATGACATATTAATTCCAGAAGTGTGAGAAATAACATAATCAGAAAAGGTTTGCTCTTCGATTTCATTTTCCGAATTTGCGGCCCATCTAAATGCAGAAGTGCTATCATCTAATGTGTAGGCTTCAGACTCATAAAAGTATTTTTGATTATTTGTAAATCTGGATGAATAATGATAATTGATATTATTGTACCAATTTTTCTTCTTTGCTTTAGTTGGGAAGAGCGCGCGCTGACTATGTGAAAAAGCCATTTGAGGAAAGACATTATTTGAAATATTAATTTGCTGACCTTCTCTTATTGGGGCAGTATAAAATGGAGAATTTTGATTAATTTTTTGTTCAGCCATTAAATCTCTTCTAGATGATAAATTGATGCTTAAGCTATTTCTTGATTTTGGCCATCGTTTTGAATAGGTAGCGTTAGAAACAGCTTGCTGGTTAAGGCGTTTCTGCTGCTCAATACCTGTTCGACGATTATAATCACCGCTTGAGTAGTAGCTTGCATTGACTGAAGCTGATTGGTTGTTTCTTAACTGCTGTCTATGATTCCATCTTAATACGTAATCACTCTGACGGTTTTTACCTAGATTGAAAATATCTCTTTCTTCCTCAGGGGTAGAGCTAGAGAATCTNTGCTTNGTCTCGAGATCTATATTGCCTGAAAATTTATATTTTTTTGTATAATTATTTTTTGATCGCAGAGTAATTCCATCGCGATCATAAAAACTCATCGTTAGTTTTGTATCAAAATATTCGCTGCCAGCCCAATAATATCCTAATCCATTTACATANCCACCCCATCTGGCATCTGTTCCATACGATGGCATGATCCACCCTGAGCGCCTTGTCCCTTTTTGATGGGGAAAAACACCAAAGGGTAGACCAAATACNGGAATATCAGCGATATAAAGCACGATGGGNCTTGCTACTACTTTGTCTTCATTAATCATTTTCATTCTATTCATCTGGAAATGGAAATGGGGATGATCAAGCTCGCAGGTTGTATAAGCAGCATCTTCAGCGTAAAAAATATCCATATCTTGATTTCGTATTTCTTCACCATGATAATAACCATCTTCAGCCTTGGTTTTNCCTTTAATAACTTTTCCTTGGCGTGTTTCGAGATTGTATACCATTGAATCACCTTTAAGGGGGTCTTTTTCTGCTTCGATCATTGAAGGTAATAAAAAACCATACGTGGAATCTCGATTTGACATAGGGGTTGCTTTCAATAAATTCTTATTCCANTCCATATTTATAAAACCAGCTGATAAAGCAACATTTGTATATTCAATATCTGCNTCACCATGTAGATCCATGTATTCTCCTGCTATATCATATTCAATATCATCGGATGAATAAATTACCGGACCATCTACATCTTGACTAGTAGAATCAGGGGTATAAGTTCCTCTTGATCCTCCTGCAACAAAAATTTGTTCTAGATCCTTATCGTTAAACCGCATACTTATTGTATCGCCAGAGACCTGATTTCTTCCTTGATAGACAGAGTCTTCAAAAAGATGATATAATGTAGTTGCCATACCTTCCAGTCTTAATGAGTCAAGCGAACCATCTACAAAAAACCCTCTTAAAGTTGCACCTGTCATATCATCAACAAAACTAGCAGTATCGGAATATTCTATCGTATCCTCGCTTATAATTTCAAGCCACTTTCTATTACCTGTGATTGGGTGCGTTGCNTTTGCATTGCTAGGGATAAAAATATTTTGCAATTCATCTTCATCGTATTCTAAGAAAATTTCACTTCCTGAAATTGTTTGACCGCTATCTAAAATTTTTGGGTTTAGCTTAAGTATGGTCTTACCATTGCTGCGATCATAGATTGCCTCACCGCAGGTAGCTAAGCGCCCTTCCTCAATAATAGTTACATTNCCTNGAGCAGAATACGAGACACCATCAGATTCTGGAAGCTCTTTGTATTCTATCCTATCNCCATTGATTGTTTGTTTTCCTTGAACCAGTACAGCGNTTCCATTTGCTGATCCACTATCAAGTTCGGAAAAATAGAACAACGTATCNGCATTTAAACTGTAGGTAGAATCCCATACCTGCGCATTACTATAGGCAATTAGAATATCTTTCGGTGAGTCAACAAATAACGAATCAGCAATTAGGTTTTGCTCCTCCTTATTCATGGAAACATTACCAAATAAAAACCCATTTTCTGTGCGCTTATTGAATCTAGCCCAATCACACTTCATGGTCATTTTGCCTTTTTGAAAGACAACATTACCCTTTAAATATTGCATTGATACTCCATCAACGGTAATATTTTCTAAAATGTCAGCTTTTTTNAATCTCAGCCTATCATCGGATTGACCAATGATAAAGGAGAATAGTAGTAGTAGATGTAGTTTGCGAANANGGTTGCGAATTAGCTGCATGTTGAGTTTATAGTTAATTTTTCTTCTCGGATACATATGATACGATTCTGTTATAAAAAATGTTTCCTATTATCATTTTAAATATATTCAACAACCCATAAATTTAAGGAAAATCTAATCTCTCAACTGATGTAAACTTTAACGTATAAATTTGGAGTAAAAAATGCAAATGAAGTGGCATATTATTACACTAGCAATTTTATTAATCACAGTAAGCTGTAGTAAGGAAAAACAAACAATGAGTAATGGATTAGTTATTGAAGATATAAAAATTGGAGAAGGCCAAGAGGTTGAAAAATTTAATATCGTAACAGTTAATTATACTGGCCTACTAGAAGATGGCACGAAATTTGATTCTTCTTTAAACCCAGGGAGAACCCCATTTAGGTTTACAGTAGGAGCAGGTCAAGTAATTAAAGGCTGGGATGAAGGTCTTATAGGGATGAAAGTTGGCGGNAAGCGAAAGCTTACTATTCCACCAGAGTTGGGTTATGGGAGTAGAGATAACGGCCCCATACCAGCTAACTCTACACTAATATTTGAAATTGATCTTCTTGGAATAGAATGATTGGTTAATATTTACACTCTATGAAAAGAAATACACTAGAACTTGTTGGATTTGTAAGTGTGATTGCATCTTTGATTTTTGTAGGGATGGAAATACGGCAAAATACTACTGCGGTAAGAGGCGCAACCAATCAGGCTATATCCGATCAAGCTACAGAGCTCTATCTTGCCATGGCAACTGATAGAAACCTAGCTCGNTTAACTGTGAAATTGTACGATGGCGCATTAAGAGAANATTTTGATCCAATTGATGATATGCAATTATTCTTAACAGTTATGACTGGTCTTCGTAGAGTTGAAAATATTTTTCTCCAACTAGAGGATAATATCCTTGATGAAAGAGCTTTCGATAGGATAGGTTTAAGTTTTTATCGTTCAAATTATGGCCGTGAAATATGGGAGACTAACAAACAGTTTTTTGATCGAAAATTTGTTCCTTTCTTTGAAAAATTATTAAATAAAGAATAATTGTTTTTTTAATTGCCACTGTAGCTCAGTTGGTAGAGCAACGCATTCGTAATGCGTAGGTCAGCGGTTCGATTCCGCTCAGTGGCTCATCATTACTCTATTGTAGTGGAGTATCCGTTACAATATTAATCTTCGTTTTGACCTTTTGGTTTTCGCCAGCCAAGCGCTGCGCCAATTGCAACACCTACCGCTATCCATACTGGTTCATTTGTAGCGGCAAAAACTGCTACCCCTATCGCCGCACCAACACCAATCCAGTTTCCACCATTGTTAGAAGCCTTAGATATATTACCCATTTTTATTTTACTCATAGTTTTAATTCTCGTCTCCGGATTTTGGGTGGCTTTGATAATATTTTGCAGTTCTATAAGCCCCATATATTTCGCCAAAATAAGTTGTAAGAGCTACTCCAATAAAAAACGGGGAAATTGCACTTTCTTTTTTAATACTTTTTTGAGCCATCTGAATTGTCAATGATGAAACCAGTAAGCCATAGAAACCATCCATAATTAATCTACCTCCATACATTCTTCCTGATCCTGGGACTAATGCTGAAAGGCTAGCGGCGAGCATAGGAGACTTTTTATTTGATTTAGTTGGATAATAATCAACAGGGTCAACTAGTCGACCATCTGAATAATAAAAACCACCCATATTATCATGATTAAATTTTGCAGCTTCATTACACCGAATAATCCTATCGTAGGTCACTATTGATCCAAGAATAGCACCTTTTGAGTGAATCGCTTTTGCGCCATAATGGGAGCAGCTAGGATAATACTGACAACCAATTATATCTGAATTATAAGATAAGCGTTGCCATTTTGTTATCGGGTAAAGGAACATTTTCTGCATAACATTGTTATTACTATCTTTAAAAAGCGAGTCTGCAGGATACTGAGCAAACAATGAAACGGACAATAAAAATATGTTGATTAAAGATTTCATTACCCTCAATTTTAGGGCGTATGGCATACTTAAAACTAAATAAACTTATTCTTTTTTTTATAACTGTTGGCTTGGCATCTAACTTAGCTGCGCAAAGAAAATCTCTCTATGTGCTTCATACAAACAATACAAATGGGGCCTTAGAAAACTGCTATTGCCCAGATAATCCATTTGGATCCATTGAAAAAAGATCCGTTTATGTAAAAAACTTTATTAAAGAAAACCCAAATACTATTTTAGTTGATGCTGGAGATTTTTTAACGATGTCCCAACAAACCCTTAAAGATAGTCTGGTTGCTGAGGCTTATGGGCTTTTGCCTTATGATGCGCTTTTATATGGTGATCAAGAATTGNTATTGGATGCCCGCACACTGAATCGATTAAGAGGTCAACTAGGCACAACATTAGTTGGCACCAATATTGATCGTTCAGATCTTTTTACATCAAAAATTATTAGAAGAAAAGGTCTGCGAATAGCAGTGATGGGCATTGTTGATTCTAATGCGATAAAATTCTATCCTGAAGAAATAAAAAGCAGAATTNGACTTTCTGATCCAGTAAAAGCTGTAAAAGATGAAATGAAGAAGCTTGAGAAAAAAGCTGACATTTTTATTTTAATGACGCACCAAGGTTATGATCTNGATCGAACTTTTGCAAAAAAAATTGATGGGCTTGATTTAATAGTTGGCGCGCATAGCCAAACTGCAATTCAATCACCTGAAGAAGTTAATGGCACTTTAATTGTCCAAGCTGGTAAGTCGGGATATTATATTGGCGTTGTCGAGATCAAAATGAACAAAGGAAAAGTTGTAGAGAAANGCGGACGATTAGANACAATGAAATTTGAAATGCCAGATGACCCACGAATTATAGAAATGATTGAAGAATATGAAGAGAGATCTGGTCGAATGAATAGAAGGAAAAAGAAACTACAAGAAGAGTCTGATGGATAATTTTACCGAAATACTTTCAGCAAACCCTGCNTATTTAATTGTCGCNGTTGTTTTTTCAGTTATTATTTTATTTAGTCTAGCTAAGAAGCTTTTGAAAATTGCTCTTATTTCTATTTCCATTTTTATTTTATGGACTGCCTATACGATTTGGACCGGTCAAGAATTTTCTCAAGGTGATTTAAAAGAAAAGCTAATCGAGACAGGGGAGAAGATTAAAGATAATACTGTGAAAAAGGTTCAGGACAAAACGCAAGAAGANCTAAGCAAAAAATTTAATAATTAGTTTTTACTTGCTATACAGTTGCTCATTCATATTGCGTACGCGGCCGGATAGATTTTTTATAATTGCTTCCATTATATCGCTATGGCCACCCATAACCTCATAGAAACCTTCCTGCTCAATTTTGAATAATGTAGTTTCTTCAGTTGCAGTTACATCTGCTGATCGCGGCTCACCATCAAGTAAAGCCATATCTCCAATACAGCTTCCCTCACCCATTTGTGTGATTTCTTTTTCGCCTTTGTGAATTTTTACATTTCCATTAACTACAATGAACAATGAGTCACCGAATTCACCTTCAGAGATAATTGACTCTCCATCATCGCAGCGAACTTCTTCAGTAATCTGCGCCACTCTTGATAGATTTTCAGCAGGTATTGATTTAAACAAATCAACAGACTTTAAAATAATTGTCTTTTCTAATGTTGAATACATGCCCAACTCATAACCCTCTAATTTAAAACGTTCTGAAGGAATGTCATCGATATTCAGATTATTTTTTTCTGATATTCTTTGTACTAGCTCGCAATTACCAGTGGAATTCGGTACTTTTTCCCAATCTAGNGATAAAATTATATCTCTTTTTTCCGCTTTAATCAGATAATCTAATGATATGATTGATTCCCATTTNTTTGGTGAATGGAGAAATGAGATAAGTTCATCATCAATTTTTGAAGGAAGATCNTCAAAGTGGCNTTTACCTATCTCGCTTCTTTCCTCTGGTGGGATTTGCTCGATTAATGGATTAATTATGCTTCTTTGATCTTTATCAAAGATATTCTCAAAGAATTCCAGTAAAAATGGCAACTTAGCAGGGTCTTCGGATTTNATGATCTGAATATAGGTTTCAATTGGGGTATTTGGTTTGCCCATAACACCTAATTTCAATAGTGAGGGTAATGTATTCTGAATTTCATTATTCAAATGATCAACCATCAAAATTTGATTTTCATCCTCAGGAAGCAANTTCTTGCACTCATTCATTGCGTATACTTTTTTAGCAATTTTTTGAATTTCATTTGCTACAATTTCCAATTCATTTTCATCTAATTGATNAGTCCTAGCACAGATAAGCAAAGAATCGATAACCTCGTTATAAATATCTTGATCATTATGGCTTAACTGACTCATTAATATCTTAATTGAAGCATGCCCTTCGTATTCTCTTAAAGCTCGTACTATTCCCAGCCTCAAGTTGCGACTTAAATCTTCTTTTGATAAGAGTTCTTTAAAANTTTNAATAATAAAATCTTTAGAATAAACTTTGAGAGTTTGACGCGCNTGGAGCGATGTTTTTATATTGCTTAAGTTTGAAATGATTGCAGGAATNAGGTTTTCATCCTTGCGCTTCTCAGCGATCTGTAAAGCAACGTTACTAACATATACATTTTCATCATTTAAGAATTCTGTAAGTTTGGCTTCTGGAAGAATTTCATCATTTTTTTCAAGACGTTTAATTGCGTTAGCCTTGATTTGCTCATCATCGCTTTCCAGCGCGTTGTTTAAAATCATTATTGCCTTATCCATAGAGCCTGCTTGAATATCAATGATNGCCGCCGCCGCCGCCGCACGCTGTTCATTTGATTCGCTTTCAAGTAGATTTTCAAGTTGATTTTGAATTTGTGTGAGTTTTCTTTTTCCTGATGTGACAATTGCATCAGCCGATACTGCATCATTTTTATTGATCGCTTCTATAATATTATCATTGGAAATAATTTCTTCCTCATCCCATGCAAGATCCAAAATGCGCTTTCTAACCTCTGCGCTACCACTATCAAAAAGATCGGCAATAGTTTTTTTCCAAGAATAAAGNGGGAGGCCTTCAATAATTTCAAAAGCAAACAGTTGCTTCATTTCATTATCAGATGAAAGTGTATCCTCAATGGTTTTCACCATTGCGGCATCCTGTACATCAACATTAAGCTCCTCAAAGTCTATTTGACGTTTTGAAATTGCATTTTCAAGTTGCTTAATATAGCCCGTTCGTACTCGAAGCGAGGTCAGAATCCATAGAAAAATTGCNCCAATTGAAACAAAGCTCAATGTTTGCAAGGCAACAAATTTTGCTAATAAAAAAGTTGTAACCCCACCAAACCCTTCAGCAATAGATTTGATTGTTCCACTAACTTGCGGTTTCAAAGTCCTTCTTGTATCTGCAGGCACAGGAAGCCACAATAGCTCCATCGATGAGCTAAAAATAGTAAATTTAAATGTCTGATCAGAAAATTTACCTATCGTCGCAGTTATCAATACCGGAACAACGATGAAGGAAATCGAACCCAAAATCAGAAAGAATGGTAACGCCATCAAGCCTACTAGAATACCAAACCTTGATAAAACTGGCCCTGTAACAAAAAATTGCATAATAATTGATGCTGCACCNGAAATAGCATAAAACAATCCAAAGAATGCTACGAGCTTGCTTTCATCTGGGAATGTATCGCTGGCAATCATTTTGAATTGATAATCAACTAGGACGGTAACGATCCCAGATAAAGCAACGATCCCCATAATACCCAACAAAAACGGATCTCTAGATTTTTTTGATTTATTAGTGGTTGATTTAACAGCGGATTTTTGAGGTGGATCTTGTCGCATATAGCTCATACTCAAAAGCCCAAAGAGAAATGAAATACCCATAAAGCCAGTTGCTAAATACAATAATTCATTGGTTCCAAATGCATTGACAAATGGCGTTAAATTCATTCCAATAAGCATCACGGCAAAAGAGCCTCCCCCAGCGATTATACCAAANAGTCTCTTTGCTTGTTGCGGTTGAAAGGACTCGGCTGCAAATCCCCAAAATTGTATCAAAGCAATTGCTACAACAATTTCAACCCATATATATATAAGGGGGATCACCCAACCCTCAATAAAGGGTTGAGATATAATAAATGATGCGCAAAATATTGTAGTGGTAAGAANGAACATCACCTTAGGAACAAGTTTCTTTGCTAGCTTAGTATAGCCACTTAAGATTGGTGCAATNGCTATCGCAACCGCCAAAAACATTAAAGGAAGAATCGACTTATCAAATCGACTTAAAAAATAAGCGTCTTTTGCTGTCTTTGCTGTTAGGCCCATAGCAATAGTGAAGAAAGAGAATAAGAAATAGGTAAGGACCATTTTCCCTTCACCTGCTTTGATATTTACTATTTTTTTCAAAAACTTCATTAGTAAATATATTTCACTTTCGTTAAGAGACTAATCGAATAGTTAAAGCCGCTTTCATTGATAAATTCAATCAATATTCCCGCAAAAAGACTNGCTATAACAACTAAAATTAGAATAAAAATTATTGTAATTATGAATAAAATTCCATTTATCAAAAAATACCGATGAAGTTGATCCAAAGCAATNTGAAAGCTCTCATTATCTTCATTTTGCATTGCAAAGCTTAGGTGGTTTGCTGCTACAGTTAATTTGCTTCCCATTAAAATAGTAACAACGCCCATGATCACNGTTGGAATTGAAAAGATGAATATTGTTAGACAGTATATAATTCCAGTAATGATATTCATTATACCTACAAACTTTGTCCATTTTTGCAGCCCATCTAGTGTTAATTGACTTTTAGAGTTTAGCGTGTAGACTAATTGAGCCTGCCTTTTCTTTTTAGTTACCCGCTTTTTCGCTATTGGCTTCTTAGCCATAGATTTTTTGGGGAGCTTCTTCTTTACAGGTTGCTTTTTAGCTGCAACTTTTTTGGGAGATTTTTTTTCAGTAGCNATATTAACGTATGTGGTTTTTCTTAATATTCATTCAATATTATTAGCGTTAAGTTATTTGTGATTGAATAGAATCACAAGCATCCAAGCCTAATTTCCTATAAATATTTATTGTTGAAATCTCTTTAAGAAAGTGTTTACTTTATCACTATAATTAGTTTACAATTAAGGTATATCCTTCTGAGGTAAAAAGTAAATAATATGCAGTTAATTAAAGATAGTAGCAATTTTTTTGTAAAACCCTTTTCTTGTGTCAAGGCCGTAATTATTTCGGCGCTAGTTATTTTTATTTCGTGTGAAGATAAAAATAATCTACTAATAACAGAAAAAGAGGTCAAAACAAACAATGGCCTCTATGAATTATCCCTAAAGATTGATCCTGATATTGTTTACTCTAATAGCAGCACTAAAGTAATTACCACCATTAGACGATTAGTTCCTGGGACAAAACCTACTGGGGATTGGTTCTGTAATTATAGTGTCGTTGGTGGACAGTTTGATCATCATTCTAATGTTTTTTCCTACTATGATGCCTATGGTACTCTTCAATTTTCTGATAAATATGTTTATGTATCTCTTGCCGATTCTGCCAATTCAGTTTGGCAGGGTTTATCTTTTTTTATTCCTACTCTACCTTTAAAGGCCACAGGCCATATTTCAGCTAACTTTGAGGGACTGAATCTTTCTTTACCAATAAAACTAGTTCAAGCCCCATCAGACTGATGAAAAAAATATTATTATTAATTTTACTTTTATCTTGGTCATTTTCTCAGCAAAGACCACCATCCGCATCTAGAAGACCTCCAGCAAGACCACCATCATCGGCCTCCAGACCGCCAAGCGCAAATGCCAACGCGCTTAGAGATTTGGACTATGAAGTTGTAAAGCTTAGCTATATTCAAACGGATCGTGCATTAGCTATCCTAAAAACAATGGGTTATACCGTTGTAGAATACAGGGCAAGCAAGGGTGAAACTTCAGGTGAAAATAATTTTACCCCAAACTTTTCTAATAATATTGACAATCTGAATGCCCCTGGAGTATTGCCAGTTATCATTAAAATGCCAGACACTGAAACGATCTCTCTTGTTTCAAAAACCAGGGCCAAAGTTTCCACTAAAAAATCAGCTTTAGGTGTAGATTTGGGGGGAGTAACATTAGATAACACGACCAGCGGTGATCCTATGCAACGCCTTTTAATAGGCTACAAATCAAATAATATGCGCCCCCTTGCGCAGCTACTAGATTTACTTGCAAATAAAATTGATGTACCTGCAAGTCAAGTTGCGATTGAAGCGCTCGTCATTGAAATAAACAGAGATAATTTAAGTGAACTGGGTGTTGATTTTTCTGCTGCAGGTTCTGGCGTTACAGCTAATTTTCCACCTCCACAAGGTGGTTCAATTTCACCTTTCACTGTTGTTCTTGATAGAACATTATTGGGTAGTGGTGCAAATTTTCGTGCAAATATTGATGCGCTGGTTAGTAAAAAATTAGCTACGATTAAGTCTAAACCTTCTGCTTTAGTTCTTGATGGTAGGCAAACACGTATCCAGGTTGGTCAGCAGATTCCAATTGTAAGAACGATTACTGATCAAATTGCAAAAACCAGATCAGTAGACTATATACCTGTGGGCATTGTCTTGAATGTTCGGCCTAGAATTAGCGAAGACGGTTCAAGTGTCACCATTCAGGTTGAAACCATTATTAGTGAAACGGAAGAGCGTATAGGAGCAACGGGCGGAGGAGATGTCGAATCAGCGCCAATTATCAATAACAGAAAAGTTCAATCATTTGTGCGTGTCGCAAATAATACACCATTTATCATTGGTGGACTGATTAATGAAAAATCATCAGATAATGAGGGAGGCGTTCCGCTTTTAGGGCAATTGCCATTAATTAAAAACCTCTTTAGCGTCAGTGGCAGCAAAAAGGTTAGGCGTGAAGTGATTGTGGTGATTACCCCTCATATTATAAGAGAATCAGCAGATCAGTTTAGTAGAGTGATTCCTCAGGATTCCCCATTATTCGACCAAGATAATAATAAATCTTTTCCAAACTCTTATCGCGTTAGGCAAGGTGATATTTTTGACCTGAGTTTTATTGATGAAAGTCCGGTTTATCAAAATATCGTTCAAGAAGTTTACAAGCGCGCAGATAAAGACAAAACTCTAGCGCAAAAAGAACCATACCAGTCAATCCTTGAAGGAAGAATACCGGGCGAATCTGTATTGGTCAAAAAAATGCTTCTAGACATTATAGGTAAAATGAATTATGTGGATTTTGTAGATCCTGAAAGCATAATCTATTTTGCTTCTTCATTGCAAGATCCTGCTGGGTTTGAAGTTGAGATGCTTTCTAAGGCTGTTAAAAATATTCCAGCGAATCGAGCGATGAAACTAACCTACTCTGTTACAGGTAAAGCTACCATTGATAAGCCATTTGTTCAGCCCACAGCAACTGTGAACTATATTTCCCTTAAAGAATCCTACAAGAATGAATTAATAAAATTTAATAAAATAGGCGCTTCACCAACAGAGGACGAATTTACCATATTATTATCTGCTGAGTTCCCAAAGTATGAAAGAAGACTGTATGAAGTACTTATTCTAAAAAAACTACTTAACATGAATCCAGATTTGGATCTAACATTACAATATTTTAAACCGGGTATTGAAATTTTATTTCCATCGAGAGATGTGCTTGAAACAACAAATTTTGTAGTAGATAGAGATGCAGCTAGGCTTTTTTATGAAGTTAATCTATATTATGCTGCTTTCGGGCAAGAATTCAACCGAGGAACTGCTGAAATCGGCAGGTTAATGAAGTCACGATAAAAATTTTGTGATTTTTATCACAACCATTAAACTGGATATATGATATATTGTATCTAGATTTATTGAAAAATGAACTTTGAAAAAGAAAAATTAACTATTACACGTCTGTAAGGAGGATGAAATGAAGTTAATTAATACAATGTTAGTTGGAGTATTTGCATTTTCAATGCTATTTGCACAACCTCCAACTGGCGGACAACAACCACCTCCAGGTGGCCAAGGTGGCCCTCCAGGCCAAGGTGGACCTCCTCAAGGTGGAACACCAGGTGGCCCTCCAGGTGGACCTCCAGGCCCAGGTGGCCCAGGTGGCCCAGGTGGCCCAGGTGGAAATATGGATCACAAATCTGCTGCTGAACATTTTATGATGGCTGTTCAAGAAGGCATGGATCGCGGTGTATTAGACCCTAGCGACCAAGCCTATCTTATGGGAATGGTTCCAAAAATGAAAGAAGCTGTAGACTCTGAATATAATGATGGCGCTGATGGTGCAGCTGGTGAAGTTGCAGAAGAATTTGAAGAGTGGCTACAAGGTCTTTATGATGAAGGCGGCGAAAGCGCTGAAGTTGCTCAGAGACTTGCAATGGAATTGTGCATGCTTGAATCTGAAGCACATAGAATGAATGATCCTGATGGTGACCATGATGATAACGAATGCCATAGCGACCACGATGGTGGTATGCATGATGGTGGACCAGGCACACATGGTGGACCAGGTGACCATGATGGAAATGACCATGGCGGAAATGACCATGGCGGTAACCATGGACCAATGGATGGCCCTATGGGACCAAACTTTGATGAAGCTAATTGTATGGCTCTAGAAGCTGGCTCACCAGTATTTTGGGTTGATCACAATCAAAATGGTGTAAAAGATACTGGCCCTGATTATGAAGGCCCTTATGCAACCTACCATGAATATGAAGATGGTTCCCCAGTTCAGTGTGGACCTCAAGGTGGTATGCATGATGGCGGTACACATGGTGGACCAGGTGGACCAGGTGGACAAGGTGGACCAGGTGGACAAGGTGGACCAGGTGGACCAGGTGGACCAGGTGGCCCTGATGGACCTAGCCAGGCAGTAGTACAAGCTTGGATGTCAGGAGCACAACCAGGTGGTGGATTTAATTTTGATGCAGCGTTTGACGCAGCTGAATCTACAGCAAAAGCAGAAGCTCAAGCAGAAGGCAATTATGTTGGTGATGACGCTTGGAATGAATGTGCAGATGCAGGTAGAGACGCTATGGAAGATGCTAGAAATGATCAAAAAAGTCCGCAAGAAGTATTTCAAGCTATTTCTCAAGCTGTAAATGCTTGTGGTCAAGCTCAACAAGAAGCTTACCAAGACTAATTACCTTTTTAGGTAGCAAACATAAAAGCCTCGATTTATATCGGGGCTTTTTTGTTTTTATACTTAGTTTAATCATTACTTTTGGGGAAATTATCTATGTTTGATGCAAAACTACTTAAGGGGAAAAATATAATTGTCACCGGAGGTGGCACAGGTCTTGGTAAGTCAATGGCAACTAGATTTGCAGAGCTTGGGGCTAACCTGGTGATAACTAGTCGCCGTGAAGGAGTAATTAGCGAGGCTGCTAAAGAGCTACAAAAAAGCGGAGGGAAGGTAGTTGCAATCCCTTGTGATGTAAGGGACCCTGAACAGGTCGAAGCGATGGTAGAGCAAACGGTTAAAGAATTAGGCTCTGTTGATATTTTATTAAACAATGCTGCTGGTAACTTCATTAGCCCTACTGAAAATTTAAGTCCCAACGCATTCAAGACAGTGATTGATATTGTTTTGAACGGAACATTTCATTGTACGCAAGCGGCTGGCAAGGTGATGCGCAAGAATAAAAGCGGAATTATTTTAAATATTGTTACCACTTATGCATGGACAGGCTCTGGTTATGTTGTTCCTTCCGCTTGCGCCAAAGCTGGTGTTCTTGCAATGACAAGATCCCTTGCGGTAGAGTGGGCAAAGTATGGCATCAGAACTGTAGCAATAGCCCCTGGCCCATTTCCTACGAAAGGCGCTTGGTCTCGATTGGCACCCCCAGGCTTAGGCATTGATAAAAAAATGAAAGCACGAATCCCATTGAAACGCGTTGGAGAACACATTGAGCTTGCAAACCTAGCTTCATATTTGATTAGCGATCAAGCCGCCTATATTAATGGAGAGGTTGTCACTATTGATGGCGGGGAATGGTTGCAAGGCGCAGGTGAGATGAACGAACTGGAAAAAATTCCAAAAGCGGCATGGAAGCTTTTGGAGATGAAACGGAAAAAGAAGAAAAAATAATTTTAATATGCGCTTCAAAAATAACTTATTATGTAAATTTAGTTGTTATTATGTTTGAATTATTTATAGTTATCTCGGCATTCCTTTTTATGGAATTTGCGGCATGGGCTACCCATAAATTTTTAATGCATGGGCCGTTATGGTTTTTACATGAGGACCACCATGTTTTGACTGGAAAGCCGTTTCAGAAAAATGATTCATTTGCACTGATATTTGCAATTCCAAGTGCTTCAGGATTTATTTTTGGAAGCCTTTATCAGAATGATATTTTATTCTTTTCTGGATTGGGTATTCTACTGTATGGTGTTGCCTATCTGTTTGTGCATGATATCTTTATTCATCGAAGAATTAAGATGTTTGAAAAACCAAAAAATCCCTACCTAAAAGCAGTATTGTTTGAACATAGAAAACATCATTCCAATGAGAATAAGGAAGATGGTGAATTTTTTGGGATGCTGTTTGTAAGCCTTAAATCGCTTAGGGCATTCAGCGCAAAGAATGGATAATTATCTTTATTTAATTATTAATCTTTCAGCTTTTGCTCTACCCTTAGCGCTTTCCTTTGAAAATAAAGTTAATTATTTTAATAGATTTTTATCTTTAGCGCCTGGTTTTCTACTTACGTTTGTACTATTTATTATTTGGGATGTCTTTTTTACAAAATGGGGGATATGGGGCTTTAACAAAACCTATCTAATCGGAAAAGATTTATTTGGACTCCCTTTTGAAGAATGGCTATTTTTTATTTGCATACCATACAGCTCCCTTTTCATTCATTTTTGCAAAGAAGCCTTAACGCCACAATTGAAGCTATCAGCAGTTGTTACAAAGTTTGCGGCATATGCCCTCATCTTTTTTTTGCTAACAACTAGTTTTTTGAATTTAGATAATTATTATACCGTCTCTGCATTAAGTCTTGCAGCCATTTTGATTGGAATTTCGTATCTTAGATTACCAGAACTGTTGGGATCATTTCTGGTGTCGTATATTTTTATATTGATTCCATTCTTTATCATTAATGGAATTCTAACAGGATCTTTTATTCTAAATGAAATTGTTTGGTATAATGATAGTCATAATTTAGGTCTTCGAATCGGCACCATTCCGTTTGAAGATATATTTTACGGTTTCTCTTTATTATTTTTACCTTTATATATAGATCAAGAAATCAGAGCCAAGAAAACTTAGTTCAAACCGCAAAATTCAATACGGCAAAAAATAACAATTGCGATAGATATAGATTAGCTGATATTGCAAAATTGAACTCTAATTTTTTAACGACAAAATAAATTTGCAACGGCAGGGCTACTATGGCCCAGGTGATATAGTTAGATAATGGCGCAGAATTCGTATTAGAAAAATTCCACATATCCATCATCGGAGCTACAGGTTCAATAAAAAAATCAAGCAATAGCATTAAAGCAATAGCAATTGTGACTTGAAAATATTTTAAAACCTTTATTTGTCTTGCAATGGTTCCGCAGATAATTGCAGTAATAATCCAATTTATTCCAATTAATATGGGGACGTCCATTACTTTAATTCCCAAGGAATCACCGTAATTATAGGAGCCAAAAATAAGGCCCGTATTAACGCCGATTATTTCAGCTAGCATACCCCAGATAAAAACTATCAATAAGTAAAAAACATTTTTCGAATTACTATTTATAATTAAAAGCAAAAAATATAAAAGTAAACAAAATGGAGTGGCTTGAATAAACCATTGCCTGTCCCAAAATAATATCCCTATTGNCCCAAAAAGCTGAAATATCCAGATTGTCAACGCAGAATAGTTTGTAAGGTTACTAAATTTNGACATGCGACCTATCCTTGAATTCATTAGCAACAATATTGGCGGACATTAGACATAGCGGAATACCGCCGCCCGGGTGAACACTTCCTCCGGTGAAAAAAAGATTATTAATTTTATTTGTAAAATTTGGATGGCGTAAAAATGCCGATAATTTTGAATTACTGGATGTCCCATACAATGATCCAAGATGAGATTGGGTCATTGTTTCTATTGTTTTAGGCGTATAAATTTTTTCAACTTGGATTGATTTTTCTATATCAACCTTCAGCATTTTATTTATTTTATTTATTACGTTTTTCCTTAGCTTTTTTATCATTCGTTCCCAATTTTGCTTGCAATCATATGGCGCATTAATCATCACAAACCAATTTTCACAACCTTTTGGTGCATCAGCCGGTATATCTTTTGATGTAATATTAATATAGATTGTAGGATCATTCGTTAATTCTCTCTTTTTAAAAATTGTTTCAAATTCATTTTGATAATTTTCTGAAAATAAAATATTATGTAGATCAAGTTGGTCAAAAACTCTATTTATGCCCCAGTAAAAAATAACAGCAGAGCTGGACCGCTCAGATCTATTTACTCTTTTTGGCATTTCAATTTTTTTCAATAGCTTTTTATATGTAAAAAAGATATCCATATTGGAAACTACATAGTCCGATTCAAATTCTTTACCATTTGATAATACTCCGATTGCTTTATTGCCCTTCGTAATAATTTCATCAACGTTAGAGTTTAGATATATTTTTGCCCCTTTCTTTTTTAATAACCTTGTAAGGGATTTACTTATTTCAACCATACCTTTTTTTGGAACCCAGGTGCCGTAGTGAGACTCAAGGTGCTGAATTAATGACATAATCCCTGGTGTCTCATAGGGGTTTGATCCATTATAGGTTGCGTATCTGTTATAAAGCTGAACAAGATGTGGCTCTTTCAAAAAGAGCTTATTAGCTTGATTCAAACTTTTAAATATATCTAAGCTTCTCAAGAATGGGATTGCCTTGAGAATATCTATTGATAAGTAGGTTGAAAATTTATGCAGTGATTTTTGAAGGAAAATATTTTGTGTTAGTTCATATTTTCTTTTAGATCGCTTCAAATACCTATGCATGATTGATTCATGCACTCCAAATTGTTCATAGATTTGCGTAAAATATTTACTGATATCGGAATACGCCGTTAGTTTTTTACCATCATTCCAAAAATATTCGCAATGGATGTCTTTTTTTTCGTAATTGAAAAAATCCCTAGGGTTCTCCCCTAAGTTTTTAAATAGATCATCAACTAAATGTGGTAGGGTAAATAATGAGGGGCCAGCATCAAATCTATAGCCATCTAAATTAAAAGAATGGATCTTTCCACCGGTATATGCTGCTGATTCAAAAATTGAAACATCGTACCCCTTGGCTATTAGCCTTGTCGCAGTTGCTAGCCCCGCAACTCCAGACCCAACGATAGTAACTTTATTCATATCAATGCCTTAAATGTCCAGTGTCACTTATAATATGAAACCTCGCAAAAAGGTCTTCGCTGTACCACTTTTGCTTTCTCGTTTTATCGACGATTTTTTTATGATTTACATTTTCATATGCAAACCTGTTAATATGCTTTTCAGAATCCCATATACTGAATGTGGCCTGCTGAATAAATGGTAACTCTCCAATCCCTTTAAAAAATTGTACACCTTCAGCTTTTGATATCGCGTCGCTTGCAGGTTTTACCGATTTCCAAAAGCGCGTTAATTTATTGAAGTGAATTGTTGCGCGAGTTAAGACCCCAACTTTGTTACTAGTTGGCTGAAAATCATCATCATATCTTTCAAAAGGATTTTTCCCATCCCACTCACCAATACTTTTAAAACTAGATAGAAAAATTTTTCTGTAAGTCTCTGCTTTACTTAAAAGCAGATTGTAGTAATTATTTGAATTAAAGTACTTGCTTGCAGATAGCTCATTATCCCAGGTCAATAAAAGAGCATAGGTTGAAAAGTCNGGGTACATACTAAATCCAGGNCCNCTTNCCGTTCCCAGCATTTTATAAAAATTAAGCCCATCTATATTNTTAAAGTGTCTACGGTGCAGCCCCATTTGTTTAAATGCCCACCATTTATTTTTTTTGAAATTAAAAAATATCAGACTTGTCATACGAAATTCTATGATTGGACTAATTTGAAAATTCTATAATCCATTTTGTTACACTTGCCCCAATGGACATATATAATAATGCAGCATAAATCATAGCAACGCCTAATAAAAAGAAGGGGGTGATTCTAACTTCATGAGAATATTCAGCTTGATGATGAATTTTATTATGCCAATATCGAAGACTGATGATTGTTAAATAAGATAATCCTATACTAAAAAGAAAGAATCCCGCTATGATAAGTTGATCGGTAGCGGTTAAATGATATAACCATTTAGCAAACCTCAAATGTAATCCGATAACATTGCTGCTCCAAAAACACCGGCTGAATCGCCTAATTTATTTTTTAAAATGGGAGTGCGAACAATTTGACTGAATGTTTCTTTATACACTGAATCCCTGCCTTCNGTATATAACAGGTCGATTTTAGATAGACCNCCCCCCAAAACAATTGCATGCGGATCAAGGATGTCAATGACGTTAGCAAGTCCTCTGCCAAAGTTCTTTAAAAAATTCTCTTTCCATTCGGGATGTTTTTTATACAGACCTTTTTCTATAATATCTGTTACGGTGTGATTTTCTCCGGTAAGATCATACCATTCTTTTTCAAGAGCCGTACCGGATATNTAGGATTCAACGCATCCTTTGTTNCCGCAATAGCAATCTCTACCACCTGGGTGCAAACAGTGNTGNCCCCATTCTCCAGCAATCCTATTAGAGCCTCTGTGAATATTTTTAAGCATTGTAATTCCACCCCCGCACCCTGTGCCTAAAATAACACCAAAAACAACATTGTATTTTTTTGCAGCACCCAATGTTGCTTCAGCTAGAGCAAAGCAATTGGCATCATTCTCCATTAAGACTGGAATGCCTAGCTCTAATTCCATATCTTTTTGTATTGGTTTACCGATCAAGCAGACCGTGTTGCTATTTTTTAAAAGCCCTGTTTCAGCTTCAATGGTACCTGGGGTGCATATTCCAATAGGTCCTTCAAAATTTTTATAATCACTAATCATAGATTTTGATAGCGCGATTATGCGTTCAATTATCGCTTCGTATCCTTCATCTCGATTGGTGGGGATACGTTCTCTTTTTACCACTTGAAATTGTTCATCGATAATTACCGATTCAATTTTTGTTCCCCCAAGGTCGATTCCTAAGCGATAAGACATTATTTATATTCCATTTAAATCAAGACTAGTAAGATAATCCATATCCATAATCATATAAGTGATCATCATTAGCATCGATAGGAAACTGATCAACATTTTTTGGCCAGCTGAAAGATAATTTTCCAGATGGGTTATAGTCTCCAAATAGCACATCCGCAACTCCAGATCCTTCTGTTCCAGGAAGCCAAGCTGCAATAAGCGCATCCCAATCCTTTACCTCATTCGTTATCATCATTGGTCTGCCTGAAAGCAAAACCACAATTACAGGTATATTATTTTCCTTGAAACGATTGATTACATCTAGGTCTTCTTTTTCTAATCTTAAATCAACATCATCGCCTATCATTTCAGCGTAAGGTTTTTCTCCAACAACCACAACCGCTATATCACCTGTAAACGCTGTGCCGTCTCTAGTATATTCAACCACTGTTCCAGGATCAACCGCAGATTTTATTGCATCTAAAATTGATGTCCCTTCGGTTATTTTACCCATTCCACCTTGCCAACTGATAGTCCAACCGCCCGCCTGCATACCAATATTATCCGCTCCTCTTCCTGCCACTACAATGGTTTTTCCATTTTTAGGTAAGGGCAGTAAGCCGCTTTCATTTTTTAGTAAAACCATACTTTTTCGTACTGCTTCCCTAGCAATCTCCCGATGGTTTTTTGACCCTACATGCGAAAGCAGACCTTGATCGCTGAATGGCCTGTCAAAAAGTCCGGATTGTTTTTTAATTAGTAAAATTCTTCTTACTGCATCATCAACACGATTCATTGGAATTGAGCCGTCCACTACTGACTCCTCAAATAGTTTTAGAAAATTCTGATAAGATTCTTTACCATCTCTTACTGCGCCAGGCACCATTACCATATCAATACCGGCGTTAATTGAAATGATTATATCAGATTTATAATCACCCGGAATATTTTCAATTGCGGCCCAGTCTGAAACCACAAAACCCTTGAATCCAAGTTCATCTTTTAATAAATCGGTTAGAAGATATTTACTTGCATGACACCTTAGATCGTTCCAGCTATTATACGCGGCCATAAAAGTGGCAACCCCCTCATCAACTGCTTTTTTAAA